>NZ_JBFODD010000038.1:0-168974 GCF_040908115.1 Aeromonas sp. R7-1 | reverse complement strand
AACCAACCATTTGTATTCATGGCAAGCGCATAGCGCTGCGGTGGAAACGAAGACAGCAAGAAGCAACTGCTCTGCTTTTTGTGGTGGCAATACAACTCGGACGCGGGGTGGAGCAGCTCGGTAGCTCGTCGGGCTCATAACCCGAAGGTCGTCGGTTCAAATCCGGCCCCCGCAACCAACTTCTGACTGATTTTCTTCTGCATTACCTCTCTGATCCCCTCCAGCATCTGTTGCTTGCACACAATAATGTGTGTTTTTCCGATCCCTCTCGCCATTTGTTCGGTATCATCCTGCTTTCTGTTCATGGATGAGGCCGCACCCTGTGATAACCCCTTTTAGCTATTCTTCTCCCCAAATCACGATGCAGAGCACCTCCCTCGCCGAAGTAATGGCAGGGCCGGCTGCCGTCAAACTCCTGCTCATTGCCGACTCAGCGCGCGATACCCTGCTGGCGACGCCTCCCTTTGCCGCCGTGGCAACCCAGATAGCCCTGGGTCAGAAGGCCCCCTATTCCCTTGACGACAGTCAGGGGCTGCAACGGGTGATCTTCATGAATGCCTGCCCGGCCCTGGATCATCGGCTCTACAAGCAGGTGCGCAGCTGGGTGGGCTCGCTGGCGGGCCTCAAGGCGACGCACCTGGCGCTCCATCTGGAGGGCTTTGACGATGAGCATCGCGCGCAACTGGCAAGGGTGGTGCTCGCCTGCCTGCTCGCCGCCGATGTGACCCTGCCGACCCAGAAACGGAGTGAGGCGACAAGACCGGGTTATCAGCAGTTGCAACTTTCCCCCCCTTGCGAGCTGGACATGGCCCGCCTGAGCGCAGAAACCGAAGGCAACGGTCTGGCTCGCCACCTAGCAGTGCTGCCAGCGTCCGAGCTCAATGCCCGTCATTACCGGGCCTATGCCCGGGAGCTGGCGCAGCAGGAGGGGTGGCAGTGGCAGGAGTTTGACGAGGCGACCCTGGCACAGAAGGGGGCTGGCGCCTTCCTGGCGGTGGCCCGTGGTTCGGCGGACGGCCAGGCCGCCATCGTCAGGCTCAGTTACTGTCCGGCCAACCCGGTGCGCCGCGTCGCGCTGGTGGGCAAGGGGATCTGCCACGACTCCGGTGGCTACAACCTGAAAGTCGGTGGCAGCATGTATGGCATGCACCTGGACATGGGGGGCAGCGCGGTGGCCCTTGGCACGCTGCTGGCCATCAGCCGGGCGAAACTCCCCGTTGAGGTGCACTGCTGGCTCGCCATCGCCGAGAACCACATCGGCCCGCAGGCCTTCCGGCCCGGTGAGGTGGTGACCGCGCTGAACGGCACCACCATCGAAGTGGTGGACACCGACGCCGAGGGGCGCATGGTGCTGGCGGATGCCCTGACCCTGGCGGCCGGGGACAAGCCCGACTTGCTGATCGACTACGCCACCCTGACCGGCGCCTGCAAACGGGCGCTCGGCAGCCGTTACAGCGGCGTCTTCACCAACCGCCCCGAGTGGCTCACCACGCTGATAGCGCTGGGCCAGCAGAGCGGGGAGCGAGTCTGGCCCTTCCCCCTGGACGAGGATTACGATGACAACCTCGATAGCGAGTGGGCCGATCTGTTACAGTGCGCGCCGGGCGCCTCCCCGGATCACATCGATGCCGCCCGTTTTCTCACGCGCTTCGTGCCCGCCGAGCTTCCCTGGTTGCACCTCGACCTGAGTGGTTTTCGCAACAAGGGGGGCAATGGCGTGGTGGGCAGCGAGGTAACCGGCTTTGGTGTCAGGCTGACCCTGACCCTGCTCGACAGCCCTCTGGGGATGGGTGCGCCCGACGCATGACAACGTGGCCAAGCACAATCAATAAGGACAAGCGTGAAACAAGCAAGCTATGACTGGGTGCTGTTCGATCTGGACGAAACCCTGCTCGATTTTCCGGTCGCCAGGGCGCTGGAGCGGACCCTGCAGATCTACGGCGTGGCGCCGACTCCCCCCAAGATGGCGGAGTACCATGCCCTCAACCAGCGGCTCTGGCAGCAGTACAACTCAGGGGAGATTGACGCCACCCACCTGCAGCAGACCCGTTTTTCGCTCTTTGCCGAGCAGGTCAACGTGGCGCCCATGGCGATGAACGAGACCTTCCTGCAGCAGATCATCGCCCTGAGCGTGCCGCTGGAGGGGGTGGAGGAGACCCTGCAGGCCCTGAAGAGCAAGGTCAGAATGGGGATCATCACCAACGGCTTCAGCCTGCCCCAGCGCGGGCGCCTCGACAAACTGGGTTGGAACAGCTGGTTTGAGCCTCTCGTTATCTCTGACGAGGTGCAGGTGACCAAGCCGGCGGCGGCCATCTTCCAGCATGCCCTGGCGCAGATGGGTCAGCCGAGCCCGGCGCGGGTGTTGATGGTGGGGGACAATCCCAAGACCGACATCGCCGGTGCCGCCGCCCAGGGGCTTGCTACCTGCTGGTACAACCCGGGGCGGGAGACAGGTCCGTGTGAGGCGACCCACGAGATCCACCACTTCGCCCATCTCTGCGCGATCGTGCTGGGAGAGTAGGTCCCCTATGCCCGCAAGGGTGTAAAAAAACAAGGCAGCCCATGGGCTGCCTTGTTTGCATCCGGCGTTTGCTAGCGGCCGAGGCGGGCGAGCAGCCAGGCCTCCAGCAAGGCCACTCCGGGGGCCAGCACGGCTTCGTCGAAGTCGAACTCCGGATGATGGTGGGGGGCCGCGAGGTTGGCTCCCAGGATGAGATAGGCGGCTTCGCCGCCGTGCTGCTGTACCCGCTCGATGAGGAAACCGGCATCCTCGCTGGCCCCGAAGCGGCGGGTGTGGATGGTATCAAGGGAATTCCCCTCTGCGAGAGGCACGATTTCCTCGATGAGGGCTGGGCTGTTCTCGATACCGATCGCTTCCCCCTGTTTGCGGATGTGGTAGGTCGCGCCCTGCATCAGGGCCGCCCCCTCCACAATCTGCTGTACCTGATTGAACATGTAGTCGTTGAGGGCCGGCGTCGCGCCACGGGTCTCCCCCATCAGGCGGGCATGGCCCGGGATGACGTTGCGTCCACTGCCGCCGTTGAGCTGCCCCACGTTGATGCGGGTCATGCCGTCCCGATGGCGGGGAATGCCGAGCATGGCGGTGGTGGCCATGCAGGCCGCCGCCAGGGCATTGTGGCCCGCGTTGGGCTCGAGCCCCGCATGGGCGGCTTGCCCCATGAACTCCACGTCGAATTTGGTTGAACAGAGAAACTCGGTGGGGTTGACCACCAGCTCACCGCTGCTCGCGTGAATGCCGATGTGCAGTGCCAGCAGGGCGTCCACGTCGTCGAGCTGCCCCCCTGCCGCGAGCGCCTTGCCGCCTCGGCAGCCCTCTTCAGCCGGCTGGAAGAAGAGCTTGATGCGGCCAGTGAGGCGATCGGCGAGGGCCGCGATCCGCTCGGCCAGCACCAGCCCGATGGCGGTGTGACCATCGTGGGCACAGGCGTGCATCCAGCCCGGGTTGGCGGAGTGCCAGCCTCCCTGGCCGGGCAGGTGTGACGCCTCCTGGCTCTCTTCGACCTCCACCGCATCGATATCGAAGCGAAACGCCAGGGTGGGGCCGGGGCGCCCGCTATCCCAGAGTCCCATCACGCCGGTGAGTGCGTCGATCCGCGTCAGCCACTCCGGATGCGCCCCCTGGTGCAGGGCACGGGCCTTCTGGGCCTCGACGTCTATTTCCCGTCCCATGATGAGGGTGCTGGCGAGCAGTTGATCCCCCAGCATGATGGAGAAACCGAGTTCACTGAGGTGTTGGGCGATGAGGGTGGTGGTGCGAAATTCACACCAGGCGGCTTCGGGGTGACGATGAAGGTCGCGGCGCCAGTGGCGCAAGGCATCCTGAGTCATGGTGGTTCCTGCGTGGCAAATCCAGCGGTCATTGTGACGGGCAGGGGGGCAAGAGTAAATCCCGCAGGGGGAGATGCGACAAGGGGAGCCTGGGCTCCCCTTGAAAGATGGCATGGATGTCGACGAGGTCGTTTTGTGTGCTCAGATCGCACTCAATGATGGCTTGGCATCATCCTTTGCCAGAGCGCGTCAAAAATCCACGTTGCAGTCTGTTTTTTGAACCACCCCTCTGGTGCAGAGGTGGCAGATGGCTGATTGACCGACTTAGAGCTGTGCCAGCGACGGCATGGAGACGGCAACCAGAGTGAAAAACACGGTGAAAACGGCAGTAACTACGAACTCTTTCATGATTTTATCTCCCTTGGTTGGCTCATGATGGAACCAAGATACCACAACAGAACGATAAAACAACGAAAAATGTAATTATGAGGCGAAAATGGTTTAGTGGTGAAATATAGCTGCATTTTCACAAGTTTAAGGGCGTTTTTTGTCCTGGGAAGAGTTTGATAGTAATGCCAGTGAAAGTGGATGCATATAAAGTCTTTAAATACATTAAGTTACGTTGTTTTTGTGACTCTCTCCTTTGTGGTTCCGATTGGGGTCTTTGTGGTGATCTCCATTTTTAGTCAGCAAAATGGCCTGCGGGATGCGCCGATTGGTGTCGTCCTAGGGAGGTTGGTGGCTGTCAGCCAGGTTTTGTCATCCCATGTCATGTTTTCTCACGACTTGTGTCCCAACCCCAGTCTGCAAGGCTGTTGCCAGCCAGGGTTATCCGATGAAGGCTCAATTTTCTGCTCATCCCAAACAGGATGGGAGCAAAAAGAGTACGGAAAAACGACAAAATGGCCGTCAAAGGAGCATGGAAGGAAAGGGGGGAAGGCGGGAAAATGGGGGGCGATCTTCATGGGGCCTTGGGTGGCCGGAAGCCCCGTTTTTCGCTGTTTTCTTGGGGGGACGAGCCACTGGGCCCGCGCGCAGGGGAAGCGGGCGATATCGTCGGCCCACCTGGGTGGCTATATGGCGCCAGTGTGATGTGATGAAAGGCGGGGAGAACAACCCGGCGTCACCCTGGCGCAGGGCCCTGGCACTGTGGCACCAAGGCCTTTATCCAGACCCGTCGCGAACAAGGTGAGCAAGCAGAAAAGCGGGGGAAAGAAGTAAAGGAGAAGGTCGTGGGGTCAGAGGCTCAGGGCCGCCGGGCAAGGGGTAAGACATGGCGACAGTGGCCAGTGGATAGTCGGGCCCCCGCAGGGGGAGGAGAGGGTGAGGAGCCCGCATAAAAAAACCCTCCAGAGGAGGGTTTTTTGTCAGACCACAGCCCTTAGAACAGGGTGGTGGAGAGATCGTACAGCTCCTGGTTGAACGGGCGCTTCAGGTTCTCGATGCAGTCGATGATGTCGTGGTGCACCATCTCGTTGCCCTGAATGCCGACGCAGCGGCCACCCTGGCCCGCCAGCAGTTGCTCGACGGCGAAGGCACCCATGCGGCTGGACATGATACGGTCACGGGCAGTGGGAGAACCGCCACGCTGGATGTGACCCAGGATGGTGGCGCGGGTTTCGCGGCCGGTCATTGCCTCGATGTCTTTTGCCAGGGCGTTGACGTCGGTGACGTGCTCGCAGATGGTGATGATGGCGTGCTTCTTGCCCTTGGCTTCCCCTTCCTTGATCTGTTGCAGCAGCTTCTCCTTGTCGAAGGCCACTTCCGGCACGATCACGTATTCGGCACCACCGGCAACGGCGGCAGACATGGCCAGATCGCCGCAGTGGCGGCCCATGATCTCGACCACGGAGATGCGGTGGTGGGAGCTGCAGGTGTCGCGCAGGCGGTCGATGGCGTCCACGACCACGTTCAGGGCGGTGTCAAAGCCGATGGTGAAGTCGGTACCGGCGATGTCGTTGTCGATGGTGCCCGGCAGGCCGATGCAGGGGAAGCCCTCTTCGGTCAGCTTCTTGGCACCCATGTAGGAGCCGTCACCGCCGATGACCACCAGGGCATCGATGCCGTGTTTCTTCAGGTTTTCGACCGCTTCGGCACGGACTTTCGGATCCTTGAAGGCGGGGAAACGGGCGGAGCCCAGGAAAGTACCGCCACGGTTCACGACGTCGGAGACGCTGTGACGCTCGAGCTTGACGATACGGTCCTGGTGCAGACCGAGGTAGCCATCATAGATGCCGTAAACTTCCAGGCCATGATGCAGACCGGCGCGCACCACGGCGCGGATGGCTGCGTTCATACCCGGTGCGTCACCACCACTGGTCAAAACACCAATACGTTTGATTTGTTTGGTCATGAGTGCCTCTGGATCTGAGTTGTCGAAAATCAAGATTCTGAAAAATACGGCTTGCCGCTTTTACTATATCGGCTTTCCTATGGCGAGAGGGTCCATAGGAAAGCGATATGCAAAGAGGGGCGGGGCCCCTCTTTGCTTGGCGCTTACTTGGCGGCGCCAGCGATGATCTGGGAGAAGTCGTCCACTTTCAGGGACGCGCCACCCACCAGGCCACCGTCGATGTCCGGCTGGCCGAACAGGTCAGCAGCGGTGGCGCCAGTCACGGAGCCGCCGTACAGGATCTGTACCTTGGCAGCCACGGCTGCATCAAAACCGGCCAGGTATTGACGGATGTGAGCATGCACGGATTGTGCGATCTCCGGGGTGGCGGTCTTGCCGGTGCCGATGGCCCATACCGGCTCGTAAGCGATGACGGCGTTCTCGAAGGAGGCGATGCCGCAGCGATCGATCACGGCCTTGAGCTGGGTCTCGACCACCTGGTTGGTGGTACCGGCTTCAAACTGGGCCAGGGTTTCACCGATGCACAGCACGGGGATCAGGCCGCCCTTCTGGATGGCTTCGTACTTGGCAGCCACCACGTCGTCGGTCTCTGCATGCAGGGTACGACGCTCGCTGTGGCCGACCAGGGAGTAGGTGCAGCCGAAGGCTTTGAGCATGGAGGGGGCGTTTTCGCCGGTGAAGGCGCCGGACTCATGAACGTCGGCGTTCTGGGCACCGTAGGCGATCTTGCTGCCAGCGGTCAGCTGTTCAACCAGACCCAAAAAGATAACCGGCGGGCAGACGGCCACTTGCACGGAAGGATGAGCGGCAGCGGCCGGGGTCAGTCCTTTGATCAGGGCTTCTACAGAAGCCTTGGTGCCGTTCAGTTTCCAGTTACCCATTACCAGGTGCTGTCTCATCTTCTATATCTCCTAGGCATTTGATTGCGCAACATTATATGAATTGAACCGAGCCCAAGATAGCTGACCCGGCGGCAAATGACGTAATTTTTTTTCGCTTTCCTGATCCAAATCAGGAATGCAAGGCGCGATTGCTCACTCGGTGACCTGCCCACGCAAACGGGCCCACCATACCCCAATCCACTCGTGAATGGCAGCCTCGGAATACATCAGATAACGCCCCTTGGGGAGGTAGCTGTAGAGGGGTTGCGGCTCCTGACTCTGCTTGGCGGTGTAATCGGTGGGAGCCGGCACCGCATCGAGTCCCTGACTGCGATAGAGGGCCATGGCCCGGGGCAGGTGGGTGGCCGAACTCACCAGCGCCACCTGTTTGCCGTTGAGGTGGGCGGCGATGCTGACCGCCTCGTCATGGGTGTCTTTGTTGTTTTCAAACAACGTCATGCGCGCGCGCGGGATGCCAAGGCTGGCCGCCATGCGGGCGTTGACCTCGGCGTTCGACAGGGGATCCCCGGCCACGGCGCCGGAGAAGACCAGCTCGGCCTCTGGATAGGCCAGGGCCAGGCGAACCCCTTCCAGGGTGCGCGCCAGGGAGATGTTGTTTTGCCAGGCGCGCTCTGGGATGGCCGGATCGCTCACATGACCGTTGCCCAGCACGACGATGGCCTGGATGTCAGGATGCTGGCTCACCTCGAAGGGGGGATAGGTCTGCTCCAGGCTGCGGGCCAGCTCGTAGCTCACCGGCCGCGTCCCCATCAGGGCGATGATCACCAAGGAGAGGGTCGCCAGCAGTCTGCCGCTTTTTTGAAAGCGGGTGAACCAGAGCAGCACGAGCGCCAGCACCAACAAGGAGAGAGAAAAGGGGAGCGGCATCAACAGATGGCCCAGCCATTTCTTGATGACAAAGAAGTTGAGCTCGAACACGACAGACACGTCCTTGAGTTTTCAGCAAATTCGGGATGTGACAGAATACCCCTCTTTTTTCCTGTGGCCCAATCCTGTGTGGTTCCTCCTGCGGCCCTCATGGCGGGGCGGTCGAAGATGAGTGTGTCTTGAAGCAAGATCAGAGTTTTGACGGGCGCGCGGACAAGTTCGCTCGCAACATTTACGACTCCACCAAGGGGCGCATTCGCACCACCATTGTCTGGAGTGACATCGAAGCCTGCCTGGCGCGCCTGGGCAACCGGCCGCTGCGCATCCTGGATGCCGGCGGCGGCTTTGGCTACTTCGCCCAGAAACTGGCGGCCATGGGCCATCAGGTGGAGCTGTGCGATTTGTCGGCAGAAATGCTGGATCTGGCCCGGGAGCAGATCGCCCAGAAGGGGTTGGAAGACAGAATTCGTCTCATCCATTGCCCCATTCAGGATCTCAAGCACCAGGTGACCGGCACCTTCGATCTGGTGCTCTGTCACGCGGTACTGGAGTGGCTCGCCGAGCCGCGCCAGACCTTGCTGGGTCTGTTCCCTTTCGTCAAGGCTGGGGGCATACTGTCGCTGCTTTTTTACAATCGTCACGGCCTCCTGTTCCAGAGCCTGGTGGTGGGTAATTTCGACTATGTGCGCCTGGGCCTTCGCAAGAAACGCCAGACAGCCCTGACTCCCACCAACCCTCAGTTGCCAGAGCAGGTCTATGACTGGATAGGCCGGGGGGGATTGCGGATCATCGGCAAGACCGGGGTGCGCGTCATCCACGACTACATGCGCCACAAGCAGGATCAGGTCGAGAAGTTCGAGGACCTGCTGGCCATGGAGCAGCAATATTGCCGCCAGGAGCCCTTTGTTTCCCTGGGGCGCTACATCCATGTGATGGCCCAGAAACCGGCCGGTTGAGACACACCGGCGTGAATACGATGCGGGATCCAGCCGCCGGGACGCCACCGACCCCGGCCTATATCACCACGGCGGGCGAAGACCTGCCGACTATAACAACGAGATGATAACGTCATGATGAGTACATCCCGTACCCTGCCAGAGACGGTGGGATGGGTCAGACAGGAGGGGTTGGCGCTGAACCTCCCCACCGACAGGCTGGCCTTTCTGATAGCGATCAAGACGCTCTCCGAGGACGAGTCTGATCTCTCGGAGGCCGCGCTGCACGATGCCTTTGGCTATGTCAGCAGTGCCTTCGGCCAGATGGACGAGACCCTCACCGGTCGCGCCAACAACGCCATCAACGATCTCATTCGCCAGCAACTGCTGTCGCGTTTCACCACCGACATGGTGGCGGGGGAGAGCCTCTATCGCCTGTCGCGCCTTGGCATGAGCATCGTCGATTTCTTCATGGATCAGCGCCAGGTGGACTCCATCAAGCTCTCCATCCTGCTCGAGCACCTGGCTGCCGAGCTCGACACCGCCCGCAAGGCGGCGCTCGAGACCAACACCCGGGAGCAGTGGGACGCCGAGGTACTGCCGCGCCTCTCCTTCTCCCTGGAAGAGACGCTCGGGCGCATCGATCTCACCCAGCGCGCCATGGACGAGCAGCAAAACCAGGTCAAGAGCGAGATCGCGGCCCTGCTGACCCAGAACTGGGTCGATGCCATCCACAGCTGCGAGAAGCTCCTGCACGAGACCGGCCAGACCCTGCGCGAGTTGCAGGACACCCTGGACGCCGCCGGCCACCGCCTGCAGGCGGGGCTGCTCAACATTCAGGAAGCGGCCCAGGGGCGTGAGGATCTGTTCCACGTCGAGGAGCTGACCCACGCCCTGCAGGGGCGTCTGGACGTCATCACCGCCTGGGGCCAGCAGTGCATCGAGCTCTGGTCCCGTTATGACAGGCACGTTCACAAGTTCATCCGCAACGCCATCGACATGGACAAGAACCGCGCCTTCAGCCAGCGGTTGCGGGAATCCATCCGCAACTTCGAGCAGCACAGCTGGTTGTTGCGGGTGGCCGAAGAGCCCCGTTTGCTGGAGCTGCGGGATGAAACCATCGCCATCCACGACGAGGAGGTGACCGGCGAGGTGCCCCTCGAGATGGAGTATGTGGAGATGGTGGACATCAACCAGGAGCTGGCGGAGCGCATCGAGCGCTACCTGGCCCGCTACCCGGAGCAGGGAGATCGGCTGGATCTTGCCGACGTGCTGCGGGAATACCTGCTGGACTACCCGGCTCATGCCCACTTCGACGTGGCGCGCCTCCTGATCGATCAGGCCGTGCGTCTCGGCCATGCCAGCGGTGAGCGCGAGCACCACCGCCAACCCGCATGGAAACCCATCAACCAAGCTGGATCCAAGGTTCAGGCCTATGTCATCGATCAATACTGAATTCCCCTTGCCCCTGCGGCTCGCAGAGGCCATCGCCAACCCCTTGTTTCCGCGCATCGACACCGCCCTGCGCTCCGGTCGCCACATCAGTGCCGACGAATTCGAGCAGCACTCTGCCCTGGTGGAGTACCACCAGGAGCTGGAGATCTTCTACGGCCGCTATCAGGTGGAACTCATCAAGGCGCCGGAAGGCTTCTTCTACCTGCGTCCGCGCCCGAGCGCCGACATCGGAACAACAGTGCTATCTGAGCTCGATATGCTGGTGGGCAAGGTGCTCTGCTACCTGTTCCTGAGCCCGGACAGGCTCGCCTCTGAAGGGGTGTTCGCCATGGGCGAGCTGCAAGAAGAGGTGCTGAGTCTGGCGGACGAGAAGCAACTGCTGCGCATGGTCAACAGCCGCTCCGGCGGCACGGATCTGGACAAGAAGAAACTCCTCGAGAAGATCCGCACCTCCATGCGTCGCCTCAAGCGCCTCGGGATGATCACCCCCCTTGGCAACAGCGACAAATTCCGGGTCAACGAATCCGTGTTCCGTTTCGCCGCCGATGTGCGCTCCGACGAAGATCCCCGCGCGGTGCAACTGCGGATGATCCAGGAAGGGGAGGCCATCTTCCACGACGACGAGATGCCGAGCAGCGATTCCCTGTTCGAGGATATCGAAGAGGATCTGGACGAGGAGCAGCTGGAGCTGGAGGTGGAAGATGATCTGCAACGTTAATGTGCCGGCACTGATGGTGTCGGCCGGTTTGATGGAGAGTGTGGCGTGAGAGGCAAATTCAAATCCCTGACCATGGTCAACTGGAACGGCTTCTTCGCCCGCACCTTCGATCTCGACCAGCTGGTCACGACCCTGTCCGGCGGCAACGGCGCGGGCAAGTCCACCACCATGGCGGCCTTTATCGCGGCCCTCATTCCAGACCAGTCACTGCTTCACTTCCGTAATACCACGGAAGCGGGTTCCAGCAGTGCCTCCCGCGACAAGGGGCTCTACGGCAAGCTGCAGCGTGGCCACTGCTATTCGCTGCTGGAAGTGATGAACAGCCGCGAGCAGCGGATCTGGGTCGGCGTTCACCTCGAACAGGTGGCCAACCGTGACAACAAGGTCAACATCACCCCGTTCGCCCTGGTGGATGTGCCCGAGCACCTGGCGCCCACGGATCTGCTGTTGGAGAAGCTCGATGACGGCAAGGGCCGGGTACGTGCCTTCGCCGATCTGAAGGGGGCGGCAGCGGAGCTTGGCGCCATCAAGGTCGCCAAGTTCAATACGGTGACCGATTATCACAACTTCATGTTCGAGTTCGGCATCACCCCGAAGAAGCTGCGGGATCAAAAGGATCGCGGCAAGTTCTATCGCCTGATCGAAGCCTCCCTCTACGGCGGTATTTCGTCTTCCATCAGCCGCTCCTTGCGTGAATACCTGCTGCCGGAGAACTCCGGGGTGCGCAAGGCGTTCCAGGACATGGAGGCGGCCATCTACGAGAACCGCCGCACCCTGGAAGCCATCAAGGAGACCCAGGGTCAGCGGGATCTCTTCAAGAACCTCATCACCGAGACCACCCACTATGTGGCCGCGGAGTATGTGCGGGGCGCTGCCGAGAAGAGCCGTCTCTCCGAGCTGGCCCTCAAGGCACGCTCTGAGCTCGCCGGCAAACGCCGCCTGCTGGCCGAGGAGAAGCAGCGCGCCATCTATCTGGCGGACGAGGTGGATCAGCTCACCAACCGCGAGAAGCTCCTGACCGACGAGCTGGAGTCCGCCGCCGAGCACCTGGCCAAGGTGATGGTCGCCGTGGCGCTGCAAAAGAAGATTGCCCTCTATCGCGCCGATCTGGCGGAGCTCAACGACAAGCTGGAGCAGCAGCAGGCGGTGGTGGAAGAGATCCACGGCCAGTTGCTGGAAGTGGAAGAGCGCAAGGAGCTGGCCCAGGCAGAGGTGGACAGTCTCAAGACCCAGCTCGCCGACTATCAGCAGGCGCTCGATATCCAGCAGACCCGCGCCATCCAGTACCGTCAGGCGGTGCAGGCGCTGGAGACGGCCCGCGAGCAGTGCGAGCTGCCGGGGTTCGAGCCTGCGCAGGCGAGCGACACCCTGCACCAGTTCCGCGCAGCCGAGCAGAGCTTGACCAGCCGCGTGCTGGGGGCCGAGCAGCAGTTGGCGCTGGCCAAGGCGGCGGTGGCCGAACACGAAGCGGCGCTGGCGCTGCTGCTCAGCATCGCCCCCGAGACAGTGCGCGAGGCTGCCTGGCCCACCGCGCAGGGGCTGCTCAAGCGCCACATCGAAGACAAGGCCCGCATTGCCCAGGGGCAAGGACTGCGCGCCGCCCTGGCTCGCCTCGAGAAAGAGAGCGAAAGCCAGAAGACGCTCTTGCGGCTGCGAGACGAGCTGGCCCAGGCGTCTGGTCAGCACATTGCCAGCCAGGACGAGTTGGAGATCTTCCTCGAAGCCCAGCGCACCCGCCAGGAGGAGCTCTCCGAGCAGCAGGCAGAGGCCAATCAGCGCCGCGCCAGCCTCGAGCATCAGGGCACTCAGCTGGGCCGCGATATCGCGGAACTGACCAAGCTGGCCCCGCGCTGGCTCAAATCCTTTGAAAAACTCGAGCAACTGCGCGAGCAGAGTGGCTTGGCCTTGGCCACCGCCGAAGAACTCTCTTCCGGCATGCAGAGCGTGCTCGACAAGGAGCGGGAGTTCGAGCAGGAGAGCAACCGCATTCAGGGCCAGAAACAGGCGCTGGAGATGCAAATTCGCAACCTGCAGCTGGGTGCCGGCGAGGCGGATCCCCGTCTTGCCCGCATCGCCGAGCAGGTGGGGGGCGTGCTGCTCTCGGACGTCTACGACGACATCTCCATCGACGATGCCCCTTACTACTCCGCGCTCTACGGCCCGGCTCGCAGCGCCCTGGTGGTGCTCGACCTCGAAGGCGCCATCGAGCGGCTGAAAAAGCTGGAAGATTGCCCGGAAGATATCTACCTCATTCAGGGCAACCCCGACTCCTTTGACGAGGATCTGGTGGAAGCGGACGAGCTGGGGGACGCCGTGCTGGTGCGCACCAGCAAGCGTCAGGTGCGCTTCTCCCGCTACCCCGAGCTGCCGCTCTTTGGCCGCGCCGCCCGGGAAAAACGGATCGAGCAGCTCGATCTTGAGCGGGAAAACCTCATCGAGGGCTACGCCAAGGCCGCCTTCGAGCAGCAGAAGTATCACCGTCTCTACGGCCACTTCCGCGACTTTATCGGTCAGCATCTGGATATCGCCTTCCGCCCGGACCCCGAAGCCGAGGTGCAGGCCAAGCAGCACGAGCAGCGCAAGCTGCAAGAAACCATCGCCGAGTGCGACAAGCAGCTGAGTGATGCCAAAGCAGCCGCCGCCCAGCTGACCCGCCATATCCAGCTGGTGCAGGGGATGCTGCCCTTTGCCCACCTGTTTGCCGAGGCAGACCTGGCGGCCCGCCTCGAGGCGGCTCACGCCGACGTGGAGGCGCTTAAAACAGCCGAAGCCTTTATCGCCAAACACGGCAAGGCGTTGGAAAAACTGGAAACCATGGTGCAGGTGCTGCGCCAGGATCCCCAGGATCTGGCTGCCCTGCAGGCGGCCTTTGACGAGGTGAGCGACCTGCTGGCCGCGCAGAAACGCCGCTGCTACGCCCTCGATCAGCTGGTGGCCCGTTTGCCGCACTTTGCCTATCAGGATGCACAAGACCTGCTGGGCAAGGCGTCCGAGATGAGCGAGCGACTCAAAGAGAAGCTCAAGGCGGCGGAGCTTGCCGCCCGCACCGCCGGTGAGCAGCACAAGCAGATCACCCAGCGCCACACCGAGGCGCTGCAACTGCGCACGGCGCTCGATTCCAGCGCCTCGGCCAAGGGGCAGACCCTGGCGGAGTTCGAGCAGGAGCTGGCGGCCATGGGGCTGACCCTCTCTGACGATATGGAAGAGAAGGCCCGTGCCCACAAGAAAGAGATTGAAGAGCTGCTTATCCGCACCCGGACCCGCCGCACCAGCGCAGAGGCCCAGTTGCAGGTGTGCAAGCGCGAAATCGAATCCCTTGGCGGTCGTCTCAAGCTCGAAGGCAAGGATTACTACAGCGCCCGTAAATCCCTGGTGGGTCACAAGGCGAGCTGGTCGCGGGTGGTGCGTCTGGCACGGGAGACCGACGTCGAGAAGCGTCTGAACAAGCGCGAGCTGGCTTATCTTGACAGCGACGAGCTGCGCTCCATGTCGGACAAGGCCCTCGGCGCCCTGCGGGTGGCGGTGGCCCACGACGAGGCCCTGCGCGATGCGCTGCGTCTGTCGGAAGGCAACCGCAGCACCGAGCAGAAGGTCGCCTTCTATGTGCAGGTCTACCGTTACCTCAAAGATCGCATCCGCAACGACATCATCCGCTCGGACGATCCGGTGGAAGCCATCGAGGAGATGGAGATCGAGCTGGCGCGCCTCGCCGACGAGCTCAAGCAGCGGGAAACCCATCTGTCCCTCTCCTCCCACGAGGTGGCGGCCAAGATCACCAACATCATCCGCCGGGAGCAGAACCGCATCCGGGTATTGAACCAGGGCCTGCAGAACATTGCCTTCGGTCTGGTGCGCGGGGTGCGTCTCAACGTCAATATCCGCGAGGCCCACACTCGCCTCCTGACCGCGCTCGCCGATCAGAGCGCCATGCACAACGATCTCTTCGCCGACAAGGAGCTCAGCTTCTCCGAGGCCATGGCCAAGCTCTTCCAGCGTCTCAACCCGCAGGTGGAGCAGGGGGAGCGCAACTATCAGGTAATGGGCGACGTGCTGCTCGACTATCGCAACTACCTGGAGCTGGAGATCGAGGTGCAGCGCGGGGCCGATGGCTGGCTGCGGGCCGAGAGCGGCGCCCTCTCCACCGGCGAGGCGATCGGCACCGGTCAGGCCATCCTCTTGATGGTGCTCATCAGCTGGGAGGAGGAGTCCCGCCGTCTGCGCGGCAAGGACATCGCCCCCTGCCGCTTGTTGTTCCTGGACGAAGCGGCGCGGCTTGATGGCAAATCCATCGCCACCCTGTTCGAGCTGTGCGAGCGCCAGGACATGCAGCTCCTCATCGCGGCGCCGGAGAACATCAGCCCCGAGAAGGGCACCACCTACAAGCTCATCCGCAAGGTGCAGGGCAAGCACGAGCATGTGCATGTGGTGGGGCTGCGCGGCTTTGGCTTTGCCGACGACAAGCTCATCGCCTGACTCTGATGGGCAAATAGCAAGAGAAAAGGGAGGCATTCGCCTCCCTTTTTATTGGAAAAATATGGCAAAGTAGCGGCGCTGCCTGTGATGGGATAAGGCTACGGATGAACGGGTTTGCCCGGTTCTGGTTAATAAGTATCCCTCTTGTTGTGCTGGGTTGCGGACGCAGATCGGAGGGTGTTTGTGTGCGCGAGTTGGCAAACGCGAGCAGAGAAGTGGCACCTTGATTGTCTCTTGGGTGTAACAGTGGTGATTTAAAGCCTATGTTTATTGCAACAATCGCGGCGACCACTGCGTTGGCAACTGGGCTGGGCCCCATGATGGCAAGGGGCCGCCTACATTGCGGTGGCTTGCCGGTATGGGGAGAATCTACTCGTTACTGCGACGCGATATGATCAGCCGGGCTATCTATCCGGCAAGGTGAGCGAGGAGAAGTAGATGCGCGGCATCGGGAGAGAAGGAGTGGTGCAATCGGCCTGCAAAGGGGGGCTGTTGCTTGTCTGCCTGCTGCTGGCAGCCTGTAGCAGCCGTTATGACGAGAGCCACGGCGGCAGCTGGCGCGGCTAAAGCGAGACCGGTTACGCCAGCTATTATGCCGACCGTTATCACGGTAAAAAGACCGCCAGCGGCTAGAGCTATCTCAATAACCTCAGTAGCGCTGCCCATATGGAATTGCCCTTTGGCTCCATGGTGCGACGGGTCACCAACCTCGCCAACGGCAAGAGCGTAGTGGTCAAGGTCAATGATCGCGGCGCCTTTAAAAGCGTGCGCATTATCGATCTCTCCAAATCCGCCTTCGGCTCCATCGGCAATATTCGCGAAGGTGTTATCAAGGTAAATGTTGAGGTGTTGTGACCACTTACGATGTCGCAGAGTCTGGTGGAATATGGTGGGCTCTGCAGATCGTAATGTCCTTGCAGCAGATGGCAGCTGGAAACATACACAGGGATGAATAAAGCATGGCTATGGACACTTTCGCGTTTCGCAAACAATGGCGCATGACGAAGGCGCGCATTCAAGCCACCTGGTTCTGGCGTGTGTTCGGCATCCGTGCCATGCAAAAGGGGTGGACCAAGTTTCTGGTGGCGGTAGCCATCATGGCCGGCTTCTGGAGCGTGTTTTTTTACGTTGAATTGCTTAACCCCATCCTGCCGCTGGAACAGTTGACGAAAAATGAGGGGGTGCTTGTGCAGGTTTATAAGCCCCTCCGTACTGCACATAACTCCGCGATCAGGATCCTGACGGACCCGGGAGAGGAAATAGCCTATCGAGGTAGTATCTATAACAAAGCAGCGTTGCTTGCCGCAAAAGGAAAACGGGTCACGGTCTGGAGTCAGCCTTATTACAGATTTTGGTGGCCCTTTTATTTCGAACAGGCGTGGCAGGTGCAGGAAGGTGAGCAGGTCTTGATAAGTTATGAAAATACGTACAAAAGCCTACTGCGTTATAAGCCAAGCGACGAATGGCTGGCCCAGCACTTGTTGATATTGACCATCCTCTCCTTAGCTATTGTGGCTTTGGCTTGCCACAAGGGAGCGACAGCAGAGTAATTGTTATTTTTAAATCATTCATCGCCAGTGATGGGGAAATGATCTCTATGAATTACACAATGCCGGGTGAATTTATCCAGTTTTACGGATAACCAGAGGACGGTGCAGTTTTATGAGCGCCTTGGTTACAAGGTGGAGGAGGGGGATCAGGGATAAATACAGTATGACTATGGAATTTTTTGAATTACGCAAACAATGGCGCATGACGAAGGCGCGCATTCAAGCCACCTGGTTCTGGCGTGTGTTCGGTGTCCGTGCCATGTAAAAGGGGTGGACCAAGTTTCTGGTGGCGGTAGCCATCGTGGCTGGCTTCTGGAGCCTTTTTTCATACGTTCAATCACTTAACCCAGCCTTACCGCTGGAACAGTTGACGAAAAATGAAGGGCTGATTGTGCATGTTTACCAGCCCCTTCGTACTGCACACGGCTCCACGATCAGGATCCTAGCGGACTCAGGAGAGGTGTACAGATCTAGTTATCACCTGACAGGGGCTGACGGGTGAACACACAAACGGGAGGCCTGGGCCTCCCGTTTTCCATGGAAAATATGAGAGAGTAGGCCCCTGTTAACGGAAGCCTGACTGGCGATGCTGGTCGCTCTGTCCCATCGAGGAAGCAACGCATGACGACGCTACAAAAAGGGCTGCTGGCCTCCCTGTGCCTGCTGCTGGCCGCCTGCAGCAGCCAGCCTGATGCAGGCAGTGCGGGCAACTGGCGAGGCTATAGCGAGACGGGGCTCGCCTCCTATTACGCCGATCGCTACCACAACAAGCGCACTGCCAGCGGGGAGCCTTACCAGCGCCACGCCAACACCGCCGCCCACATGACACTGCCCTTCGGCGCCCTGGTGAGGGTCACCAACCTGGCCAACGACAAGAGCGTGGTGGTCAGGGTCAACGACAGGGGCAATTTCCCCCGCGGGCGCATCATCGATCTCTCCAGGGCAGCGTTCAGCGCCATCGGCAATCCCCGGTCCGGGCTTATCAAGGTCAGGATTGAGGTGCTCTAGTCACCGGGTCTGCATGTGCCGGTGCCCCTCCATACCCGGGCCGCTGGAAGAGGGTGCTTCCCAGTGATCGCGGGCCATCTTCTTTATTCCATGGGTGAGGTTGCCAACGCGACTTCCCATTTTCCGGTGTGCCATTAAGATAGCCAAACGAAAAACAGGGCGTCTTTGCCATCTGGCGACAACCGGGCATGACATGGTGTGTGAGACACCCCTTCAACCCCTGCCCATGTTTCGCCGCTAAGGAGCAGGCTATAAAGAGAGACGTCATTCACAGGGAGGATCAGAACATGACTGACAAACGCGCCATTCAGGCAACGGCCATCCCCGAGCACAAGGCAAAGTCCCTCTATCCGGAGCCCTTTGCCTCCCTGGTCAAGCACCGCACCCGGCGCAGGCTGGGGGATCATTTCGGCCTCGCCAATTTCGGGGTCAATCTGACGACCCTGGCACCGGGAGCCATCTCGGCGCTCAAGCACCATCACGGCCTGCAGGACGAGTTCGTTTATGTGCTCTCGGGCAATCCCACCCTGCGCCACGGGGAGGAGGAGTACCGGATGTCGCCGGGGGAGTGCATCGGCTTCAAGGGGGGCAGCGGCCTGGCCCACCAGTTGCTCAACCACGGTGAGGTGGACGCTGTCTATCTCGAGGTGGGGGACAGGCTGCCAGGGGATACCGTCGACTATCCCGATGACGATCTGGCCCTGGTACAGGGGGCCGATGGCGCCTGGTCAGCCAGACACAAGGATGGCAGCCCCTACTAGGGGCGCCTCTTCGGGCAATGAGAGAGACCTCCATGGTGTTCAGCCCCTTTTCTGCTGTCAGGGCAGAGGATTTTCTGCCGCTGCTCAACGACGAGACGCTGCGAAAGCACCTGATCCCTCACCCGCTTTTCGATGTGGCCGGGGTGCGCGACTGGATGGCGTACAAGCTGGGAGTCGACGCCCGGCCAGGCTGCCGCGTGCGTGCCATCTTCCTCGACGGCACCCTGGCGGGGTGGTGCGGCATCCAGCCCGATGACGAGGGGGTGGAGCTTGCCATTGTGCTCGCCAGGGGCGGCTGGGGAAGCGGCGTGGCGATTTTCAACGAGATGATGGGGTGGGCGAGGGAGCTTGGCCATCGGACGATCCTCTTTCACTTGCTGGATACCCGCCCGCCTTATCGATCCCTCGCCAGACGGGCCATCTGGGTGAGGAAAACGCGCCTGGGCGAACACCCTTTCACCACCTATTGCCTTGACGTTGAACGCTGGTCTGCAGGCCCTTAGCCTGGACCAGGGGGCAGCAAGCCGTGCCGCCTCCTGGCGGGTCCCGTTGCCACCCTTTGCGCCATGATCCCTCCCACTCGTTTGTTCCTCCGTGCACGGCGTGGTTATCCACCCCGTTGAACACAGTGTTCATTCTGCCCCCCTATATGGCCCCCACCGTCCTGCCTACACTGGGCAACGTCTGATGGGGGCGCATCCGGCAGTATAAATCGCTGTCCAGGTTGCACTCTCTGGCGTATTGACGATGTACAACGGAGAAAACTGGATGAAAAAAAAGACAGACAAACTGGTATCGATCGCGGTGCTCAAGGCCCGTGACGGCATGGGAGAGCGCCTTCGCGATGCCCTGCTTACCTTGATTGGCCCCACTCGCCAGGAGCCGGGCAACCTCGATTACGTGCTGTTCGAGTTGAAGGATGAACCCGGCACCTTCTACATGCGGGAAGCCTTCGTGAGTCAGGCCGCCCTGGATGCCCACTGTGAGACCGCGTATTTCCAGGCTTTCGCTCGCCAGGCGGACGAGCTGCTGGCCGAACCCCTTCGGCTTGTCTTCATGGAAGAAGTGAGCCCCTGATCCTTGCCGCAGAGCCCGATGATCCCCTCATCGGGCTTTTTGCCTTCAGCCTCGCTCCGGCAGGTTCATCTGCTCGCTCATGGTGTCGATGAAATGGCGGATGGCGGTGGTCGTCGGCTGCCCGGCCAGGGGCGGAGCATGGAGCACGCAGAGATCGGCGGGGATCCCCTGCTCGAGGCGGATGAAGCGCACGTGGGGCCACTTCTGGCGGGCGTAGCTCGCGGGCACAAGGGCCACCTGCTGGCTGGTGGCCACCACGGCCATCAGGGTATTGGGCTCCACCACCTCCTGACGCAGGCGGGGGTAAAAGCCCTCCACCAGGCAGGCGTTGATGATGAGATCCGTGGAGGCGGAGTTGGCGCGGCTCATCAGCACGAAGGGCTCTGCGGCGAGTTCAGGGAGGGAGACCCGCTTGCGATCCCGCAGGGGATGCTCGTCCGATACCACCAGTACCATGGATTCCCGATAGACAGTCTCGGCCTGCAGCGGGTGGATGTTGAGGGTGTCGGCGAAGCGGGCGAGGCCGATGTCTATCTCCTTGCTGGCCAGCGCCTGCTTCTGGCGCTCGGGGGAGAGCTCGGTGAAGGAGATCTCGCACTCGGGGTGGCGCTGGTGACACTGGCGGATCACCTCGCCAAAGCCGGCCCAGAAGATGGAGCTGACCAGCCCGATGCGGATCTGGTTGCGCTCCATGCGCCCCGCCTGCACCACCTGGTTGAGGCCGCTCTCCAGCACGTCGAACAGGCGATCGCATTCGGCCTGCAACAGGCGCCCTGTGGGGGTCAGGTTCACCTGGCGGGTGTGGCGCTCAAACAGGGTCACCCCCAGCAGGGATTCGAGTTCCTTTATCTGGGCGCTGAGCGGCGATTTGGAGACATTGAGCCGCAGGGCTGCCCGGCTGAAGTGGCCCTGGCTGGCCACTTCATGGAAGTAACGCAACATCTTGAGGGTGACGCGATCGCGCCATTGGTTGTCCGGGAACATGGTCTCTCCAGGCTTTAAGGGTGAGATCGCCGTCAAAGTTCGGGCACGGGAATGGCGGGGCAGGGAGGCGGGTCCCTCCTGACACCGCGATCCGCATCACATCGGTTTTCCCCCTCCGGCGACCCGTTTGACTGAGAAATGGCATGAAGCAGCGGTTTTTGGGCCATTTCGGGTGCGTCATTACCCCACTACGCCGGTCATTGTGTTGTATATCGGGATAATCAGGCCGATTTTAGCGATTTTTGTCGTCCAATACCTCCCCTAGAGTGAGCGTCATGTCTCATTCACAGCCTCAAGAGGTACAACTCATGCAACACGATCCCGTACTCAACGCCGTCGCCACCATTCTTGCCCGCAAGCCGGGGTTTGCCCCCCGCGCCGCCATGATCCTGGGCTCCGGCCTCGGCGTGCTGGCCGATGCGCTGGAAGAGAAGGTCACCATTCCCTACGAGGAGCTGGACGGCTTCCCGGTCAGCACGGTGGCCGGTCACAGCGGCGAGCTGGTGCTCGGCAAGCTGCACGGGGTGGACGTGGTCTGCATGAAGGGGCGCGGCCACTACTACGAACACGAAACCATGAAGGTGATGACTACCCCGGTGCGCACCTTCAAGCGCCTGGGCTGCGAGCTGCTGCTGGTAACCAATGCGGCCGGCTCGCTGCGCCCGGAGCGCATCGGGGTCGGCTCCCTGGTCATCTTCAACGATCACATCAACACCATGCCGGGCACCCCCATGACGGGGGCCAATGACGAGGCCTACGGCCCGCGCTTCTTCAGCCTGGCCAATGCCTATGACAAGGGGTTGCGCAGCGAGGCGCTGGCGCTGGCCGAGCGGGAGGGGATCGCCGTCAATCAGGGGGTGTTCGTCTCCTACAGCGGCCCCTGTTTCGAGACCGCCGCCGAGATCCGCATGATGCAGATCATCGGGGGCGACGTGGTGGGGATGTCGGTGGTGCCCGAGGTGGTCAGCGCTGCCCACTGCTCGCTGCCGGTGCTGGCCATCTGCGCCATCACCAACATGGCGGAGGGGCTCGGTGACGTGCAGCTCTCCCACGAGCAGACCCTCAAGTGCGCCAAGCTGGCGGAAACGGACTTCATCCGCCTCATCAACGCCTTCATCCAGCACCACTTCCAGTAAGCAGGGAACGACCAGGAGGTCAGTTATGTTTGCAGCAGGATTTCTCGGTATGGCGGCGCTGATCCTCATCGCCGTGATCGCATCGACAAACCGCAGGGCCATTCGCCTGCGCACCGTGGGGTTGGCCTTGGCCTTGCAGGTCGCCATCGGTGCCCTGGTGCTCTATGTGCCGCTGGGGCGCCGGGCGCTGGAGGGGATGGCCCACGGGGTCGAGGCGGTGCTGGCAAGCGGCAAGGCGGGGATCCACTTCCTGTTTGGCAACCTGGTCAACTTCTCGGTGGACGGCATCGGCTTCGTGTTTGCCCTCAACGTGCTGCCGCTGGTGGTGTTCTTCTCGGCGCTCATCGCCGTGCTCTACTACCTCGGCATCATGCAGGTGGTGATCCGCATCATCGGTGGCGCCATGGCGCGGCTGCTTGGCACCTCCCAGACCGAATCCATGTCGGCGGTGGCCAACGTCTTCGTCGGCCAGAGCGAGGCCCCGCTGGTGGTCAAACCCTACATGCCCAGTATGAGCGATTCGGAGTTCTTCGCCGTCATGTGCGGCGGCATGGCCTCGGTCTCCGGCACCGTGCTGGCGGGCTACGCCATGATGGGAGTGGACATGCAGTACCTGCTGGCGGCCTCCTTCATGGCGGCGCCGGGCGGGATCCTGTTTGCCAAGCTGATCATCCCCGAAACCAGCCAGCCGGATTACGTCTTTGACAACCGCATCCAGTTTGATGGCAAGAAGCCGGAGAACGTGCTGGCAGCGGCAGGCGAGGGTGCCAGCAGCGGCCTCAAGCTGGCGGCGGCCATCGGCGCCATGCTGATCGCCATGATTGGTCTGGTGACCCTGGTCAACACCCTGCTGGGTGGGGTGGGGGAGATGGTGGGCATGCCGCTCTCCCTCGAGCTCATCCTGGGCTGGATCTTCTCGCCGCTCGCCTTCCTGCTCGGGGTACCGCTGGCGGACATCGGCATCGCCGGCGCCATGATCGGCAAGAAGCTGGTGGTGAACGAGTTCGTGGCCTACAGCGATCTGGCGCCCTACCTGAAAGACGCCAGCACGGTCACCGCTGCCGGTCTGCAGGTGCTGGAGGAGAAGTCCAAGGTGATCATCAGCTTCGCTCTGTGTGGCTTCGCCAACCTGGCCTCCATGGGGATCCTGATCGGTGGCCTCGGCACCCTCTGCCCGTCGCGCACCGACTTCATCGCCCGCTACGGTCTGCGTACCGTGCTGGCGGCCACCTGCTCCAACCTGATGAGCGCCGCCATCGCCGGTGTCTTCTTCTCCCTCGCCTGAGTCTCTCACCCTTTGTTTCGGGGCGCTGCGGCGCCCCTCTCTTATCCCGACAGGAGCTATTTATGAACGACGTGACTGCTTTTGAACCTGCCTGCGCTACCACAGAGGCGGCCATCCGGGCCATCCGCTTGATGGATCTCACCAGCCTCAACGACGATGACCACGATGCGCGCATCATCGCCCTCTGCCATCAGGCCCGGACCCCTGTCGGCACCACCGCTGCGGTGTGCATCTACCCGCGCTTCGTGGGGCTGGCCAGGCTCACCCTGGCGGCTCAGGGCACCCCCGAGGTCAAGGTTGCCACTGTGGTCAACTTCCCCCACGGCGACGATGATCTGGCAACCGTGTTGGCCGAGACCCGCGCCGCCCTCGCGGATGGCGCCGACGAGATCGATCTAGTGATCCCCTGGCGTGCCTTGATGGCCGGGGACGAGGCCCCCGCCCGGGCGCTGGTGCGCGGCTGCAAGGCGTTGTGCGGCGCCCGGGTGCTCAAGGTGATCATCGAATCCGGCGAGCTGCAGGAGCCTGCGCTTATCCGTGCGGCCTCCCTGCTTGCCATCGAGGAGGGGGCCGACTTCATCAAGACTTCCACCGGCAAGGTGGCGGTCAATGCCACCCCGGCGGCGTGCCATACCATGCTGGCGGCCATCGCCGAGTGCGGTGCGCAGGATCGGGTGGGGTTCAAGGCGGCGGGCGGGGTGAAAAGCGCCCGAGAGGCGGCGGAGTATCTCGCCATGGCGGCCGCACTCTTTGGCGAGGGGTGGCTGGTGGCCGAGCGGTTTCGTTTCGGTGCTTCCAGCCTGCTTGGCCAGTTGCTGGCAACCCTGGGCGAGGGCAAGCTGTCCCCTGCGACCGACCACGGTTATTGATCTCTTCCGTCGGCGCCTGCGGGCGCCCTTGCTGACAGGTGTATCCCATGTCTTCACGTCCCCATGTTGCAAAGGCCCACGGCAAGGTGTTGCTGTTCACCCTGCTCATCAGCCTCTCGTTTCCCATCGGCAGCGCCCTCACCGCGGTGCTGGACCCGCTGGTGGTCACCTGGGTGCGCTACCTGCTGGCCTCCCTCATTTTCGTCGGGGTGCTGGGGTATCAGGGGGGGCTGGTGCAGCCTTCCCTGCGGGATCTGGGGCGCTACACCCTCATTTCGTTGCCGGCCCTCTGCTACTTCGTCGCCATGTTCGTGGCATTGCAGGAGACCAGTGCCCTCGATGCCAGCGCACTCTACACCACGGTGCCGCTGATCAGCGCCCTGGCCGGCATGGTGATCTTGCGTCGCGCCATCGGCTGGGGAATGGGGCTGGCCCTGCTGGGGGGCATGGTGGCTGCGGCCCTCATCATCTTTCGCGGCGATCTGGGATTGGTGGCGAACCTCAGCCTCACTCCCGGCAATCGCATCTACCTGCTCGGCTGCGTGGCCATGGCCCTCAACCCCATCCTGATCAAGCGCTGCTACCGGGGGGAGTCCTTCCTCCACCTGACCGGCTGGACCCTCATCTGCGCCACTGTGCTGCTCACCCCGGTGGCGCTGCCCGGATTGCTTGAAACCGACTGGAGCCGGGTCTCCCTGCCGGTGGGGCTGGGACTTGGCTATCTGGCTCTCTTTGCCACGGCGCTGAGCTTCTTGTTGTTCCAGCAGGGAAGCGTGGCGCTGCAACCGGAACAGGTGTCAGCCTATACCTACCTCATCCCGGTGATGGTGCTGCTCACCGGCATGCTGACCGGGGAGACAGTACACTGGGAACAGGTAGGCTGGGGGGTAGGGGGTGTGCTGCTGACCATGGTGGTCATGGTGCTGCTGCCCCTTCATGCTGGCAAACGGGGGGCGGTCTGAGGGGCCGCCTGTCGCCCTTATCAACCAGGGAGTGCGTCATGAGAAGAACCCTGATCCTGGTACGCCATGGCAAGTCGAGCTGGGAGGACGCATCTTTGTCTGACCGCGATCGTCCGCTGGCGGCGCGCGGGCTGCGCGATGCGCCCCTGATGGGGGCTCGCCTGGCGCACCTGGGGGTGAAGCCCGATCTCATCCTCTCGAGCCCCGCCAGCCGGGCCCTGACGACCGCCCGGCTGCTTGCCGCAGAGTTGGGTTATTCCCCGAACCGCATCGCCATCGACGAGGGCCTCTACGAGAGCGGTGCCGGGACCCTTCTCGGGGTGGTGGGGGCGCTTTCAGATGATCTCGCCTGCGTACTGCTGGTAGGCCATGATCCTGCCTTCACCGACCTGGCCCATGGCTTTTCCTCCGGTATCACTCGCATGCCGACCTGCGCCGTCGCTCGCTTCATCTTCGACGCCCCCTCCTGGTCGGCGCTCCCGTCCTGCTCGCCGGTGGTGGCCGTGCTGGACTTCCCGAAGAAAGGGTAGAGGGGGGCAAGCAGGCAGAAACGACAAGGGGAGCCGCGGCTCCCCTTGTCGGGATGGTGACGGGGTCATTTGGCCGCGATGGGCCCCTTGGTGCCCGCGTCGTTGTCGACCCAGCCATCTTCTCCCTTGAGGCGGCGATCCCCCTGGATGGTGTAGATGACCATGCCCTCCTTGAACACCAGGGCCCCGTCGGATTTCCTGGCACTCACCTGCTTGTCGTTGACCCACACCTGATCCTTGTCATCGATGCGGATGTTCGCGACCGTGGCGCCCGTCTCTGGGAAGGTGGCGACCCAGTTGCCGGCGTAGGGGCTGGCGCTGGCCGCTGCGGGGGCGGCGCCAAATCCGGCGGCGGCGTTCTCGGCCTTGCTCTTGTTGATGTCACAGCCGTTGAGCTCGCTCACCTGGGTGCAGCCTGAGCGCTCCAGCTTCTGCTCATAGCTCATGTTCAATCCGCCGTCGGCGGCCGGGGCGGCGGTGCCAAATCCTGCCTTGGCGTTTTCCGCCTTGCTCTTGTGAATATCGCAGCCCTGGGCTTCGGTCACCTGGGTGCAGCCGGAGCGTTCCAGCTGCTCGGCGTATTTGTGGTTGATGGCGTGAACCTGGGCGCTGCCCAACAGGGTGAGGGTCAGGATGAGCGCGGTCTGTCTGAACATGATCAATACCTCTGGCAATGGGTCATTCGGGCTTGCTGCTCCCTGGGCGGCAAGGGGCTTGCGTTGGCGAGCTGCCGCCCTCTCTCACCATAGCAGGAGGGAGCGAAAGACGATGCCTGCGTCAGCTCTGGGGGATGCGGACCCCCTTGTCGAGGTAGAGGCTGCTGTAGTGGGCGCGGTGGGTGACGAACATCACCTGATGGCGACTGCCATCGGAGAGAATGATGAAATCACCGGCCTGTGCCGGGCTTTGCAAGCGGATCTCGTGTTCGGGGGCCGTCAGCTTGTCGGCCTCCTCCCGGAAGGTGAGGGTGTAGGAATACATATGGCGCTCCACCGCAGGCTCATATACAGACACGCCTACAACTCTAGCCTCGGTGGCCGGGATCCGCGGCGCCCAAGCGGCGCCGATGGTGCAGATAATGTCAGCCGCGGTGAGGCGCGGGGATCAGGGACGACCACTGAGCAGGATGGCGCCGCCCAGGGTGATGAAGAGCCCGCCGGTGATGCGGCCAACGAGGCGCTCGCTGCGACCTGGCTTGAAGTCGCGACCGGCGCGCCTGGCCAGGGCGACATAGCACAGATGCACCAGGCTGACGATGGCGCAGATGGTCAGGTACATGGTGATGAACTGCAGCGTCAGCGGACTCTGGTGATCGAGGAACTGGGGCAGCAGGGCACAGAGGAAGACGATGGTCTTGGGGTTGCTGGCGGAGACCAGAAAGGCTTCTCGCAACAAGGAGAGGGTGGTTCTGGTGCGTCCCCGAGCGGTGGAGGGA
Organism: Aeromonas sp. R7-1; assembly: GCF_040908115.1. Lineage (NCBI taxonomy): Bacteria > Pseudomonadati > Pseudomonadota > Gammaproteobacteria > Aeromonadales > Aeromonadaceae > Aeromonas > Aeromonas sp. R7-1. Next base: position 141,885 of record NZ_JBFODD010000038.1, on the reverse strand, counting down.
GAGAGCCCTTGGGCACCGGTATTGGCCGCGCGCAGCGCCTTGTAGCCCAGATACACCAAGTAGCCACCCCCCGCCAGCTTGAGGGCGACAAAGAGGGGAGGCAGGGTTTGCAGCAGGGCCCCCACCCCCATGGCGACCAGACCGATGAGGATGGCCTGGCACCCCAGATTGCCGAGGATGCTCACAAGGGCGGCGCGCCAGCCGTGTTGCAGACCGTTCTTGACCACCAGCAGCACATTGGGGCCAGGGGTCAGGGTTGCCAGCAGATAGGCCAGCGCAAACAGCATCCAGGTATTGGGGTTCATGAACACATCCTTGGCGTCAAAGCAGGCATGATGCCAGCCTCTTCGACGAGTCGTCCAGCGGCGTCTCTCCCGGCCTCGAAAAGGATTCAGGGGAGGGCAATCCGGTGCAGCATGGTCTGCGGCAGGAAGTGCAATAGGCAAGGATGTGTATAAAAAAACCGCCATCAGGCGGTTTTAATGGTTGTCAGCTCCTATTTCAGGGCTTTTTTCAGCTTTTTGATCTTGCCTTCGTGCTTGGCGATTTTCGCCTGGCGGGCGGCGATCTTCTTCTTGATCTCTTTCTTGCTGGCCATGGGGCGTCTCCTTGTCTCGTGGGCGCCATGGGGATCAGGGTGCCCGGGGTCTTGCCATGCGTGCCGGGAAGGCCCTCTCCATTGGCGCACTGGCGGCCAGGGGAGGGGGCATACCGCGGAACTGGTTTGCAGAATAGTCCAGTTTCTCGCGGGTGCCACCCGAACGGCAGGAAACAGGGGTAACAAAAAAGCGCCCCCGGGGGGCGCTTCTGGCTTGAAGGGGTCGGTATCAGGCCTTCTTCAGGTAGGCGGCCACCAGCACGATCTGCATGCCGTTGACCTTGCCCTCGATGTGCAGCGGGTTGTTGGTCAGGCGGATGCCCTTGACCAGGGTGCCGCGCTTGGCGGTGAAGCCGGCGCCCTTGACGTCCAGATCCTTGATCAGGGTGACGGAGTCCCCTTCCACCAGCACGGCGCCATTGGAGTCGACGGTCGGCACGCTGTCGTCATCGTCGCTGGTCACGCCGGCGTCTGCCCAGGCCTTGACTTCGTCTTCCATGTACATCATGTCCAGCATGTCCTGGGCCCAGAGCTCGCCCCGGGCGACGAGGGCCTTCAACTGGCGCCAGGCCATCACCTGCACCGCCGGCACCTGGCTCCACATGCTGTCACCCAGGCAGCGCCAGTGGTTCACCTCCGTGGTGTCCGGCTGCTCCAGCTGGCCGCGGCAGGTGGCGCAGAGGGCCACGCTGTGGTCGTCGTCGCTGGCGGGGGAGTGCGGCACCGGGAAGGCAGTCAGCGCATGTTCTGCGCCACACAGCTCGCATTTGGCGTTTGCACGGGCTTGCAGGATGGCATTGATGGTCATGATTGGGTTCCGTTTATAGGGGTAAAGCGGCTCGCCGTGGCGGGCTGCGCGAATGAGGGGGCGGAATATAGCACAAATCCCTGCTTTTTGTCAGGCTACCAGCGGCGCACAGGCGAGTGCTTTTTGACGGCAGATCGCTAGAATGAGCCTCCCTTTTTGCGCCAAAGGACAGGTTCACCGTGCTGGCCCACCGTTTTCGACAACTGGACTGCTTGCTCACCGCCGAGCGACGCTGGTGGCAATACCAGCCCTATCACCACCTGGGGATCGCCTTTGCCCGCGAGGCGCCAGCCCTTGCGAAGTGCCTGGGAGCCCTGACCCTTGACGAGATAGCGCACCTCGACGGGGACATGGATGCGCTCTGCACCCTACTCGCCCCCTGGATCCCGGCGGGGGCCGAGTTGCAGGCTCTCGGCGAGCTTGCCCCTTTCGCCCCCGAGCCCGTCCAGTGCGCCAGGGCCATGGCGATGTACATGCCGGGACGCAAGCAGGGGCAGATAGAGGCCTTCACCGGCTGTCTGCCCCCCCACCAAGGTCCCTATCTGGAGTGGTGCGCTGGCAAGGGGCATCTGGGACGCCTGGTGTCGTTGCACCGTGGCGCCGAGATCCTGAGCCTGGAGTGGCAGGGGGCGCTCTGCGAGGAGGGGCGGCGGCTCGCCGCGCGCGACGGCGCCAACATGCGGTTCGTGGAGGCGGATGCCTTTGCCACCGAGTCCGGGGCCCTCATCGCCCCGGACCATCACGCCATGGCGCTCCATGCCTGCGGCGATCTGCACACCCATCTGCTGACGCGGGTGGCCGAGGGGGGCGCCCAGGGGGTGACCCTCTCTCCGTGTTGCTACCACCTCATCAGGGGAGAGCACTATGCGCCCCTCTCCCGGGCCGCCAGGGCCAGTGCCCTGCGCCTTGGCAAGAGCGACCTGAAGCTGCCGCTGCAGGAGACGGTGACCGGCGGCGCCCGCATCGCCCGGTTGCGGGAGCGGGAGGTGGTGTGGCGCCTCGCCTTTGACTGCCTGCAGCGCCAGGTGCGCGGGGTGGATGAGTACCTGCCGGTGCCCAACCTGCAAAAGAGCCTGCTGACCGGGGGCTTCGAGGATTTCTGCCACTGGGCCGCCGAGCGCAAGGGGATGGGCTTGCCCGCGGGGCTCGACTACGCCACCTTGCTGGCACAGGGGGAGCGGCGTTTTGGCGATGTCGCCCGCATGGAGCTGGTGCGCCACCTGTTTCGCCGTCCCCTGGAAATCTGGCTGCTGCTCGATCGCGCCCTTTTCCTCGAGGAGCAGGGCTACCGGGTGGAGGTGGGCACCTTCTGTCCCAAACCCATGACCCCGCGCAATCTGCTGATCCGGGCGGTGCGCGCAGGGGGGAGCTGAGCAAGCGTCCGCACAGGTCGGATGGCTGCGCCAACAAGACCTGGGGCTGGATCCCCCTGCAAACGAGCGCCATCTGAGTGCAGGGAGGCATGGCTCACAATTTCGCCAAATTCTTAATTCTTGTCGTGAATTTAGTTGCCAGGATGCCTATGCTCGCCCTGACATTTTCAAGACAAGGATGGTTACCCATGTTCATGCTCACGCGCACCGCCTGCCTGGTTGCCCTCGTTTGGGCGCTGCCCGGCCAGAGCGCCATGACAATCCAGCCCGATCCCCAGAACAGCGGCGGCTATGTGATGGCGGCGGCGGATCTCGCCAGTGCGGCCCAGGCCAAGACCGCCAACCCCATGTACGGGATCTGGTCCCACGCCCTGGCCACCCGGCCCAATACGGTGGTGGAGGCCATCGTGGCCCGCGCCCCCGGCAACCCGGACAACGTCAAGCGGGTCGAGCGGGTCTTCACCGAATCGGACTGGGAGTTCCTGACCCAGATGGCCGCCCCGGAGTACACCTACGAGCGCTTCCTGCGGGCGGTGGGCAAGTTCCCCGCCTTCTGCGGCGACTACACGGACGGGCGCAATGCAGACGCCATCTGCAAGAAGTCCATCATCACCGCCTTCGCCCACTTTGCCCAGGAGACCGGCGGCCACATTGCCAAGGAGAATGTCTCCGACAACCCCTTGGGGCTGGAGGAGTGGCAACAGGCCCTGGTGCACGTGCGGGAGATGGGCTGGTCTGAGGGGCAGACCGGCTACACCACGGGGTGTGGCCAGAGTGACTGGCAGAACCGGCGCTGGCCCTGCAGCACCGGTCAGGGCTATTTCGGTCGCGGCGCCAAGCAGCTCTCCTACCACTTCAACTACGGCGCCTTCTCCGAGGCCATGTTCGACGGCGACGCCACCGTGCTCCTCAACAACCCCGGGCTGGTGGCGGACTCCTGGCTCAACCTCGCCTCCGCCATCTGGTTCTTCCTGACGCCCTCAGGCTCCCAAACCCGCCATGCTGCACGTCATCGACCGGACCTGGGTGCCCTCCCAGCGTGAGCTGGCGGCGGGCATCGGCTACGGCTTTGGCACCACCATCAACATCATCAACGGTGGCATCGAGTGCGGCGAGCAGAACAAGAACAAGGGCCAGCCGGTCAACCGTATCCGCTACTGGGAGGGGCTCGCGGCCCACTACGGGATCCCGCTGCTGGCGGACGAGAAGAACACCTGCTGGCAGCAGACCCCCTATGGCAGTCTCAACCTCAACGGCGCCACCGACGTGCTCTACACCAACTGGGACGGCAACTGGAAATACTACCCGGACAGACCCGGCGGCTACTCCTTCGAGTGCGATCTGGTGGGGTACCAGACCGCCTATTCGGCCCTGGTGCCGGGGGATTACGAGAAGTGCGTGACCAACTTCTACGGCTCCCACGCCAGCTGGCCCAAGATACGGGTGGTGGCCACGCTGGATCCGGCCCCGGTCGACCCCGGCACGCCGCCGGTGGACGGGGTACCGGCCTGGGAGGCAGGCAAGGTCTACACCGCGGGCAACAAGGTGAGCCACAAGGGGATCATCTATCAGGCCAAGTGGTGGACCCAGGGCAACGAGCCGGGCAAAGGGGACCCTTGGGCACCGGTGACCTGAGAGTCAGTACAAGCGCAAGCACTCCGGGGAGGCCGCGCGCCTCCCTTGTTGATCACCGCGCTGGCTTGCTGCGCTTCTTTTGGCACTGATAGAGTGCAGATTCACACCGAGGGAGGATGACCATGAACATCGCCATTCATTTTGAAATTCCGGTACAGGATCTGGAGAGAGCCATCCGCTTCTATGAGGGGGTCTTCGAGACGGTGCTGGAGCGGGTGCAGATCGATGGCAACGAGATGGCGCTCTTTCCCCTGGAAGGTGGCACGGCGGGCTGCTCCGGCGCCCTGGCGAAGGGGGATAGCTATGTGCCGAGCCTGGATGGCACCCGGATCTATCTGCGGGTGCCTGACATCGAGGGGACCATGGCCCGGGCACTGGCATCGGGCGGGGCCTGTCTCTATCCCGTCACCCGGGTCGGGGAGGGCCTCCGGGTGGCGGAGTGTCGAGATTGCGAGGGGAATCGCATCGCCTTGCAGGAGGGAACCTGACCATTATTTATCCGGTGCATGGGATATATTGAGTCATTCACACGATGAATAAAGAGGGGGGGTTCCCGCTCCGGGAGTCTCAGACCCGCGGTGAGGCCCCGGAATGGTCAGTTGCCGCTCCCCGGATCCCGTGCTACTTCATCTGGTGCGGCACGGAGGCGAGCACCCGTTCGCCCGGTCTGTCGCCCCAACTCTCAGGAGGCATCATGGAAGGACATTGTCTGTGTGGCGGGATCACCGTGTCGAGCGGCGATCACAAGGAGGTCAACCTGTGTCACTGCGCCATGTGCCGGCGCTGGTCAGGGGGGCCCATGTTCGCGGTGCACGGGGGCAAGGGCGTGCGGTTCACCGGGATGACCCCGGTGGCCTACCGCTCGTCGGAGTGGGCGGAGCGCGGATTCTGCCCCACCTGCGGCACCCATCTTTTCTACCATCTGTTGCCGACGGACGAGTACATCCTCTCTGCCGGCCTGTTTCAGGATCAGGGGTTCGAACTCACCGGGCAGATCTTCATCGACGAGAAGCCCGACTTCTATGCCCTCAAGAACGACACCCCGACCCTGACCGGACAGCAGGTGTTCGAGCAGTTCGCCCCCAAACCCTGAGCCTGTACTCACCCCGAGGAGAAGCCATCATGGATGAACAACCGAAGGTGAAGGGGCCTGCCTCCTATTTTCCCGCCATCGAGCAGAAATACGGCCAGCCCATCGTCCACTGGCTGACCCTGCTGGCAGGGCGGGAGGAGCGCAAACACATGGCCCTGGTGGCCTGGCTCAAGGACGAACACGCCATGGGTCACGGCCATGCCAATGCCCTGGTGGCCCACTTTTTGGCGCAGCCCGATGCGCCCGGCGTGGCATGACAGTGCCACAGTGCAAAACGTGCAGGACAGCCAGAGGAGCAGAGAGATGAAGATAAGCGTCAGCGTCTGGGTTGCCAGGCCGATTGCCGATGTGTGGCAGGGCTGGAACACCCCCGCCAGCATCATGGCGTGGAACGCCGCCTCCCCGCAGTGGCACTGCCCCCAAAGCCGGGTGGATTTGCGGGTGGGTGGGCGTTTTTGCCACCACATGGCGGCGCGGGATGGCAGCACGGGGTTTGATTTCGAGGGGACCTTCACCGAGGTCACGGCGCCGACGGGGCTCGGCTACGTCATGGACGATGGCCGCGAGGTGAGCGTGCGGTTCGTGGCAGAGCAGGGGGGCACCCGGGTGGAGGAGCGGTTCGATGCCGAGTCCCTGCACAGCGGCGAACAGCAGCGGGCGGGGTGGCAGAGCATCCTGGATAACTTCAAGCGCCATATGGAAGCCGTCGGCTGACCCTGCGGGGCGCCAAGAAAAAACCACCGCAAGCTGGCGGTGGTTTTTTTATGGCGTTCGCCCGGGGCAAGGCGGGGCGGGGAAGGGGGTCACTCCTCGATGTCCAGCAGCACCAGGATGGCGCTCTCGCCCCCCCACTCCCGCGGCGCCTGGTGAAAGGCGCGCACAGCGGGGTGCTGGGCCAGCCAGCTCGGAATGCGCTGCTTGAGGATGTGCTTGCCGATGCCGTGCATCACCGAGGCGACGTGGATGTTCTCTTTTCGGCACAGGGTGAGCAGGGCCGCCAGCTCCTGCTTGGCCTGGTGCTGGTTCATGCCGTGCAGATCCAGATAAATCTCCGGCGGGTAGCTGCCGCGCTTGAGCTTTTTCAGCTCGAATTTTGACACGTCGTCGCGCACGTAACGGGTCGGCCCGTCCGCCTCGAGATGGGGCTGGTACTCGTCGCTGAAAAAGTGGTCAACCCCAAGCTTTTCGCGGCTCTCGCGCACTTCGCGTTTCTGCTTGACCGGGCTTGAGGAGGCCCTTATGGTATCTTGCTTAATTTTCCGGGTACCTTTGACAGCATCACGAAACAGCAGGCTTTCCTCGTCTGTGAGTGAGGGCGTTTTTTTCATCAGGTACTCGTCTTGCTCGCTGTATAAAATTCTCGGGCCGGATATTACTCGACTTGGAGGTGGATTTGGACAAGATATTTATCGATGAGGTGGTTGCCGAAATGCACACCATCCAGGACATGTTGCGCTGGGCCATGAGTCGTTTCAACGACGCCGGGATCTTCTACGGACATGGTACCGACAACGCCTGGGATGAGGCCGTGCAACTGGTGCTGCCCGCGTTACATCTGCCGCCGGACGTGGATCCCGCCATGCGCCACTCCCGCCTGACCACCAGCGAGCGCCACCGCATCGCCGAGCTCATCATCCGCCGCGTGCAGGAGCGCATTCCGGCACCCTACCTGACCAACAAGGCCTGGTATGCGGGCTGGGAATTCTACGTGGACGAGCGGGTGCTCATTCCGCGCTCCCCCATCGCCGAGATGGTGGCCAACCGCTTCGCCCCCTTCCTGAAAGACGAACCGACCCGGATCATGGACTTGTGCACCGGCTCCGGCTGCATCGCCATCATCATGGCCCATGAGTTCCCCCATGCGGAAGTGGATGCCATCGACATCAGCGTCGATGCCCTCAACGTGGCCGAGCGCAACATCAACGATCACGGGCTGGAGCAGCAGGTCATCCCCATTCGCTCCGATCTGTTCCGGGATCTGCCGGCCGGTGACAAGTACGATCTCATCGTCTCCAACCCGCCCTATGTGGACTCCGAGGACATGTCGGATCTGCCGGAGGAGTTTCGCCACGAGCCGGAGCTGGCCCTGGCGTCTGGCTCCGACGGCCTCAAGCTCACCAAGCGCCTGCTGGCCAATGCCGCCGACTTCCTGAAAGAGGATGGGGTGCTGGTGGTCGAGGTGGGCAACAGCATGATCCACCTGGAAGCCCAGTTCCCCGAGGTGCCCTTCACCTGGGTCGAGTTCGAAAACGGCGGCCACGGCGTCTTTGTGATGACCCGCGCAGAGCTCGAGCAGTACCAGGCCCATTTCGCCATTTACAAGAACTAAGCAGCAAGGAGCATCCATGGCAGGGAACAGTTTCGGCCAACTCTTTCGGGTCACCACTTTCGGCGAGAGCCACGGTCTGGCGCTGGGCGCCGTGGTCGACGGCTGCCCGCCGGGGCTGGAGATAAGCGAAGACGATTTGCAGGGGGATCTGGACAGGCGCAAGCCCGGCACCTCCCGCTACACCACCCAGCGCCGCGAGGCGGACGAGGTGAAGATCCTCTCCGGGGTGTTCGAGGGCAAGACCACGGGCACCTCCATCGGGCTGCTCATCGAGAACACCGATCAGCGCTCCAAGGACTACTCCGAGATCAAGGATCTGTTCCGTCCGGGTCACGCCGACTACACCTATCACCAGAAGTACGGCCAGCGTGACTACCGTGGCGGCGGCCGCTCCTCGGCCCGCGAGACCGCCATGCGGGTCGCGGCGGGGGCCATCGCCAAGAAGTACCTGAAACAGGTGCACGGCATCGAGATCGTGGGTTTTCTCTCCCAGCTCGGCCCCATCAAGGCGGAAGGGTTCGACGAGAGCCAGATCGAGCAGAACCCCTTCTTCTTCCCCGATGCGGGCAAGCTGGAGGCGCTGGATGAATACATGCGTGCCCTCAAGAAAGAGGGCAACAGCGTGGGGGCCAAGGTGTGCGTCGTGGCGCGCAACGTGCCGGTAGGCCTGGGGGAGCCGGTGTTCGACCGCCTCGACGCCGACATCGCCCACGCCATGATGGGCATCAACGCGGTGAAAGGGGTGGAGATCGGTGACGGCTTCGCGGTGGTGGAGCAAAAAGGCTCGGAGCACCGGGACGAGATGACTCCGGCCGGCTTTGCCAGCAATCATGCGGGGGGCATCCTGGGGGGCATTTCGTCGGGTCAGGAGATCGTGGTGAGCATGGCCCTCAAGCCTACCTCCAGCATCACGGTGCCGGGCAAGACCATCACCACCAGCGGTGAGGCCACCGAGATGATCACCAAGGGTCGTCACGACCCCTGCGTCGGCATCCGTGCCGTGCCCATCGCCGAGGCCATGCTGGCCCTGGTGCTGATGGATCACCTGCTGCGCCACCGCGCCCAGAACCAGGGCGTGCACACCCAGACCCCACAGCTGCGCTGATCATGCTGCGGGCCAGGTGAGTGATCACCAGAAACCACAAGGCGACCCCAGGGTCGCCTTTTTCATGGTTTTTTGCCGGCGTCGGCGTCGGCGTCGGCGTCAGGGGGTCGATGGCGTCGAGAGCGATGGGTGCCGGGTTGCGTCCAGGCGGCAGCGGGGCGGCGCAAAGGCGGGGTCCGGTGAGGGCAGGGTGGCGATGGCGGCATCAATGCGGGCGAGCGCCTCATCGTTCACGGCCTCTTTGGCAAACATCAGGCGCACCGGCTGCTGGTGCAAGAGCACCTGACACTGGATGGCGTCGCTCGCCCCGAGCTGGCCGAGCCGGTAGCGGGCGTATTGCCACTCCATGATGACGCCGTCGAGGCGGCGCGCCAGCAAGAGGGTGAGCAGCCTGTCATCGCTGTTGTATTCACTCGCCTGCCCGAGGGCAGGGCACTCCTCGTTCATCGGCAGGGGGCGGGTGCCCCGCAGCTTGCCAAGGCGCAGCCCCTTGGCCTGGCACAGGGTTGCCAGCTCGGTGAACCCTTGCCAGCCCTCGGGCTCCCCGGCCTGCGGGCGCTGGCTCAGCAGCACGAAGCTGGCGCGCCGATAGGGGGCGGAGAAGCGGGCGAACCGCTCCCGCTCGGGGGTTTTCAGGGCGCCCATGGCCACGTCCAGCTGCTGGCGCTCCATGAGGTAGAGGGCCCGGGCCCAGGGGAGATTGCGAAAGGCGGGCTCAACGCCTGCCTTGCCCAGGATCTGGCGGGTCAGGGTCACGTCCAGTCCGCCGAGGGTGCCGTCGGCAGCGATTTGACTGAAAGGGGGCCAGTGGCTCCAGGCCACCGACAGGGTCTCCCTGGCGGCGAGGGGCTGGGCGAAGAGCAGGGGCAAGACGAGGCCCAGCATGCGCCGGGCGGTGGGGGTGAACTTCCGTTTCAATCAAAACCTCCTGTTCCGTGTATCGCGCCGTCCCCCGCAGGCTGTGCAGGGGTGTTGATACATACGGCGATTCGGGCCATTTTGTCCTGCCTTTGTCGCTATTTCCAGCCGCGCTGGGAGATGCATCACATTTTCCTCGTCTAAGTGCGCCAACTCCGTTAGACTGCGCCTCTATTCTTTCCCCTTTGCTCTGCTCCCCGGGGAAATCGTTGTTTTCTCTATAGGCCCGGATCCTGTGAGATGGCATCGGCTCAGCAGAGGAGCCCCACCACGATCTTTGGCGCCCCTATCCCTAGCAGGTAACTATGAGTTTTACTTCCCTCGGTCTGGCCGAACCCTTGTTGCGTGCCGTTGCCGAGCAAGGCTACGACACCCCGTCTCCCATTCAGCAACAAGCGATCCCGGCGGTACTGGCTGGCCGTGATCTGATGGCCGCCGCCCAGACCGGGACCGGCAAGACCGCAGGTTTTACCCTGCCGATGCTGCAGCGTCTGACTGAGAGCAAGCGCAAGGTCTCCCCGAATCGCATCCGCGCCCTGGTGCTGACCCCGACCCGCGAGCTGGCCGCCCAGGTGGGCGAGAGCGTGCGCAACTACGGCAAACACCTGCCGATCCGCAGCCACGTAGTATTCGGCGGCGTGAGCATCAACCCCCAGATGATGGCGACCCGCCGTGGTCTGGACGTGCTGGTGGCCTGCCCGGGCCGCCTGATGGATCTCTACAACCAGAACGCCGTCAAGTTCGACGAAGTGGAGATCCTGGTACTGGACGAAGCGGATCGCATGCTCGACATGGGCTTTATCCGCGACATCCGCCGCATCCTGGCCCTGCTGCCGAAGAAACGCCAGAACCTGCTCTTCTCCGCCACCTTCGCCGACGAAATTCGCGAGCTGGCCACCGGTCTGCTGGACAACCCGGCGGTGATCGAAGTGGCCCCGCGCAACAGCACCGCCGAGCGCATCGAGCAGCTGGTACACCCCTGTGACAAGGCCAACAAGATTGCCCTGCTGAGTCACCTGGTCACCAGCAACGACTGGCAGCAGGTGCTGGTGTTCACCCGCACCAAGCACATGGCCAACCGCGTTGCCGAGACCCTCGACAAGAACGGCGTCAGCGCCGCCGCCATCCACGGCAACAAGAGCCAGGGTGCCCGTACTCGCGCCCTGGCCGGTTTCAAGGATGGCAGCGTCAAGGTGCTGGTGGCGACCGACATCGCCGCCCGTGGCCTGGACATCGACAAACTGCCGCAGGTGGTCAACTTCGAGCTGCCGAACGTGGCGGAAGATTACGTGCACCGTATCGGCCGTACCGGCCGTGCTGGTGCCGCTGGTCACGCCATCTCCCTGGTGGCCGCCGATGAGGGCAAGCTCATCAAGGCCATCGAGCGGCTGACCAAGCAGAACATTCCGTGCGAGCAGGTGGCCGGTTTTGAAGCCTCCCGCGAGACCCTCGACAACATCGCCCGTGGCATCGGCGCACCGCTGCGCAAAGAGCCGCGCGATCCGAGCGAGCAGCGCCGTGCGCCGCGCCCGCAAGGTCAGGGCCAGCGTCAGGGTGCCGGTCGTTCTGCCAACGGTGGCAATGGCGGCGGTAACCGCTCCGGCAACGGTGGCAAGCCCAAGCCCCAGGGCGGTCAGCGTCCGGAAGGCGGCGCCGCCAAACCGGCCCAGGCCCGTCGTCCGCGCCGCGCCAGCCACAACCAGTAAGCGGTCAGGGAGCCAGGCTCCCCCACTGTTCGGTTGATACAAAAAGCCCCGCCAATCTGGCGGGGCTTTTTTTGTCCTGGTAGACGCTATTCACCGTAGAGGCGGATCTCCAGCACATGGGTGATGGCCTTGCCGCTCCAGTGGTACTCCAGATGACGGGCGTGGTCCACCCGGCTGACCAGACGGGGGCGATAGAGCACGTGGCAGTCGTGACCGGGGTGGCGCACCGAGCGGTAGTGGATGCCGTCCGCCCCGGCAACCTTCTGCTCCCGGGCGAAGGCCTGGGCGGGGCCGTAATCGGTGGCGTGATAGAGGGGGCCTGGCAGAAACGCCGGGCCCGTGATGTCGATGAGGCTGGCGCTGAACTGCGCCTGGATCACCCGCATCTGCACCTTCTGGGCCGGCTCCCGGGTGTACCCGAAGATCCGCTCCCTGTGGTAGACCGTCTCCTTGATGCCGGTGTCGAGGGAGGGGGCACAATAGTAGCCGCCAAAGTCCCCCGTGGTGAAACGGCCACCCTCGGGATTGAGGTGGGTGAAGGCGGCCATCACATAGCTGCCGCCGGGCAGCCCCACCAGCCAGTCTTCCCTGGGCACCCGCATCAGCTCGCCCGCCTCTTCCCTCAGCCTGTCGTTGGTCAGGGCCTCGACGGCCCAGACCGCCTCCAGCTCGTCGGCGGTAGCGACGTCTTCATAGAGGCAGATGGGGGGAAAGCGGCTCGGAATGATGCGATAGGCGCAGGCATTGTGGAAGGCGCGCAAGGGCGGGGAGGACATCAGGCCATCTCCCCGCGCCAGGCGTGCAGCCGGGTGGCCACTTCGTAGAGATCGGCCACCCGCCCACCCTGCATGACCTCCATGGCGCTGCGCCCGGCGAAGAAGGGGTGGCTGTTGGGCTTGCGCACCCAGCCATAGATGCTCTCATCCAGGCTGAACAGCAGCCGCAGGCTCTTGTGGATGTTGAGTAGATAGCTCATCCGCTCCTGGAGATCGGCGCTCAGCCGAATGCCGCCGCTGGCCTCCTTGTACTTGTTCAGGGTGGAGCGGGAGGTAATGCCAAGCAGCCTGAGCTGTTCGTCCGTGCTGCACTGCCATTTGTCCAGGATGCGAAACACCACGGGCAGGGCCTTGCTGGGATCGACGGCGGGCTGTTGCCGGGGAAGAGATGCGGTGGCGGCCATGTTGCCTCCCGGGTTGGCGTGCCAGACGGGCACGGGATCATGGGTTGTCTGCTAAGCAGTGTAGGGCAGGGGCGCAGTCATGTACATATCTATACATGGTTGCACTCAAATGTTCATTATTGGATGGATTTCGCGCTGAGTGGTGTGGGTCGGCCAAGTGAGCCCGTGCCAATGACACGCCCCGCCAACTGGGTTGGCGGGGCGTGTCTCTTTGCGGCGTTTCTGCTTGTCGGGTCGGGGAGATCAGAGGGCGGGCAGCAGCCCCATGCTAACGCTGACCTGTACCCCGACGATCAGTACCCCCATGGCACCGGCCAGACCCAGGGCCAGCACGCCGCCCGGGACGCGGTAGTGGTCTGCCTCGGCCTGCTTGCGGCTCTGCCACACCAGGGCCACCGGCAGCAGCACCGCCAGCACCGCCAGCGCAATGGCGGCGTAACCGAGCGCCATGATGAAGCCTTGCGGGAAGTAGAGGGCGAACAGCAGGGGCGGCACGAAGGTGATGAGGCCGGTCTGGGTGCGGCCCTGCCAGTTGTCCTTGCGACGGGTCACCTTGGCCATGAAGTCGAACAGTCCCAGGGTCACCCCGAGGAAGGAGGTGGCGAGCGCAAGATCCGCAAACAGATGCATCGCCTGGTTGAAGGCGGGCCAGCTCACCAGGCCGCCGACGTTGGCCAGCAGGCTGTCCAGGGCGCCGCCGGTCTGGATCAGGGATTGCTGGCCCAGCAGCCCCAGAATGGCGACCTGCCACAGCACGTAGAGCACGAGTGGCAAGGCGGAGCCCCACACGAAGACTCGGCGTAACTGCCTGGGGTTGTCCCCGAGGTAGAGCATGACGCTCGGGATGGAGCCGTGGAAGCCGAAGGAGGTGAAGATGACCGGCAGGCCCGCCAGCAGCAAGCCTTCCCCGAGGGGCATGGAGAGCAGGTGCTGCCCCTGGGCGCGGGGCAGCAGCAGTGCCAGCACCGCCACCATGATCACCAGCTTCACGGTGAACATCAGGCGGTTGAGGTAATCCACCTGCCTGGTGCCGATGCACACCATGCCGCCAAACAGCAGGGTAAAGACCCAGGCCGCCTGCTCCTGGCCGAGGGGCAGGCCGGCATCGGCCAATGCCTGGGCCAGCAGGCTGCTGCCGCCGCTGATGTAGGCGGAGGCCAGGGCGTAGAACAGCATCAGGATGCAGAAGGAGGCGATGCCCTTGCCCCAGGGGCCGAGTAGGTGATCCGCCAGCTGGTGCAGGTACCACTTGCCGGTGCTGAGGCTGGCTTCCACCTGCAGCATGGCGGTGAAGGCCATCAGGGCCCAGAGGCCGATCATCAGCATCAGGGTGGCGGGGCCGCCCAGGGACGAGGAGGCCAGCGGCAGGGCCAGCATGCCGGCGCCTATGGTGGTGCCGGCAATCAACAGGGTACAACCCAGGGTCTTGGTATTCATGTCATCCATCCGAAAGTGAGGGGCGCTGTTGCAAACAAGAGAGAGCCAGTTGGCTGTGTCGGGAGACGCCTCCGGGGAAAAGCCGGAGGCTAGCAATATCGGTGTGGATACATCTGTACCTGAAACCTGTCGGTTGTAAAAATTGGTTGCCAAGTTAGCGGATTGAAATGGCGGAAACAACCCCTTAAAAGCGGATTTTGTGCTGTGGCAAGCCGAAGGGTGGCAATAAAAAGTGACACCTTGCGTCATGCGCCGACAAAACGCGCACATCAGGGCGAGGCCGCCCGCCAGGCTGCGGGTCGACGTCGAGTGCGCCCGCGTTGGCGGCAAAAGGGCTTGCAGAGGGTAACACGGGGCCCTGGTGGTGCGACTGGCACGGTATAAGCAAACATCGGGTCATACTCCCAAAAGCCATCATTTTCACTTATAGCGAGCCGAGGCGCCGATAAACGTGCCCTGGCGCGGGGTTGCCGCCCGGCAGATCACCTCAAAGCCAGAAGGCGAAGGGCAAAAGCTGAGACAACAGGGGAGAACACAAGCAGGTGTGGGGGAGGAGGCTCAGGGGCCGGCACGGCGGGCCGCCCCCGGGGTGGTGCGTCGTTGCCGGGTCAGCGGCGGCGTTTGAGGGTACGGCTCACATAGTGCAGGCCGCTCTGGTAGTCGCCATTGACCGCCTTGAGGGCCAGCGTCAGGGCCTGGCTTGCCAGGGCGTCGTGCTGCTGGGGCAGGGAGTTGATGCCAAAGGGGAGGAAATCGAGCAGTCGGTCATCCCCGAAGGTAGCCATGGCGAGCTGGCTCATGTCGGCCTCCTGCTCCAGCAGGTAGTCGAGCACCCCCTCCATCAGGATGTAGGAGGTGGTGATCAGCGCCTCGGGCAGTTGGCCGAGCTGCTGATGGAGCGTCTTGATCAGGCGATACCCTTCGGTACGCGAGAAGTGGGCCCCTTCACACAGGTGGCGGGTTGCACTGTGACTGGCAATGGCCTGCTCGAAGCCCGCTTTTCGCTCCTGGCTGATCGTCAGTTCCGGCAGTGCAGTGATCAAGGCGATATGACCGATGGCCGGGGTGAGCAGGGAGGCGGTGAGGTCCAGGCTCGCCTTCTGGTTTTCACTCGCCACGGTGACGAAGTGCTCGGTGGCCATGGCACGGTCGATGGCGAGGATCTGCACACCCCTGGACTGCTGCTCCAGATAGAAGGGATCCGCCGGGGGGAGGCAGCTTGCCACCAGGAGCGCGTCCACATGGCGGCTCACCAGCATCCGGGCCAGCTCCTTTTCGGTGTCCGGATCGTCCTCCGAGCAGACGATGAGCAACTGATAGCCCTGTACCCGCGCCCCTTGTTCCAGCCGTTTGGCGAGCTTGGCGTAACTGGCGTTTTCGAGGTCGGGCAGGATGAAGCCGAGGGTGCGGGTCTGGCCGCCGCGCAGGGAAGCGGCGCGGCTGTCCGGCTGATAGTTGTGGGCATGGACCACGGCCATCACCTTGTCGCGGGTTGCCTGGCTGATGCGGTATTGATCGGCCTTGCCATTGATCACATAGCTGGCGGTGGTGCGAGAGACACCGGCCAGCGCGGCGATTTCATCCAGTTTCATCATGTTGGCTCTGTTTGAGTTGCAAGGCCCGCGCCGGTTCCTGGTTGGGGCGCCGAAAAGTGTGCGCGGGATCATATCATTGAAACGTACTTTCTGCGGGATCTTGAACAATGCGCTGAAACGATTCAGTCTGAGTGTAAGTGAAACGATTCAGCTTGTCAGTAACGGATGATTATCTGCACTTGGAAATGGGTTCCGGCTCATCAAAGCGAGAGATCACCGTCTATTGTCAGCAGGCAAGTTACCCGAAAATCGAGTTGAGTTGAGCCGGTACGCCGCGAGGTGAAGCCGGACCTGATGGAGAATCTCTATGTTGAAGTTGGCGCGACAGCAAATCCTGCTGGGACAATCGGTGACGACCAAGGCGGACGCCATCGCCCTGCTGGCAAGCAAACTGACCGACGCCGGTCTGGTTGAAGCAGGTTACGTGGACGGCATGCTGGCGCGGGAAGCGCAGCACGCCACCTATCTTGGCAGCGGTATCGCCATTCCCCACGGCACCACGGACACCCGTCATCTGGTGAAGAGCACCGGCGTCATGGTGGCCCAGTTCCCCCACGGCATCGAGTGGGACGAGGGGCAGATTGCCTACGTCGCCATCGGCATCGCCGCCAAGTCCGACGAGCACCTGGGGATCTTGCGCCAGCTCACCCACGTGCTGGGTGACGAGCAGGCCGCAGCCCAGCTCAAGGGGGCGACCGACGAAGAGACCATCATCAATATCCTGACTGGCGCGACTGCCGCCAAAGAGGTGCAATACCTGACCCTGGCGGACTTCCCGGCCGACGACCAGGACCAGTTGCTGCTGGGGGCTGCGGCCCGCGCCAAATCCGCAGGCTGGGGAGACGCCGCCATGGTGAGCGCCCTCCTGGCCAGTCAGCCTGTTCACCTGGGGGAGGGCATCTGGCTGGCCCGTGCGCAAGCGGCCCAGACCGGTTGGGTGCTGGCCACCCCGAGCACCCCGCTGAACGTCGGTGAATTGCCGGTCAGCGCCCTGCTGCTGCTGTGTGCCGCAGATAGCGGCCATTTACCGCAACTCGAGAATCTGGCCAAGCTGGCCGCAGCCGGCCAGCTGGCCACCCTTTCTGGCAGCGATGGTCTGGCCATGTTGCAGGCGGGTCCGGCGAGCGGGCTGTCCGAGACCTTCACCATCATCAACCCCCACGGTCTGCACGCCCGTCCGGGCGCCATGCTGGTCAAGGTGGCCAAGGAGTATGAATCCGACATCCGCGTCGCCAACCTCGATGGCAGCGGTGAAGCCGTCTCTGCCAAGAGCCTGATGAAGGTGATCGGGCTTGGGGTCAAGTGCGGTCATCGTCTGGCGTTTCGCGCCGAAGGAGCGGATGCCGAAGCAGCCCTCAAGGGCATTGGCGAAGCCATTGCCGCGGGTCTTGGCGAGGGGGCGCACTGATGGACATCGTCACCATCACCCTCAATCCCGCGCTCGATCTCACCACCCGTCTGGAGGCCATGCACCCTGGCGAGGTCAATCTGGTGAGCGAGGCCAACTTGCGCGCCGCGGGCAAGGGGATCAACGTCGCCATGGTCTTGAAAGATCTCGGCCGTGACGTAGGCCTGACCGGCTGGCTCGGTGAGGGCAACCAGCAGAGCTTCGTCTCCCTGTTCGAGGAACGTGCTCTTGCCGATCACTTCGTGCGCGTGGCGGGCGACACCCGGATCAACGTCAAGATCTCCGAACAATCAGGCCGGGTGACCGATCTCAATCTGCCGGGACTCGCCGTGCAGGAAGGTGATGTCAGCGCCCTGGAGGCGGCGCTGGAGCGACTGGCTCCCCACACCGACTGGTTCGTGCTGGCGGGCAGCCTGCCCAAAGGGGTGGCCCCCGATTACTGCGGCCATCTGATCCGTCTGCTCAAGGCCAAGGGCAAGCAGGTGATCTTCGATTGCAGCGGCGCGGCGTTGAGCGAAGGGATCAAGGCGGCGCCGACCCTGGTCAAACCCAACCTGGAAGAGCTGAGCCAGTGGGCGGGTCGCCCCGTGAAGACCCTGAGCGAGCAGGCCGAGTGCGCCCGCGCGCTGCAGGCCAGCGGGATCCCCAACGTGGTGATCTCCAATGGTGCCGACGGCCTCATCTGGTTTGCACCGGATGCCACCTGGCAGGCGATTCCGCCGCGCATGGAGGTGGTCAGCACCGTGGGTGCCGGCGACTCCCTGGTGGCGGGCCTGGTCCATGGCATGAGCCTGGACTGGACGCCGGAGCAGACCCTGCGGCTGGCCACCGCCGTCTCGGCACTGGCGGTGAGCCAGGTCGCGGTCGGCTTCAACGATATCAATGTGCTCAAACCGTTACTCGAGCAGGTGCGCGTACAGCGTCTGGATGATCTGGCACCGACTCAACCCCAACCCCATTTGATGGCTAACTCAGGAGATGCCCAATGAAAGCAATTCTGGTTACGGCTTGCCCGGCGGGCATTGCCACCAGCTTTCTCGCTGCAAAACGGATAGAACAGCAGGCCAAACTGGCTGGCTGGGAGCTCACCCTCGACGTCGACTCCAGCGTGCAGCCCCGTCAGGTTCCCTCGAAAGAGCTGATTGCCGCCGCCGACCTGGTGCTGGTCGTTGCCAGCGCACCGGTGGATCTGGCCGCCTATGACGGCAAGTCGCTCTATCGGGGCGACATGGATCTGGCGCTCCAGGATCCCGCTGCCCTGCTGGACGCCGCGCGAAGCGGTGCCAGCGTCTATCGCCATGAGGCGGCACCTGTCGTTGCCAAACCGGCCAGCGGTGCCAAGCGCATCGTGGCGGTGACGGCCTGCCCGACCGGGGTGGCCCACACCTTCATGTCGGCCGAGGCCCTGGAGACCATGGCCAAGCAGCTGGGTCACCAGATCCGCGTCGAGACCCAAGGCTCGGTCGGTGCCCAGAATGCCTTGACGGCGGACGAGATTGCCGCCGCCGATCTGGTGTTCCTCGCCACTGACATCGAGGTGGACATGGCGCGCTTTGACGGCAAGCCGGTCTATCGCACCAGCACGGGGGCTGCCCTGAAGAAAACCCGCGCCGAGCTCGACAAGGCCTGGACAGAGGCGAAGACCTATCGCCACAGCGGCGCGGCCGCGGTCAAGAAAGAGGAAAAGGCGGGCCCCTACAAGCACCTGCTGACCGGTGTCTCCTTCATGCTGCCCATGGTGGTGGCGGGGGGCCTTATCATCGCGCTCTCCTTCATCTTCGGCATTGAAGCGTTCAAGGAAGAGGGGACGCTGGCCGCGGCCCTGATGAAGATCGGTGGCGGCTCCGCCTTCGCCCTGATGATCCCGGTGCTGGCAGGCTACATCGCCTACTCCATCGCCGACCGTCCGGGTCTGGCCCCCGGCATGATCGCCGGTATGCTGGCAAGCTCGCTCGGCGCCGGTTTCCTTGGCGGCATCGTCGGTGGCTTCCTCGCCGGTTACAGCGCCAAGTTCCTGAGCGACAAGGTGCGCCTGCCGGTCACCCTGGAAGCCCTCAAGCCCATCCTCATCATTCCGCTCTTTGCCAGCCTGTTCACCGGTCTGGTGATGATCTACGTGGTGGGTGGCCCTGTGGCGGGCATCATGAACGCCATGACCGAGTTCCTCAACAACATGGGCTCTGCCAACGCCGTGCTGCTGGGTGTCATCATCGGCGCCATGATGTGCTTCGACATGGGGGGCCCGGTCAACAAGGCGGCTTATGCCTTCGGTGTCGGCCTGCTCGCCTCCAAGACCTATGCCCCCATGGCAGCGGTCATGGCCGCCGGCATGGTGCCTGCACTGGGGATGGGGATCGCGACCTTCCTGGCCAGCAGAAAGTTCATCAAGGCGGAGCAGGAAGCGGGCAAGGCCTCCTTCGTGCTGGGTCTGTGCTTCATCTCCGAGGGGGCCATCCCGTTTGCCGCCAAGGATCCCATGCGCGTCATCCCGGCCTGCATGGCGGGCGGCGCCCTGACCGGTGCGCTCTCCATGCTGTTCGGCTGCGAGCTGGTGGCACCCCACGGTGGTCTGTTCGTGCTCTTCATCCCGAACGCCATCAGCCATGTGATGATGTACATCCTGGCGATCGCGGCCGGTTCTCTGGTGACCGGGGTGGCCTACGCCATGCTCAAGCGTGGCGAGGAGCAGGCCAAGCTGGCGACCGCCTGAGAGCGTCACGGCGTGACACACCCTTCATGACAAGGCGGCCCTGGGGCCGCCTTTCTTGTTGGGGGGAGGGGCAACGTGGGATTTAAAAATCCCAGCCCGGCGGGGGCGGTGGATCGGCCGCCTCTGCGGCCTGCGCCTTGCGGCGAGCGGCCTCGACCCTGGCCTTGCGGCTGCGGCACAGGCGCATCACCTCCTGCTGCTGGGCAGGGGTCATGGCAAGCCAGTTGAAACGCTCCTCGCGGCTTCGCAGGCATCCCTTGCAATACCCCTTGTTGTTCAGTTCGCAGACCCCGACACAGGGGCTCTGGAGCGGGAAGATTTCGAGCTGTTCCATCCATGACCTCTCACACCTTGTCACCTTGTTATAACCCAGAAGATCACGGCAGGAGAAATCCGTCGTCAGGGGCGTGAAGGCGTTTGCTTTCCCCGGGCAATTTTGGCATCTTCCCCGCCGTGCAAGACACTCGGTGTTATATGAGGACATATGAATAGACATGCGTACTGGTTGGCCGCCGCCGTGGTGGGGCTGGCCGGTTGTGCGGGCAATCCTGAACCGGTCAAGGTGCCCCAGAAGAAGGCGGAATCCGGATGTTTTCTGAACTGCGAGATCCCTGTGAATCTGGGCAAGCAGTATCTGGATGGTGCCCTGCCGGGGGATCTGGTGCGGGTGGAGCGGGTCAACAGCCGCGCCCGCGCCGATTACAGCAAGTTCGGTCCCCAGAGCCGGATGGTGATGGAACGCTCCGGCCGCATGGCGAGCCGCTATGGGGAGCTCTACCGTCAGCTCTCACGCTGGGTCGCCAATGGGGGCAATCCCGCCCATATCACCCAGTTCGGCATCAGCCTGGCGCAGCTTGGCGGTGCCGACCGCATGGGCAACGTGCTTTTCACCGGCTACTACTCGCCGGTGCTGGAGGTGCGCCATCGCCCGGACGCCCAGTACAAGTATCCCATCTATGCCATGCCCAACTGCGGCGGTCGCTGCCCGAGCCGGGCCGAGATCCACCGGGGGGCGCTGGCCAACCGGGGACTGGAGCTGGGCTACAGCAAGTCCCTCATCGACAACTTCCTGATGGACGTGCAGGGTTCCGGCTTCGTTCACTACGGCGATGACGACCGGCTGCAGTACCTCGGCTACAGCGGCAAGAACGGCCACGGCTATGTCAGCATTGGCCGGGTGCTCATCGACCGTGGCGAAGTGCCCAAGGAGCAGATGTCCATGAAGGCCATCAAGGAGTGGGCCAATCGTCAGCCGGAAGAGAGCGTGAAGGAGCTGGTGGAGCAGAACCCCTCCTATGTCTTCTTCGAGCGCCGTCCCACCAATGACGTGGTGGGGGCTGCCGGCATTCCGCTCTTGCCCATGGCGGCGGTGGCTGCCGACAAGACCCTGCTGCCCATGGGCACCCCCATCCTCGCGGAAGTGCCGCTGCTGGACAAAGCAGGCAACTGGACCGGCAAGCACCAGCTGCGCCTGCTGATCGCGCTGGATGTGGGGGGCGCGGTGAAGAAGGGGCACCTCGATCTCTACCACGGCATGGGGGAGAAAGCCGGTGTCGCGGCCGGTCATTACAAGCACTTTGGCCGGGTCTGGAAGCTGGGTCTGCACCACGGGCCGACCGCCGCCCCCTGGTTGTAACGCCCCCAGGTTGTAATGTAAGAGGGGCCATGGCCCCTCACTTCCCTCAAGAGACGGGACATTCCCATGAAAAAAGCCGCCGGAGCAATCCGGCGGCTTTTTGTTTGCGGGGCAGATCTGGCGACAAGGGCCGTCAGCCCTTTCGGATATCGAGCTTGATGGCGCCCACCGGCTGACAGCAGCAGGGGAGGCACTCCCCCTGGGAGACAAAGGCGAGCGGGACGGCGGCGTAGTGCACCTTGCCCGCCAGCAGCGGGGTGCGGCAGGCGCCGCAATAGCCGCTGCGGCACTGGAACTCCACGTGATGGCCGTGGCGCTCCAGGGTCTCCAGCACGCTTTCGCCGGGATGGGGGTGCAGCACACCGTCCAGGGTCTGTACCTGGGGGGCTTGCCCCTCCGGCGCCGTGGTGGCGGAATGCAGGGGCGCGTTCAGGGTGGCGGTGGCGTCACTCACGGACGTCGCTCTCCCGCATTATGGTCTGCCAGCAGAGGTCGCCTTGCATCACAGCTCGAAGTCACCCAGATCGTCGGCGTGCACTTCACTGTCTATCTGACCCACCAGATAGGAGCTTACTTCCACTTCCTGGGGCGCCACCTGCACGTTGTCGGAGGAGAGCCAGGTGTTGATCCAGGGGATGGGGTTCTGCTTGGTGCCGGCAAAGGCCGGTTGCAGGCCGACGGCCGCCATGCGCAGGTTGGTGATGTATTCCACGTACTGGCAGAGGATGTCCTTGTTCAGGCCGATCATGGAGCCGTCCTGGAACAGGTACTCGGCCCACTCCTTCTCCTGCAGGGCCGCTTCCTTGAACAGCTCGAAGCAGGCCTGCTCGCACTCGACGGCGATCTCCGCCATCTCGGGGTCGTCGTTGCCGCTGCGCATCAGGTTCAGCATGTGCTGGGTGCCGGTCAGGTGCAGGGCCTCGTCACGGGCGATCATCTTGATGATCTTGGCGTTGCCCTCCATCAGCTCGCGCTCGGCGAAGGCGAAGGAGCAGGCGAAGCTCACGTAGAAGCGGATGGCTTCGAGGGCGTTGACGCTCATCAGGCACAGGTAGAGCTTCTTCTTGAGCTCCCGCAGGCTGATGGTGACTTCGCGATCCCCGATCCGGTGAGTCCCCTCACCGTGCAGGTGATAGACGGAGGTCGCCTCGATGAGATCGTCATAGAAGTGGCTGATGGAGCCGGCGCGCTTCAAGATCTGCTCGTTGGTCACGATGTCGTCGAACACCTGGCCCGGGTTGTTGACGATGTTGCGGATGATGTGGGTGTAGGAGCGAGAGTGGATGGTCTCGGAGAAGGCCCAGGTCTCGATCCAGGTCTCCAGCTCCGGGATGGAGACCAGGGGCAGCAGGGCCACGTTGGGGCTGCGGCCCTGAATGGAATCCAGCAGGGTCTGGTACTTCAGGTTGGAGATGAAGATGTGCTGCTCGTGGGGCGGCAGAGCCTGGAAGTCGATGCGGTCGTGGGAGACGTCCACCTCTTCCGGGCGCCAGAAGAAGGAGAGCTGCTTCTCGATCAGCCGCTCGAAGATGTCGTGCTTTTGCTGATCATAACGGGCCACGTTGACCGACTGGCCGAAGAACATCGGCTCCTTGAGCTGATCGTTTTGGGTCTGGCAAAAAGTAGAGTAAGCCATGGTTCGAATGCCGTGAAATAGGGAAAACAGGAGGGCGGGAGCTTGATGCTCCCGCCCGGTTTATCAGTGCGTTTCGCGGTTAGATCTTGCAAGCCCCGCCAGCGCAGCCGTCATCTTGCAGATCGGTCTGGGTGTCGTCGGCACCATCACGGGTGTTGTGATAGTAGAGGGTCTTGAGACCGTATTTGTAGGCGGTCAGCAAGTCTTTGAGCAACTGCTTCATCGGCACCTTGTTGCCTTCGAAGCGGGCCGGGTCGTAGTTGGTGTTGGCGGAGATCGCCTGATCCACGAACTTCTGCATGATGCCGACCAGCTGCAGGTAACCGTCGACGCTCGGCTGTTTCCACAGCAGTTCGTACTGATCCTTCAGGCGATGGTACTCCGGCACCACCTGCTTGAGGATGCCGTCCTTGGAGGCTTTCACCGACACCAGGCCGCGGGGCGGCTCGATGCCGTTGGTGGCGTTGGAGATCTGGCTGGAGGTCTCGCTCGGCATCAGGGCGGTCAGGGTGGAGTTGCGCAGACCCACGGTCTTGATCTCTTCGCGCAAGGTTTCCCAGTCCAGGTGCAGGGGTTCATTGCACAGGGTGTCCAGATCCTTTTTATAGGTATCGATGGGCAGGATACCCTGGGCATAGGTGGTCTCGTTGAAGGCCGGGCAGGGGCCGAACTCGCGGGCCAGTTGCACGGAGGCTTTCAGCAGGTAGTACTGGATCGCCTCGAAGGTGCGGTGGGTCAGGGCCAGACCGGAACCATCGGAGTAGCGGGTACCGTTTTTCGCCAGGTAGTAGGCGTAGTTGATGACGCCGATCCCCAGAGTACGGCGGTTCATGCTGCCCTTCTTGGCGGCCTTGAGCGGGTAGTCCTGATAGTCGAGCAGGGCGTCCAGAGCGCGCACGGCCAGTTCGGCCATCTCTTCCAGATCTTCCAGCTTCTCGATGGCGCCCAGGTTGAAGGCGGAGAGGGTGCACAGGGCAATCTCGCCGTCCTCGTCATCCACGTTGTTGAGCGGCTTGGTGGGCAGCGCAATCTCGAGGCAGAGGTTGGACTGGCGTACCGGCGCCACGCTCGGGTCGAACGGGCTGTGGGTGTTGCAGTGATCCACGTTCTGGATGTAGATGCGGCCGGTACCTGCACGCTCCTGCATCATCAGGGAGAAGAGATCCACTGCCTTCAGGGTCTTCTTGCGAATGGCCGGATCCTGCTCGTACTTGACGTAGAGCGCTTCAAACTTGTCCTGGTCCGCGAAGAAGGCGTCATAGAGGCCGGGTGCATCGGACGGGGAGAACAGAGTGATGTCACCGCCCTTGATGAGGCGCTGGTACATCAGCTTGTTGATCTGCACGCCGTAGTCCATGTGACGGACCCGGTTCTCTTCCACGCCGCGGTTGTTCTTCAGTACCAGCAGGCTCTCCACCTCGGTGTGCCACAGCGGGTAGAACAGGGTGGCCGCACCGCCGCGCACGCCGCCCTGGGAGCAGCACTTCACCGCCGTCTGGAAGTATTTGTAGAAGGGGATGCAGCCGGTGTGGAAGGCTTCGCCGCCACGGATGGGGCTGCCCAGACCACGGATGCGGCCGGCGTTGATGCCGATGCCGGCGCGCTGGGACACGTAGCGCACGATGGCGCTGGCGGTGGCATTGATGGAATCCAGGCTGTCGTCACACTCGATCAGCACGCAGGAGCTGAACTGGCGGGTCGGGGTGCGCACGCCGCTCATGATCGGGGTCGGCAGGGAGATCTTGAAGGTCGAGACCGCATCATAGAAGCGCTTGATGTAGTCCAGACGGGTATCTTTCGGATACTTGGAGAAGAGGCAGGCTGCTACCAGGATGTAGAGGAACTGCGGGCTCTCGTAGATCTCGCCGGTGACGCGGTTCTGTACCAGGTACTTGCCTTCGAGCTGCTTGACCGCCGCGTAGGAGAAGTCCATGTCGCGCCAGTGATCGAGGTAGCCGTTCAGCTCCTCAAATTCCGCCTGGGTGTAGTCTTCCAGCAGGTGCTTGTCGTACTTGCCCATGTCCACCAGTCTGGCGACGTGCTGATACAGGTGGGGAGGCTCGAACTGGCCGTAGGCCTTCTTGCGCAGGTGGAAGATGGCCAGACGGGCAGCCATGTACTGGTAGTCCGGGCTTTGCTCGGAGATGAGGTCAGCTGCAGCCTTGATGATGGTCTCGTGGATGTCGGCGGTACGGATACCGTCATAGAACTGGATGTGGGACTTGAGCTCCACCTGGGAGACCGACACGTTGTCGAGCTTCTCGGCAGCCCAGTCGAGCACACGGTGAATTTTATCCAGATCGATGGGTTCTTTGTGTCCGTTACGCTTCGTCACAAACAAGTTCATTGGCTGATGACCCCTTTCATTGATACCTGCCGGTATCGGTTGATTCCCGAAAAGCCATCGCACAATGGCGCAACCCGGCTCCGTCTGTCGAGGGAAACTGGGCAGGGATTGTGCGATGAATCACAAGATGTAGTGTTATTTTTAATGCGAACTACAAGATAGTGAGGTCGATGCGGTAATGCAATCTGTGGATAACGCATTAGCTGTGGATAAATTGTGGGTGTCGGGACGGGAGTTAGTGGACGCTCACAGCGAACGGGTTTTCATCCGTCCGATCCGTCAAATGCAAGTCCGGCGATCGAAGATGGAAAATTAAAATAACTTTTTTTGCTTGCGAAAGCAGGGTGTTTTTACTAGCAAATCCGGCCTGCTCATCCCTTGTGCAGTCAGGGTCAAAAGGTGTCCTGTTACGCCGTTCGGGGGGTTGCCAAGCCCGTAAAAAGAGGGATCGTCCGGGATCCCTCTGGTGTGCTGCGGGGGAGCTGCGCGTCGGGGCAGATGCCCACATGGCCATCGGGACAACATCAAAGTTGCCCCGCAGATCCACCTCTATCCGGATGCCTTGTCGGTCATGGGCAATGAACGTGTCAGCTCAGCTCGTAACGCAGCCAGTGGTGAAGGGCCTGCACGGTATCAAAGTGAAGATCGGCGCCCCAGAGGGCCGGATCCTCGTCATCATTGAGATAACCCCAGCCAGCCACTGCGGTACGCATGCCGGCATTGCGGCCGGCCTCGATGTCGCGCACGTGATCCCCTACATAGAGACACTGGCTCGCCGCGATGCCGAGGCGCTCGCAGGCAAAGAACATGGGGGCGGGGTCGGGCTTGCGCACCGGCAGGGTGTCGGCGCTCACGGTCACGCCGCAACTGGCGAGTTCGGGCAGGGCTGCCAGGAGCGGTTCGGTGAGAAAGCCCGGCTTGTTGGTGACAATGCCCCAGGGCAGCTTTTTCTCGTCGAGCCACTCGATGAGATCCACCATGCCTTCATAGGGGCGGGTGCCGACGCAGAGGTTGGCGGCGTAGTAGTCGAGCAGGGCGGTGCGAAGGCGGGTGGCCCCCAGCTCCTCGAGCAGCTCGTCACCAAGACCGGCCCTGAGCAGCCCGAGGGCCCCGTGGGAGGTGGTCTGGCGGATGATGTCGTCAGAGAGCGGGGCAAAGCCTTCGCTTATCAGCACGTGATTGACGGCGGCGCCAAGGTCTGGCGCGGTGTCGAGCAGGGTGCCGTCCAGATCGAACAGCACGCAGCCAAGGGGCATCGGGTGAGGTGTGCTCATCAGCCTTGCTCCGGGCGCTCGAACGCCACCATGTAGTTGACGTCGACATTCTTGCCGAGCTTGAAGCTGTTGGAGAGCGGGGCGTAGTGAACGCCGCTCATGTCCCGCACCAGGAGGCCCGCCGCTTCCCCCATGCGACACAGTTCGGCGGGGGTGATGAACTTCTTGTGATCGTGAGTGCCCTTGGGGACCATCTTCATCAGGTACTCGGCCCCGAGGATCATCATCAGATAGGCTTTCGGGTTGCGGTTGATGGTGGAGACGAACACCTTGCCCCCCGGCCGTACCAGGGTGGCGATGGCGCGCAGCACCGAGGCCGGGTCCGGCACGTGCTCCAGCATCTCCATGCAGGTGACCACGTCATACTGGCCCGGCGCTTCATCGGCGTGGGCTTCGGCGGTGATCTGGCGGTACTCGAGCTCCACACCTTGTTCCAGCGCGTGCAGGCGGGCGACGCCGAGGGGTTCCTTGCCCATGTCGATGCCGGTGACCCGGGCCCCCCGGCGGGCCATGCTCTCGGAGAGGATGCCGCCACCGCAGCCGATGTCGAGCACGCGCTTGCCAAACAGGCCGCCGCTCTTGTCGGTGATCCAGTCAAGGCGCACCGGGTTGATTTGATGCAGCGGCTTGAATTCGCCCTCCATGTCCCACCAGCGGGAGGCGATGGCTTCAAATTTGGCGATTTCTGTCAGATCGACATTGGCATCACTATTCATGTTTTGATGATCCTGTGGCAAGGCGCGCAGCGGGCTGGGCGCGCGCAATCTATTGTCCTGGCGCGCATTATAACGGACCGACTTCGTCGCACCAGCCCGATGTGCTCATCGGATTTGTGGCTTAATGTATTTGGCTCAGTGTGTTACCATGTCGCGCTGTTTAAGCCAAAGAACAACTAATTAGGGATTAAGGCTTTCTATGAGCGATCTGGCCAGAGAGATCACGCCGGTCAACATCGAAGAAGAGCTCAAGAGTTCCTATCTGGATTACGCCATGAGCGTGATCGTAGGACGAGCTCTGCCGGATGTGCGTGATGGCTTGAAACCGGTTCACCGCCGCGTTCTGTATGCAATGAACGAGCTGGGGAACGACTGGAACAAGCCCTATAAAAAATCGGCCCGTGTGGTCGGTGACGTAATCGGTAAATATCACCCGCATGGCGACAGCGCCGTGTATGACACCATCGTCCGGATGGCGCAGGATTTCTCCATGCGCTACATGCTGGTCGACGGTCAGGGCAACTTCGGTTCGGTGGACGGCGACAACGCCGCGGCCATGCGTTACACCGAAGTGCGGATGGCGCGCATCTCCCACGAGCTGCTGGCCGATCTGGACAAAGAGACCGTGGACTGGGTGCCGAACTACGACGGCACCGAGATGATCCCGGCTGTCATGCCCACCAAGGTCCCCACCTTGCTGGTCAACGGCTCCTCCGGTATCGCGGTGGGCATGGCGACCAACATCCCGCCTCACAACCTCACCGAGATTGTCAACGGTTGCCTGGCGCTGATCGAAAACGGCGACCTCACCATTGACGAGCTGATGACCCATGTCACCGGCCCGGATTTCCCCACCGGCGGCATCATCAACGGTCGTTCCGGCATTGTGCAGGCGTACCGTACCGGTCGCGGCTCCGTCTATGTGCGGGCCAAGGCTGAAGTGGAGGTGGACGAGAAGACCAGTCGCGAGACCATCATCGTCCACGAGATCCCCTATCAGGTGAACAAGGCTCGCCTGATCGAGAAGATCGCCGAGCTGGTCAAAGAGAAGAAAATCGAGGGCATCAGCGCCCTGCGCGATGAGTCCGACAAGGACGGCATGCGCATCGTCATCGAGATCAAGCGCGGCGAGTCCGGCGAGATTGTGCTGAACAATCTCTACAAGCACACCCAGATGCAGACCACGTTCGGCATCAACATGGTGGCGCTGGACAACAACCAGCCCAAGGTGATGAACCTCAAAGAGATCCTGGATGCGTTCCTGCTGCACCGCCGTGAAGTGGTGACCCGCCGGACCGTGTTCGAGCTGCGCAAGGCGCGGGATCGGGCGCACATCCTGGAAGGGTTGGCGGTGGCATTGGCCAACATCGACCCCATCATCGAGCTCATTCGCCACAGTGCGACCCCGGCGGATGCGAAAGCCGCCCTGGTAGCCAAGGGCTGGGAGCTCGGCAACGTGGCCGCCATGCTGGAAAAAGCGGGCGACGACGCGGCGCGGCCCGAGTGGCTGGAGCCGGAGTTCGGCATCCGTGAAGGGCAGTACTTCCTGACCGAGATCCAGGCCCAGGCCATCCTTGACCTGCGTCTGCACAAGCTGACCGGCCTCGAGCACGAGAAGATCCTGGAAGAGTACCAATCTCTGCTGGATCTCATCGCCGAGCTGCTGCACATCCTGGCAAGCCCGGAACGCCTGATGGAAGTGATCCGTGACGAGCTGCTGGCCGTGCGCGAGCAGTACGGCGACGAGCGTCGCACCGAGATCAGCATGTCCAGTGCCGAGATCAACATCGAAGATCTGATCACCCCGGAAGACGTGGTCGTTACCTTGTCTCACCAGGGCTATGTGAAGTATCAGCCGCTCTCCGACTACGAGGCCCAGCGCCGCGGTGGTCGTGGCAAGTCGGCCACCCGGATCAAGGAAGAGGACTTTGTGGAGCGTCTGCTGGTGGCCAACACCCACGACACCATTCTGTGCTTCTCCACCCGTGGCAAGGTCTACTGGCTCAAGGTGTATCAGCTGCCGGAAGCGTCCCGTGGCGCCCGCGGTCGTCCGATCATCAACCTGCTGCCGCTGGATGAGGGTGAGCGCATCACCGCCATCCTGCCGGTGAAAGAATATGACGCCGACAAGTATGTCTTCTTCGCCACCGCCAACGGCACCGTGAAGAAGACCAGCCTGTCTGACTTCAGCCGCCCGCTCTCCTCCGGTATCCGTGCCATCAACCTCAAAGAGGGTGATGAGCTGATCGGGGTGGACATCACCGATGGCAGCAACGAGATCATGCTCTTCTCCGATGCGGGCAAGGTGGTTCGCTTCGCGGAAGGCAGCGGTCGTGCCGATGCCGATGCCACTGACGAAGTCGACACCGACGACGACGCCGGCAACGATGATGATGGCAGTGACAACGGCGAAGGCACCGAAAGCAAGGGCACCTTCAAGGGCGTACGTCCCATGGGTCGTACCGCTGCTGGCGTGCGCGGCATCAAGCTGGGCGCCGGTGACAAGGTGGTCTCCCTCATCGTGCCCCGTGGTGATGGTGCCATCCTCACCGCCACCGAGAACGGTTACGGCAAGCGTACTGCGCTGGACGAGTACCCGACCAAGAGCCGTGGTACCCAGGGCGTCATCTCCATCAAGGTGGATGAGCGCAACGGCAAGGTGATCGATGCGATCCAGGTCGAAGATACCGACCAGATCATGCTGATCACCAACGGCGGTACCCTGGTTCGTACCCGGGTGTCCGAGGTGAGCGTCATCGGCCGCAACACCGGTGGTGTGCGTCTGATCCGTACCGGTGAAGACGAGACCGTGGTCGGCCTGCAGCGCGTTGCCGAGAGCGACGAAGAGGAAACCGAGGCCCTGGCTGTTGAAGGGGAGGTGTCTGAAGGCACCGACACCGCAGCGGACGCTGGCGCCGTCGATACCGGGGAGGCGGGCGACGAGTAATCGTCCCCTTTGTCCGGTGCGAAAGAGCGACCTTGATGGTCGCTCTTTTTTTGTCCGCCTCACCGCAGGCTCTCCCCGTCCTTGTGCTTGCCCAGCAGCTCTCTTCTCTGCTGCCAGGCTCCGTCTGCCGTGCATGCAGCCCTGCCTGCCACGGCGTCATCTTCCTGATATGCAGGGTTGGCCCCATCGCATCAACACGATTCCTTCACTCGACTGTCATGGCCCTGTCATGACGGTCAGCCATGCTGCCTGCGTTGAATGAGGCCACCACAGAGGCAGGCATCGCTTGCCAGGAGCACTGTTATGACGAGCTGGGTAATGTGGGAGATCTGGTGGAGCCGGATGTGGGGAGGGCAGGAGAAGGCGCGCCTTAGGGTGGATGAGGAGGAGGTGGCGCACGAGCCATCCCGCCTGCCTGCGGAGCTGATTGCACAGCGCCACCCAGCGGGGAGCTGCCCGCCGAGACCACGGGGCTGACGGTGCTCAGAACAGACGCAACTGCTCGCCCGGGCGGATGAAGGCGGCTGTATTGAGTGCTATATGGCGCTTGCCCAGTTGCAGCCGCCTGCTGATCAGGCGAAAGCGCTGGGCGAGCAGGTCGGCAAACTGTCCTTCACCTCGCATGCGGCTACCAAAGGTGGCGCTGTTGAGTGCG
Source organism: Aeromonas sp. R7-1 (assembly GCF_040908115.1). NCBI lineage: Bacteria > Pseudomonadati > Pseudomonadota > Gammaproteobacteria > Aeromonadales > Aeromonadaceae > Aeromonas > Aeromonas sp. R7-1. The sequence goes on along the minus strand of NZ_JBFODD010000038.1, from coordinate 110,779 downwards.
CCACCCCGGCTTGCCCGCAGCTGGTTGAGGATCGCCTCTTTCTGGCCGGGATAGTGCGTATCGAGCCAGTCGCAAAAGAGGGTGGTGAGCTCGTGGGGCAATCGCAGCAAGATGTAATCCGCACAGCCCGCCCCGGCGTCGACGGCGGCCTTGATGATCTGTTCCAGTTCCGGCTCGTTGAGCCTGGGGATCATGGGGGCGGCGAGCACGCCGACCGGCACACCGGCCTTGGCCAGTCGTTCGATCACCTTGATCCGCCCAACCCCCGTGCTGGCCCTGGGCTCCAGCTGTCGCCTCAGCGTCTCATTGAGGGTGGTGACCGACACCATCACCTGGCATAACCCTTCCCGGGCCAGCTCGGTCAGCAGATCGAGGTCGCGCAGGATCATGGCGCTCTTGGTGATGAGCCCTGCCGGATGGCGATGAGCCAGCATCACCGTCAGGAGTTCGCGAGTCAGGCGATAGTGGTGCTCGATGGGTTGATAGGGATCGGTATTGGCCCCCAGCACGATGGTTTGTGGCTGATAGGCTGGCTTGGCAAACTCCCGTCGCAGCAGCTCGGCAGCATTGATTTTGGCAAACAGCTTGCTCTCGAAATCCAGCCCGGGGGAGAGCTCAAGGTAGGCGTGGCTGGGTCTGGCATAGCAGTAGATGCAGCCATGCTCGCACCCCTGATAGGGATTGATGGAGCGACCGAAGGGAAGATCCGGCGAATCGTTGTAGCTGATGATGCTGCGGGCGCTGATCTCCGTCACCTCGGTGCGGGGAGCGCTGGCGGCAAATGCCGCGTCCCAGTCGCTCTGACTCCAGCCGTCGTCAACGGTTTCGATTTGCGGGCCGCTGAAGCGGTGCTCGACATTGTGGTTCGCGCCTCGTCCTGCCATCACATCACCAATGTACTGTTTATATATACAGTTATTTTGCTGTGTCGCCCGTCAAACTGCAAGTTCGCAAAGAGCGGCCCCATGAAAGAGGGTGAACCCGGGTGATCTCCTGCTTGATCTGTTGCTACATTTCGTTTACATAGACGAAATGAGAACCAGATCACGGAAAATGTCATGCAACCTACTACTGCCCGCTGGCTCTTCATCGCCCTCATTGCGCTGGTCATCTGGCGTCTGATCCCGCTCTCCACCGATCAGGAGCTGGCGGCGGCCAACCGCGCCTGGCGGACAGGGCACTTTGATGAGGCGACCCGGATCTGGTCGCCGCTGGCGGAGCAGGGGCAGCCACGGGCACAGGCGCTGATGGGTTGGAGCCATGAAGTGGGGCAGGGGAGCGAGCAGGATATGGATCGCGCCATCCGACTCTATCGTCAGGCTGCGCAGGCGGGGGACGCTTTCGGCCAGTATCGGCTGGGAGAGGTCTATCTGCGCGGGGCCGGGGTGAAGCGGGATCTGCACGAGGCGTTTCGCTGGATGGAGCTGGCAGCCAGGAACGGTGATGTGCCCGCCATGCTGAAGGTGGGCATCCTGCACCTGATGGGGGTCAACGGGCGGGTTGAACTGGCCGAGGCGAAGCAGTGGCTCTATCAGGCCTCGCAAAAGGGCAACAAGATGGCACTCCAGGTGTTGCAGGAGATGGCGCTGGCCGAGGAGGGACGCAGCGCCTTCGATTTCAATGGCCACTCTTTTCTGAACGCCGGTTAGGGATCAACGGCTGGCGGTGACTTTGCCGGGCGTCACGTCCGTGACATAGAGTGTACTGCGCTCGGCACTGTGGACGATGCTGCATACCTCCCGCTTGCAGCCATCGCCCAGGATCACCAGCTCACCGATATGGACGGGACAATGAGTCGTGAGAAGGTGATCCGGATGAACCAGCTTTTCTGCATGCTCCGGAAATGAAATGTCGTAGGTGTACATCATGCTCTCCTTGCTTTGGCTGACGCCTCAATCTGGTACAGGGTATGGCAGCAGAAGGGCGCTCTCGCAAGTAGGACAGGTTGACACCCGCGCTTAGACGGTATGCAAAATCGCCAAGACAGCTTGTCTGGGTTGTCGCGTCTGATACAATCCCCCGCTGTACCTCTCAATGGATGGCCTTGCACACGCCATATGGTGTGCCACTGCCCTGTACCAACCGTATTGTGAACGGTGAAACTCGGGAGTGAACAGCTGGACATGAAAGGGTTTCTCCAACCTGCATGTGGCCTTTGGTAGGGGTCACCACTGTATAAGGAAACACCTAATGCCAATCATTACTCTGCCTGACGGCAGCCAACGTCAATTTGCCCACGCCGTTTCCGTCATGGATGTGGCCGCGGACATCGGTCCCGGTCTCGCCAAGGCGTGCATTGCCGGTCGGGTAAACGGTGAACTGGTGGATGCCTGCGAGCTGATCGAAGCCGATGCCTCCCTGGCCATCATCACCGCCAAAGACGAAGAAGGTCTGGACATTCTGCGCCACTCCTGTGCTCACCTGCTGGGTCATGCCATCAAGCAACTCTGGCCCCAGACCAAGATGGCCATCGGTCCCGTTATCGACAACGGTTTCTACTACGACATCGATCTCGACCGCACCCTGACCGACGAAGATCTGGCTGCCCTGGAAGAGCGCATGCTGGCGCTGGCCGCCAAGGATTACGACGTCATCAAGAAGAAGGTCTCCTGGCAGGAAGCGCGCGACGTGTTCGAAGCCCGTGGCGAGACCTACAAGGTCGAGATCCTGGATCAGAACATTGCCCGTGATGACCAGCCCGGTCTCTATCATCACGAAGAGTACATCGACATGTGTCGCGGCCCGCACGTGCCCAACATGCGTCATTGCCACCACTTCAAGTTGCAGAAGATGTCCGGTGCCTACTGGCGCGGCGACTCCAACAACAAGATGCTGCAGCGCATCTACGGCACCGCCTGGGCTGACAAGAAGCAGCTCAAGGCCTATTTGCAGCGTCTGGAAGAGGCCGCCAAGCGCGACCATCGCAAGATCGGCAAGCAGCTCGACCTGTACCATATGCAGGAAGAAGCGCCGGGCATGGTGTTCTGGCATAACGACGGCTGGACCATTTTCCGCGAGCTGGAAACCTTCATCCGCGGCAAGCTCAAAGAGTACGACTATCAGGAAGTGAAAGGCCCCTTCATGATGGATCGCGTGCTGTGGGAGCGTTCAGGTCACTGGGAGAAATACGCCCAGGCCATGTTCACCACCCAGTCCGAAAACCGCGAGTACGCCATCAAGCCGATGAACTGCCCGGGTCACGTGCAGATTTTCAACCAGGGTCTGAAATCCTACCGCGATCTGCCGCTGCGCATGGCCGAGTTCGGCTCCTGCCACCGCAACGAGCCGTCAGGCTCCCTGCACGGCCTGATGCGGGTTCGGGGCTTCACTCAGGATGACGCCCACATCTTCTGTACCGAAGAGCAGATCATGGAAGAGGTGTCTGCGTGCATCCGCATGGTCTATGACGTCTACGGCACCTTCGGTTTCGAAAACATCGTGGTGAAGCTCTCGACCCGTCCGGAGCAGCGTATCGGCTCTGATGAAGCCTGGGATCGTGCCGAGGCTGCGCTGGCCGAGGCGCTGGAACTCAACGGCCTGAAGTACGACCTGCAACCGGGCGAGGGGGCTTTCTACGGTCCCAAGATCGAGTTCACCCTGCACGATTGCCTTGATCGTGCCTGGCAGTGTGGTACCGTGCAGCTCGACTTTGCCCTGCCGGGCCGTCTTGGCGCCACCTATGTAGGCGAAGACAACGAGCGCCACATCCCCGTGATGATCCACCGCGCCATTCTGGGCTCGCTGGAGCGCTTCATCGGGATCCTGACGGAAGAGTACGCCGGTCTGTTCCCGACCTGGCTGGCGCCGACCCAGGCCGTGGTCATGAATATCACGGATAACCAGGCCGATTATGCTGTGAAAGTTGCCAAGGCATTGAATGATGCGGGCCTTCGCGCAAAAGCGGACTTGAGAAATGAGAAGATTGGCTTTAAAATCCGCGAGCATACTTTGAAGCGAGTACCCTTCATGCTGGTCTGCGGCGACAAAGAAGTAGAAGCCGGCAAGATTGCAGTGCGTACTCGTAAAGGGGCTGACCTGGGCTCTTATCCTGTTGAAGAGCTGATTGCTCTGTTGACCCAGGAAGTTCAGACCCGCGGACAAAAGAAAGTGGAGGAATAAGCTATAAAAGGCGGAAAAAAACTGGGCAAGCAACCGCAAGCCCGCGCTCACCGGATCAATGAAGAGATCCGTCTGAAAGAAGTTCGTCTGACTGGTCTGGATGGTGAAGCCATTGGCATCACCTCCATTCAGGATGCGCTGAACTTGGCCCTTGAGGCAGGAGTGGATCTGGTCGAGATCAGTCCGAACGCTGAGCCGCCCGTTTGCCGGATCATGGATTACGGCAAATTCCTCTACGAAAAGAGCAAGACCACCAAAGAACAGAAGAAAAAGCAGAAAGTCGTCCAGGTCAAGGAAATCAAATTCCGTCCTGGCACCGACGAAGGCGACTATCAGGTAAAACTACGCAACCTGGTTCGCTTTCTGGAAGACGGGGACAAGGCAAAGGTCACCCTGCGCTTCCGTGGTCGTGAAATGGCCCACCAGGATCTTGGTATCAAGGTTCTCGAGCGCGTCAAGAACGATCTGGAAGAGCTGGCCGTAGTCGAATCGTTCCCGAAAGTCGAAGGCCGTCAAGCTGTGATGGTCCTCGCACCCAAGAAGAAATCTTAAGGCCCACAAGAAATTGACTCATGGGGCTGGCCCCATGAGTCGGTTCGCCTTGCGATTTTGTTGTCACTCACAATGCGGAGTATGAAATGCCGAAGATGAAAACCAACCGGGGCGCCGCAAAGCGCTTCAAGAAGACTGGCTCAGGTCGCTTCAAGTGCAAGCACAACCACCTGCGTCACATCCTGACCAAGAAGAGCAGTAAGCGTAAGCGTCAGCTGGGACCGAAGTTCTTTGTTTCCGCTGCCGACCACAAACGTGTTGTCGCTTGTCTGCCGTACGCATAAGGGGGGATGTGAAAAATGCCAAGAGTTAAACGTGGTGTGACCGCTCGCGCTCGTCACAAGAAAGTAATGAAAGCCGCCAAGGGTTACTACGGCGCCCGTTCCCGTGTCTACCGCGTAGCGGTACAAGCGGTAACCAAAGCTGGTCAGTATGCCTACCGTGACCGTCGCCAGAAGAAGCGTCAGTTCCGTCAACTGTGGATTGCGCGTATCAACGCTGCAGCCCGTCAGAACGGCCTGTCCTACAGCCGTCTGATCGACGGTCTGAAGAAGGCTTCCATCGAGATCGATCGCAAGATCCTGTCCGATATCGCCGTTCACGACAAGCTGGCTTTCACCGCCCTGGTTGAAAAAGCTAAAGCAGCTCTGGTCTAATCCAGCTCTGTTATAAAAATAAAGGAGGCTCAGGCCTCCTTTTTTGTATCTGTAACTTACTGTTTTATAGTGGTTTTCTATTTACAGTGTCCACATTATGTCCACGCTTTTCATTTATGTGGTCACTACGGCAGTTTCTTCTGTATGCGCTCCTGGTACTCCATTATGTGCAATGTTAGGTTGCATCGTCGGCGGCGTAGCCGGTTCTGTAATCGCTGATAGCCTTGATGAAGGAATAGAGGAATATACCCGTTGGCAGATCAACTGACAGATAAGGACTTGTGCGAAGCTCTATCAGATATCTTCGTTGATAACGAAGTTGACTATGCCTATATCGCTTCAGTTGCCAGGAACTTCCCGTTGGATCATGTGGAGTCCGTTCTGTTCGAGTGGGTTGCACCGGTTTGCTACGGCAATGGCCTCTCTCCGATCCCTCCTATCTGGTCTGGTTTTGAGAGCGCAGCACTGTGGCGTGATATCCAAGATCTCATAGCCAAAGAGAAAAGTGCAGGTTTGGTCAGGAAGGGGATTATCAATATCAGACAACGATATCTTAGAAGAGAGTATGGCGATGAATGGCGCAAGCTATCTGCCCTGCTGACTCAAAGTCGCTAAAGTTGCGATAGGATCTGTTGTTGTATTAGCCAGCAATATTTCAGTTATCAAATCAGCGTCAATTATTCATAACTCTTTGAAATAATAGGTTTTATGGCTAATTCAAAGCACTCTTGCAGATCCTGCTCCCACATTCAAATTCCCACGGAAAGTACGCTCACCCCAATACATTCAACGAGTTAGTTTATTGCCCTGACCGTTCCATGCCTCACCAAACTGTAAAACCCCGCAAAAAAGATCCTTCTTTGCAGATCCTCAATGCCCTGCGGATCCTTGATGGGGCGCGGTCTGGGCCTATGGTTTTGCGGTAATCCACTTTTGCAAAAATTTTTCTTGATGAACCCCGCAGGCGGGAGCGGATGAGCGCGGATTCCGTGGCGCAGACGCGGCCGTGGGCGTTTCCGTGGGGCAACAGGAGGCTGTGAGTGTGTGCAGGCTTCACGTATGATGCAGCGCTGCCCGATGGCGCCTCTTCATGCGGCGCCCTTCCCTGGCCATGCTCAGGCGTTGTCAGGCAGATAGAAGAAGGCCCCACTATGTGGGGCCTTCTTCACATGCTATTCATCGAAGAGGAATTCAAGCAGTCGCTTTCTTCTGGGTGAACCGTCCCATTCTTCCAACACACATAAGACGCTGTTGTGATCAGAGGCAGATAGACTAGAGTCTTCTAGCAATTCTTCAAGCACACCATCATGCTCGCATTCCATTAGAGGCTTTCCACTATTGGTTATGAGTTCCCTCAACAGCTCTCTTGTATGTGCAGTCATAAGCTTCTCCGGAATATGCATTAAGTTAGCTATTCAATGATAGGAGAGAGCTGGTTGGCCAGTTGCTTGGCTTGTTGGCCATGTTCCGTCATGGCTGCACTGTTCCCTGGTGCGGGTCCGCTGCCATGGGTATGGCCAGCCGTGGCGGCGGCCAGTTGCTCCACCACGTTCATCAGTTGCAGCAGCAGCCGGAAGATGTTCACGCTATCTGTCCCCACCCAGGAGCGGGGCGCTTCCAAGTGCTGCAGTTCGCCGGCGACAGCACGGCGCAATTGTCCCACCACCTCGATCAGATCCCCGGCTGTGGTCTGACTCAGATTGCCCAGGCTCCCCAAGGTGAGATCGTCTCCGGCCAGCAGCTCGATGGCCCCCAGCGCCTCGATGAGCTTGAACCCGCCCACCTCCTCGACGCTGTGCTGCGCCACCTGCAGCCGATGCAGGCCATGGTCCCCCAGGTAGTCGTCGCTTTGGTGGTGCATCTGCAGGGCCTGGTCGTGCAAGCGGCGGTCGGTGTGGCGGGTTAGGTTGCCCACGGTATCGGTGCGGCTGAACACCTCGTCCCGTTGCTGCTGCAGTTGCTCGCCCGGGGTGATGTCGGGCAAGGCCCAGCCGCTGCCAAGCACGGTGCGGATAAAGGGCCGGTCGGCCCGACCGAAGGCGAACCCCAGCTCAACCAGGGTCCCCTCGGTGGGGAAGTGCAGCAGGCCCTGCTCCTGCCCGCCGAACAGCGCCGGGAGCGGCACCGCCCGATACAGCGGTGCGGCCTTGTCCGGCTGGCCATCCTCGCCCAGCAGTTGCACATCCACCGCATAACGGGGGCGAAAGGGATCATTGAGCTGGCCAGCAGTGGCCTGATCGCTCACCGCCTCGACCCGCCCGAACTTGGGCAGGTGCATCTTGTCTGCCAGCTCCGGGAACTCGCCCTCGATCTTTCGCCGCTCCGGCGACTTCAACTTTTTGCCGGGTGTCGCCGTGGTCAGGGTCATCTCGTCCCCCTTGAGGCGTACCCGCATCACCCGCTTGCCGTTGATGATGGCCCCGGGCCGGATGGCTGGTACTGGCGAAAGTGTAAGGGTGTCGCCCGCCTGACGCCCTGACCAGGCGGGATCGAGCGTCACCTCCTTGCCATGCCAGCGGCTATGGGCGTGGCTCCCCACGTAGATGGCGCCATCCGGTTGCTGGTACCAGACAAAATCCGGCACCTCGAAGGCGCGCCCGGCGTTATCGAGCAACTGATAGCCGGTGCCGGCGCTGGTGAAATTAGGGATCTGACGGTCGGCGTAGTCTGCCCCCTGGTGAAGCAGGAAGGTAAGCCCGCATTGGTCGGTGAGCCAAGCCAGCAGGCCGCGCAGGGTGGCATGCTGCTGGCTGACGGGGAGGCGAGTTCCCAGGGCACCGGCGAGCTCCCTGCACAACAGCTTGCTGGCACCGTTGGCGGCGGGGTGCACATCGTACACGTAGCCCGTGAACCAGCGGCGTAGGTCGCCGTTATAGCCGGTGTCCAGAGTGAAGATCTGCCCCTTGCTGGCGGTGCCCTCGATGGTGAGGGCGGCGCGGCCGCCAGCGTTCAGGTCCAGCACCAGGTCATGGTCGATGAGGTGCACCGGTTGGCCAGCGATGGTCAGTGAGGTGGTTAGTTTCATGCCAACATGTCATCCAGTGGTTTAAGTACAAAGCGCTCGAAGCCGCTGAGCTCCAGCGCTTCATCCCCCGCACCTTGGCCACCAGGATTGGCAGCGCTGGTGTTGTCAGTGCCCTGGCCCACGGTCGGGGCTTGCTTGGGCTGGCGCTGTTCGCGCTTCTCCGGCACCGAGTTGAACTCCTTCAAGGTGAACTGCACATGCCAGGCGAGCAGCCCCTCCTGTTCGCTTGCGGTGACACGCCCGGCGAACCTTGCTTGGCGCACCTTCACCGACTTGGCCAGGAGTGACCCGACCCGGTAGATGTGGCGCTGGCCGCCGTTGCCCTTGGCATCGGCCAGCTCAAACAGCCGACTCAGCATGCGCTCCTCCTTGAACGGAATGAGGCCCGAGACATCGAGCTCCTTGCCCTTGGCGCCCTGCTCGGCGCTGCTGGTCGAGCTGGTCTGGCCGCTCTGGTCCTTGTCCTGAAACTGCATCGATGCGGAGACGCGCATCGACTTCATGGTGATGGGTTCGCCATCCAGGGTCAGCATGGCTTGGCTCATGGGGTCAATTCCTGCCAGAAGGTGAGCGGGGAAGGGGAGAGCAGCAGAGCGCCGACCGTCATGCTCATGCTGTGGTCGGGGGGCGTGCTCTGTCCGAGTTGGGTGGCGAGGCTCGCTGCATCTCCCTGGCCTTGCCAATGCCAGAGCGAGCCGGACAGCTTGCCAAGCTCGGTCATGGCGGTGGCCAGCGAATCGAGGCGGGCGGTGCGGTGCTCGGCCAGCCCCTGCAGCTTGTCGATGGGGCTTTGGCTATCCCGGGCGAGGCTCTCCAGTTGCGCCAGCTCCACGCCAAGGACTGCCCTAGCAGGGCGCAATGGGTCCCAACAAAGAGGCTCGTCGGCGCGCCAGCGCGGCACCCTGGCGGCACTGGGCTGGTGCATGGCGTCGTTACTGGCCGTGAGGCGGCGTAGGGTGGCGCACCACTCCGACAGCGGCAGCAGGGCGCATAGGGGCGCCAACTGCCGGGCCAGGTCTTCGGCGCTGTTGCCAGTTACCAGCCAGGCGATGGCATGCTGCTGCCCGCCGGGCAGGCGTGGATCGGCGCCATCCTGCAGCTTGGCGGCCAGGGCCGCCACCGCGTTGGGGGCAGACAGATGGTGCTGGTTGCCCTGTTGTTGGCCCACTCCGTGCTGGTAGGGGGTGACGGTGAGGCAGTGGCCATGCACCAGCAACCGGTCGAGCTCGGCCCGAAGACCGGCCAAACTCTCGGCCGCCTCGCTAAGCGGGTGGCGCCGATACTGGGCCCGCGCCGCCAGCCCCTGCAGTCGGCCCATGGCGCTCGTCTGGCTCGCCGGTAGCTGCATCAGCACTTCCCGGGCACGGGTGTGCAGGGCGTCAGCGCTCGCGGGCCAGCGCAGCCCGCCTTGGGCCCAACTCATTGGGGCATCTCCGGCCAGGTTACCGCTGTTGGCCATCCCTCACTTTGTGGCAAGCGATAGAGGGCAACCCGGTAGTGCTGCCAAGCAATGAGCTTGGTTATTTCACTTTCGCTGATAATACCGAGTCTCTCGGCATCTTCCAGCGGGGCCATGGCCGCCGCCGCTTGTTTCATTTCTTCTTCCAGGCGTGCCCGCTGATCATCTTCTGCGGTGGTCGGTGGGGTGAGTACAGTGATGTCGCCAAACTCGCCAAATACCGCCCTGCTGTAGAGCTCACGCCCGTGTAGCTCGACATCATCCCGTCTAGCGGTAAAGGGGACCGGTTTCGGTATATGAGAAAATCTCACATCCAGGGTGATGGCGTCGTCATCTGATAGGTAACAGCGTGGGTTAGAGGCACTGATAATTGTTATTTCTTGTCCCATGTTCTTTCTGCTCCTCATGCGGTTCTAATGAATAGACCCGCCGCGTTTTTTGTTGCGATCCCAGTACCCGCGATGATCAAGCAGAGAGCTTTCCAACTCCCTGACGGGGTGACCCCATTTCTTGAATTGCCCTCCAAGTTAGTCGTAATCAACTGACTGCCTGCATAGGTAGCTCCGATGGCGCTTGGTGAGGCACTTGGATCAATGATCATCAACTGTGCATATGTCCCAATTTGCCCCCAACCGCCGGAGACAATATCCGCATTGCCAAGGGCGGCGGCGTGGCTATGGTCTGACATGGCTAAATCTGGCCTTTCGGTAATTTCACTCCATTTCGGCCATCGATTCGCGGTGTCAGGGACCTTGGTCAGGTTTTCCCATTGATGGCCGTGGCTGTTGTCCTTGACCTCCACCGCAATGGTGACGCCCTGGGCATCCTCCAGGATCCCTTTGCCAGTCACATCCCCGGAGAGCTCGATGGTGCGCTTTCGGCGCAGGTCGGTGACGCTGCCGTCGCTGTTGATGATGGCGACCTTGGCCACATGGTGCTGATTGCCGTTGCTGTCCACATAGTCGGCAAGGGATGGCACGCTCAGGGTGAGGGTGAAGTGATTCACCCAGGCATTGAGAAGGGAGCCCGCCCGGTAGATGTCGAGCCAGAGCCCCACCGGCTTGGCACCTGGGGTGATTTTCCTGACCTCGTCGAGCTGGGCGCGCAGGCCACCCACATAGGCCACCCCGGGCTGCACCTTATAGACACCGGCCTCGTTCACTAGCTTGAAGCCGTCACCGTAGAAGGTGGCCGGCCCGAAGAACTGCAGGGCCTGCAGGCGCAGATCGTCGTCCATTCCGCGCAGGCGGGCGGCATAGTCAATCTGCCAGGTGCTGGCGTCCACGTGAGTGGCGGTGGCCTCGCTTGCTCGGTCGTACTCCATCAGCATGGACTTGACCAGGCTGTTACCGGTCTGGCCGGTGGCCTCATTGGTCTTGAGTTTGGTCTCCAGCCCCTTGTGCACGATCATCCCCACCATGCCGCTGGCCTTGTTGATGAGGTACAGGGCATTGAAGCTGAAATCGCCGACCGTGGTGTCCATCACGATGGTGTAGGCCACCGCATCGTTGTTGATGAGGCCGCGCTGATCGACGGCGTGGCGGTGCACGATCTGGCCCGCCGGTGGTAAGCCGAGATCCGGGCTTATCGGTTGGTCCGGGTCCAGGTCTGGGATGTTGGCCAGCACGAACTCATCGAGCACCACCGGCGTCTGGTTGGCGAGGCTCGCCTGCAGGTAGCTGGCGAAAGCGTTGGTAATGATTTGGCTCATGGGGTCCTCTTGAGTGTCGCACCGAACACCTGCTGACCCATGTCGATGCGACCGGAGCGCAGGGTGACAGTGACCGGGTAAACCACCTGAAAGCGGTAGCGGCGGCAAGTGCGGCCGTAGTGTTGGATGAGGGTTTCCATCAACTGCTGATTGCCGGCGATGGCGCTGTCGGTCACCTCGATGGTGATGACGTCCCATGGCGTGCCAGCCTGGCGTTCGTGGATGTCGCACCAGCCGATGCCAAGGCGCTCGAAGATGCGCTTAAAGCCGGCGACCTCGCCGGCGTCCCGGGCGTTCACAAAGGCGAACCTGACCCGTTTGCGAAAGAGCTCAATCGGCTCGCCGTTGAAACGTGTGATGTCCCGCTCCCAGGCGAGCAGGGCCAACAAGGACTCCGAGCAGGTCAGCGGGTCTTGCTGGGCCAGCGGCAACAGCAGCCAGCCCTTGATCCGTTGCCAGAATGCGTTGATGCCCTTGGCCAGGAACCCTGGCTCGGCATGAGCCGGGCTGATGGTGTAGCCGTCTTCCCACCAGGGTGGGCTGGCATCCGGTAGCAGAGGCGCCTGCAGGTCGTGCTCAAGCTGGGGTGGGTTAGTCATGCAGGGTCACCTCCAGCGAGCTCAGGCGAGGGATGGCCAGCCCCGCGACGATGTCACTCTCGCCAAAGCGCAGGCTCAGGATCTGCGGGAACTGGCTGTGCAGCTCCCCCGCAAGCTGGGAGAGTGAGAAGCGTGACCGTGGCCAGGTGCGGGTGACGGCCGGGAAATCTGTGGACTGGCGAAACGCTGCCCTGACCAGGTTCTCGGCCCCCGTTTTGAGCGCGTCTCGCTGTTCGTCGGAGAGGTTGGGCTGGGGCCAGAGCGTCAGGGTGAGGCTGTGCTGAGTCTCAGGAATGCTCATCACGAACAGGTCATCCCCATGACCGTGGTTGCCCTGGCGGCCCACGTAGTCGTTGAGCTGATCGATAAGGCTGGCCGGGGTGGCTCCCACCTCTAGCAGGATGTAAGCGTTGGCGGTACCGGGTCCACGCGGGGCGTCGTGCTCAAAGAAGATGTGATCGGCGCGGATCCCTGCGACGCTCGCCAACATGGATCGGTAAATCGCATCGATGTGATAGCGCCCCACCGCCGAAAACTGGTTCTGGATGCGCAGACCGAGTGCGTCGTTGCTCTCGACGTCGCTGCCTTGGGTGGTGATCCACTCCTTGTCATCGTTGCGGGCCGAGAGAATGCCGGTCACTGGTTCGTTCAGCAGGTTGTAATAGCCCGGGGCCAGGTTCCATGCCGCGCCGGCGAGCTCGGCCTCGCACACCACCCGGGCCACCGCTTCCCCCGCCGGGCTCACCACCGCCTGCAGGGGGCGCAGGCGATAGATGGTGCCGTTGATGCGCTCGGTGGTGACCCAGATGTCGGCTGGAATGGTGACGGCGTCGCTCGGGTTGGCTTTCACGAAATTGACCAGGCCCCGGGTCTTCTGGGCCGCCTTGCGGGTAAGGTCCACATCCCAGGCCTTGAGGTCGAGATAGGCATCGGTGGCGGTCGCCGCAAAGGTGTTGGGCAGCACGTGGCCCGCCAGCAGGGTGCGGATAAGCCAGAGGGCCGGGGTGATGACCACGCCGCGCACCAGCCGCCAGAACGGGCTCACGTCGCTGTCGTTGGTGATGAGGGAGCCAGCGGCCACCACCTCCTTTTTGAGCTCGGCCTCCATGGCCGCCTCGGTGGTCGGCACGCCGGCCTCGGCCAGCAGGGCCATAAAATCCACGGTCGGGCGCAGGTTCACAGGGTTACCTCCAGTTCGCCGAATTCATAGGTGCGGGCGGTGACCAGCACCCGGTCGGGGGCCTCTTCGCTGATGAAGATGGTGCCGGGCTCCAGCCGCTCGTCGTCTTCAACCAGCAGCTCAATCTCGGTCATCACGTCGCTGCGCAGGGTCGGGCTGCGCTCGCCGATGAGCTTGCGGGCGAGCCCGGATTCCATGATGCGGTGCTTGATGTCCTGACCGATGCTGTGCCGGTCCTGGGTAGTGCGGGGCTGGCCGCCGGCATCGAGCTGCCAGGCGCCGTTCACCACCAGGATGTCGATGTACTTGGGTTCGTTCATCACTTGGTCTCCAGCCAGGCGTTTTCGGCCAACTGCTCCGGGGTCATGGGATTCTGGTTGGTGATGTGCACCTCGCCGATATGCAGAGACTTGGCGGGCTTCTGGTTGGCAGCGCTCGCGGCCGCGTTGGCCTGGATCAGCTGCTGGCCCAACCCGCCGGCCGGTACTTTGCTCTGCTCCGGCTGACGGTAGCGGGCGAGGGGAGCTGTGATCGAGGCCTGTTGCTGCTCTGCCGCCATGGGGGCGCTGACCGTCCCCGGCATGACCGGGAGGGTCAGCGGGGTGAGCGCGGGCATCTGCAGATCCGGCATGCCGCCGAGCTCGATATTGACTCCCGGGATCAGGTTGAGTTTCTCTATCAGCCAGTCCACCGCCCGCCCCAACAACTGGAAGGGGCTCAGGTTGCCGAGCAGTTGCGTGAAGCTGGCCCAGCCAGCGGCGGCCCCGTCGATCATGCTCTGGATGGCGTCGAACACGCCCCAGTCCGCCAGGGTCTTCTTGAGGTCGTCCCAGTAGTAGATCGCCAGCCCAATGGCGCCGACGAGCAGGCCGCCGACCACATAGGCCAGCAGCACGGCAGGGTTCGCGGCCATCATGATGTTGACGGCCAGCAGAATGGCGCGAAAGGCAACCAGCCCGGCCTTGAGCAGGTTGAGCGGGGCGATCAGAAGCGACCAGGCGATGCCGAGCCCGAGAGTGGTCATCTTCGCCAGCCCGGCGAGCAGCAACCAGGCACCGGTCACCATGCTAAGGCCCACGATGGCGAGCAGGGCATAGCTCACCACCCGGGTGAGGTTCGGGAAGAGGTGGGTCCAGCGCAGCACTGTGTTGGCGCCGTCGGCAAAGACACCGACCACTGCATTGATGGCCGGCAGCACCACGCCAAAGGCTGCGGCACGGATGGCGAACCAGGCCTGGGTTACCCGCTCCCACTGGTCGGTCATTGAGGCGGCCATCTGCTCGGCCTTGCCCATGCCGTGGGTGTTGGCCAGCGCGTTGATGTTGGTAGCCAGGCCTTTGGTGTTGGTCATGAGCAACTTGATCATAGCAACCGCTTCATTGGAGCCAAACGCCTTTTTGAGCTCGTCACTCTCGGCCACGCTCAGGGTCTCGCCATAGCGCGCCTTGAGTTTGTCGAGAATGGTCAGTATCGGCAGCATGTTGCCCGCCGAATCGGTGAACTGCAGGCCGAGCGCCTTCTGGGCGTTGCCCACCCCGGCCAGGAATGCCTTGAACTTGGTCCCGGCTTCGCCGCCGCCCATGGTGGCCTGCAGTTGGCCCAGCACGGCGAACTGTTCATCCATCGACACCCCGGCCGCCGTGGCGTTGGCACCGATGGCCCCAAAGGCATCGGCCATGCCCTGACCGGTAGTCTTGAACAGTTGCACCGCGAGCGCCGTCTTGCCGGCCACATCCTCCACCCAGTTAGCCTTGCCCATTCTCTTGGCCTGCTGCTCGAAGATACCGTACATGGTGCCCATGTAGTTGGTGATGGTCGCGGTGTCGGCCTTGGTCGCCTTCGCCAGGGTGGCCGATGCACGGGTGAAGGCGGGCAACTCGTTGCCCTCCAGCCCGGCGATGGCGGATTGGATGTCGTAGGAGGAGCGGACAATCTCGGTGGCCGAGTTGCCATACTGTACGGACAGCTTGAGGGCTTCACGGCCGAGCGCATCGAGTACGTCCTTTTGCACATCGAGGGAGGCTACCTCTCCTAGCGCCCGGTCCATCTCGATGGCAGGGCCAAGGGCTGCCTGCACAGCCATCCCGCCAGCAGCCAGGGTAGTGGCCCCCATGGTCATGTTGCGCCAGCCCTGGCGGCCCGCCTTGCTGACCTTGTCCATCTGGGCATTGATGCCGGCAAGGGGCTTGGTGACCTGGTCAACCAGGGCCACCTGCATCATCAATTTTTCCATCCAGGCCATCAGTCGTTATCCGTTCAGTGCTTTGGCAATGCCCTCGGCCACGGCGGCGGCGTTGGACTCTCGGTGCTGTTTGTCTAACCAGATGGCGCGAGCCAGGCTGTCGAGGTCGTCCTCTTCGTGGGGCAGGTAGTAGCGCCGCAGCGCCAGCACCTGCTCCAGTTGGTTGCGCTCGATGGCCTCGGCGCGCGCGGTCAGTTTTTTACGGTGATCTCCAGGGTGGGGGCGAACTGCTCGTTAATGGCTCCCGCCAACTGCAGGGCTGCGCCTGGCCGCTTGAGCAGCTCGTCCAGCGCGGCCTTGCTCTCCTGGCAGACGATCTTCTTTAGGTAGTTGTGGGCCGGCGCCACCTTGTCGCTCGGCATCATGTCGTTGATGAAGCCGTTGTAGGCGGTCATGGTCGGTTCAAAGCTGATGTCGGTACCGGCCACAGTCAGGGTCAGGGTCTTGCTCATGGGGTTGTCTCCTCTTGGGATATCCAGTTGTTCAGGGTGGTGATCTGGGTTTGGCAGCGGCGCAGCGCCGTCTGCAGGGTGGGGATAAACCGCACGGCATCGCCGTAGGTGCTCCCCGTGAAATCAGGCTCCGGACAGTGGGGTACCAGCCCCGGCGGCGGCAGCCGCTTGACCACCCGGGTTTGCACCACGGTGGTGGGCTGGCTGGAGCAGGCGCAGAGCGCCAGCAGGCAAAGGCTCGCGAGCGCAATCCGGGCGGCCCGCCGGCGGCGTGGCCAGGGCGTGTTGCAGGTCATCGGCGGTCTTCCTGTTCTGGTTGTCGAGCTCGGCCAAGGCCGCGTTCTGGTGGGCGAGCAGTTGGCGCAGGGCGCTGTCTTCTTGTCGCAGCGTCTTGAGCACAGTGCCCATCTGGTCGTTGGCCTCTCGCAGGGTGGCAATGGTCTCGTTGGCGGTGGCGAGCTCCCGGGTGCGCTGGGTGAGTCGCTCCCCCTGGGCAAACAGCAAGCTGCCAATCACCAACCCGATCAGGGTCGGCAGCAACCGGATGAGCGTGCTCATGCCAGCACCCCGCCGAACTCGGTGAACTTGGCCAGCAGATCCGCCAGCTTGTGCTCGCGCTGGCCGTAGCCGGCGCCGGGCAGGCTGGCCCAGATGTTGGCGCACTTGCTGATCGCCTGGGGGATACGCCCCTTGATCACGTCGTCCAGTGCTTTGCGCTCACGGATAAGCTGGATGGCCCAGGTGTCCTGGGAGACGGGGCCAAAGTCCGGCAGGCCGAGCGCCGCCTGGTAGTGGCGCCAATGGCGGGACAGGAACTGATAGCGCCCGGCGGCGGTGCTGTGCAGGGTCGGGTTGACCCGTACCAACACATCGGGGTGTTCGCGGTAGTCCTGGAAGAACCCGGCCGGGTTGACCAGCTTGTTGTAACCGTCGTCGCCCAGCCCCTTGGTGCCCTCGGCATAGGCGAGCAGGTCGAGAAAGGCGGCCATCTGGGGATGGCAATCACTGCGCGGCATTGTTGTCCTCCTTCTTGCTAAACATCAGGGCCGCCCGGTCGCGGATGATGTCGATCCCAAGCAGCCCCACCACGCCGCCCAGAAAGGGGGTGGCCTCCTGGGGGATCCCGAGCAGGTGGGTACCGGTGGCGGCCGCCAGGGTAATGAGGCCGCACAGCAGGGATTCGATCAGCCGGCGGCGACCCCGCCCACCGGCGTAGGTGATGCGCAGGAAGGCGATGGCCAGCGCCAGCAGGGCCCCATAGACGGCGGGCCAGTTGTCCATCAGCCAGGCCAGCAGGGCGGTGGCGAGGGTCGGGTCTTTATGAGGCATGTGGTTCATGTCCGTTGCTCTGATTAGCGGCCCAGCCTCTCAAGGCGGGTCTGGCAGGGGACGCACAGGCGCACCCCGGGTACGTGGCGGCGGCGTCCCTCGGGGATGTCGTCGTCGCACTCTTCGCACTGGTGCAGGCTCTCCCCCTGGTAATGCCCCTTGCCCACCTGGTTGGCCAGTTGGACCGCCAGCATGCGGGCGGCGTGATGGTTGGCGCGATCGATGTCGTCCAAGCGTCCCCCTTAACCCAGCAGGTGGCGGGTGTCTTCCTTGGAGAGGTAAGGCACGCCGTTGAGGTGAACGAAGTCGGGGGAGGTCACAAAGCCTTTCACCTTGTGCACGCTCTTGCTGCCCCCCTTGGGATCGATGTCGAGCAGGTCGGAGACCAGCAGCTTCACCCCGAAGGCCTCCACCTTCATGGTCTCGGTGCCTGTGTCGGCGTAGAACAGCACATCGTCCGGCTCCATTCCGCGCCAGCTCCCCGCCCGTTTGGCGGCGTCGGCCAACTGCGAGAAGTTCTTGGTATCGAGCTCGAACTCCAGCTCGGCGGCGACATCGCCATCGACGAAGCCGTCCGGGATCCCCCGGGTTTGCGCCACGGCGCTGTTGTCGGTGATGGAGAGGCTGGCCTTTTCGACGTGGACCATGGCCCCCAGGAGGGTGGTGTCAAAGCTGGCACCGGAAATTCGACGGGTCATGGGTTAGCCCTCCCCATTGTTGAGGCTCAAATCGAGCATGATGTTGACGGTGATCCCCTTGGGGCAGTCCACGGTGCGCACCACCACAAACACCGAGACCAGGTTCTTGGCGACCCACTGGATGCGGATGTCGCCATCCTGGGGGGAGGCGATGTCGCCCGGGAACGGCTGGCCGTTGATGGTGGTGGCCTTGGCCATCTCCCGCAGATCCTTGCCGAAGTAGGTGATGGCGGCGGCGGTGCTGCCCGGGGTGGAGTTGAACGAGCGATCCCCTATGCGGGCGATGGCGCGCAGGCGCATCCGGCGCGCGACCTTGTAGGCAATGCGCAGGTTTTCGATCACCTGGTAGTCGCCGCCCTCGGCGTCCAGGGTGCGGCCATCGGCCCAGTAGATCCCGTCATAGTCCGGGTACCACATCGGCACCGAGTAACGGTTCTGCTCCAGGGTCTGCAGGGTGGCCAGTGGCAGCGGGATCCCGTCCTTGTCCACCGGCTTGTTGCCAAGGCCCACCAGGGCGCCGGTCTTCACCCGGCAGGGGCTGTCGGCGATGCTCACCGCCCGGTTGCACAGGCGGCCCGCATAGGCGCCGGCCAGGGTCGGCCAAAGCTGCGGGATCAGGGAAACCGAGCTCGCCGCGATGCCATCCTGCAGGGTGGCCAGCTCGGCCTCGTAGGTGGGCCAGTCCTGTTCGTCGGCAATAGCCGGCACGGCCAGCAGCATGAACTGCCAGCGCCCCCATTTGGCGATCAGCTCCTGGTTGAGGGCGTGGGCGGCGTTGATACTTGCCTGGTCCCACTCTTGCCCCAGCACCACGACCCCTTCAAACGACTGGGTCTGCTGGGCGTCGCGGGTCGCGTCCAGCCAGGGTTTGTCGGTGGGCAGCACATAGGCCGCCGCCGACCAGTTCTGGCCCGCGTTATCGCGGGCGGCCAGCAGGTTGGCCTTGAGCTCGCTGTCCACGGTACCGAGCAACTGATCGAAGTCAGATTGAGCGTTGAGGGAGAGCAGCTTGCCGGTGTTGCTGGCGGCGCTGCCGATGAACAGCAGGTGGCGCTCGACCTCGGTCACGTGCCCCTGCATCTGGTTCAAGTTGTTGATCTGTACATAAGGCCACATGCCGTTATTTCCCCTTCATGTCTTGCTTGTTGACGTCCCAGCCGTAATCGATGCTCTGCAGGGCGCGGGCGAAGGCCTGTTGCCGCTGCCTGGCATTGGCGCCCAGGAACGGGCGCGCCGGCAGATGGATTTCCCAGCTCTCGGCCGCCGGTTCGTCCTTGAGCTTCTTGATGAGCAACCCCGCCAGGGCGTAGTTGAGGTGGCCGGTTATCCAGCCCAGCGAGGCCGAGCGGTATGAGCGCTTGCGTTGACCGGGGCGCTTGAACCCGAGCTCCCGCAACTTGCGGGCCTGGGCCTTGGTGGCCTGCTTCTGCTTGCCGCCTTCACTGGGGGCGATGCGCCGGCGACTGGCGGCCGTCACCTTGTAGGTGTGCCCCTTCTGGTGGGTGTTGGCGATGACCCCGGCGTGGGCGCTCATGGTGCCTTTCTTGAACCCGACCTCGGCCACGTCCTGGCGCGGCTCGTGGATCACCAGCAACTTGGGCAGGCCGCGCAACATCTTGCGCTTGCCCCGCTTGCGTGGGGCCCAGGCATTACCGTTGGGATCTTGCTGCTGGCGCACGTGGCTGGCGGCCAGCTTCTTCATCTCGTTGGCGGCGCGCCATACCAGGCGCTTGCGCTGCTTGGGCGGCAAGGCCAGCAGGTTGAGCTGGTCTTTGCTGCGACGGGTGTCCAGGGTGATGGTGATCATGAGAGGCCACCCACCGGGTGAGCGCCGGTATCACCCACGTTCAGGTCAATCTGCTCGGCCACCCAGATGTCATAGGGGGCCACGTTCCAGCGCTTGCCGAGCCAGTTGATGGGCCCTTGCGGGTGCTCGATAAGGCGCAGCGGTTCAGCAAAGGGGAGCTGGATCTCGAGGTCCGCAGTCTGCTCGTCGTTCGGGGTGACGGCATACTCAGGGTCTGGCAGCTCGAACTGCTCGCGAAAGTCGTCGTGTTCCTGCACCCAGGCGGCGACGGCCGCCAGCAGAATGGCCGGATCCAGCTCCCGAAACGGCAGCTGCTCGATGGTGAACACCGCCTGATAGGTGAGCCAGGCCACGTCCACCCCGGTGGGCCCCATGTTCCTGGGTTCGAGCTTGATGGTGCCGTTCTCCATCCAGCTATCCAGGCGCTTGTGGCACTTGGCCGGTAGCACCCGCAGCAACTCGGCGTGCAGCGCCTGCAGGAAGTAGCCCTGGGCCTGCTGCTCTTTCATGGCTGCGTTCATATCAGCGACACTCCCGCCCGGTGTTTGCCCTTGATGCTGCGCACCAGTTGCTGGCTCTCGGCCAGTAACTGGGCGCGCTGGTCCGGGGAGCGCTCCACCTGGTTATTGGCGGTGGCCCGCTCGGTGACGCTGGCGAACTCCGGCAGCAAGGCCGCCTTGGCCCGGGCGAAGACGGCGGCCAGGTACTGTTCGATCAGGGCGTTTCTGCCGGAGTCAGCGCCATCGTCAAGGCTCGGCCCCGGCACGGCGGCTGCACTGGCATAACCCTTGTCCTGCAGGGCGGCCTGGTGGCTGGCGAGCTGCAGGTTTATTTCAGAGACGGCGGCCAGCAAGGCGGCGCCTGTGGTCTGCTGGTCCAGATCGGCAGGCAGGGCACGGCGGCGCTCAAAGTCGGCGACGGCCACATCCGGCCAGAACCCGTCATTGCGGATGGTGGCGGCGCTATAGTCGATGTCCTTGCCTGCAAACATGGCTTGCCTCGCTGGTTGAGTGGGTGCACCCCTGAAGCCACGCAATTGCCGCTGAGTTAGCCAGAGGCTGCTCATGGCATTCGCGCCGGGGTGCGACGGCGCGGAGAGTCGGTTCGTTATTCGGGATTGAGCGCCCGCAGGCGCATGGCAATCTTCTGGCGCAAGGTGCCGACGCCCACCTTGCCGTGTAGTTGGTCGGCCAGGGCCAGCCAGTGGTCGGCCTGCTCCAGGGTGGCGCTGTCCCCCACGGCGCTCGGGCGGGGCTGGCCGTCGTGGTCGCGCAGCAGCAGGCAACCGGCGGCCTTGAACCACTTGGCCGTCAGCCGCTCGTTGAGGCGCCAGTCATTGCGCACCTTGTCGAACACCCGGGAGAACCAGGGCTCGACGGCATGCCCCTCGGCCGCCTGTTTCTCGGCCCACTCCAGCACGGTGTCGGCCACGAAGTGGGCCCAGTCGCGCTTGATGTTGGTCGGGGTGCGTTGGCCCTGGGCGATGGCGAGATCCGCCCAGGCGATGCCGGCGTCGAAGTTGCCCACATCGAAAGCCCAGATGATGAGGCGCTGGAACAGCTCGTTCTGATAGGGCTGGCCGGACTCAGCGACGGCAGCCAGATAGCGCTCCACATAGGGGCGGTACTTGGGCATCAGCTCATCGCGTTTCATGTTCACCCGATCCCCGATGCGGGCCAGCTTGCGCAGCCGGACCATGTCCTGCTCCAGGGCAATCAGCTGCAGGTGCAGGCTGTCGGCCACTGCGCCGGTGGCCACGCCGGAGCTAGCGGCCTGCTGGGCCCCCTGCACGGCGTGCACGCGCTGCTTGTGACGTTGACCGGGTGAGCTCATGGCTTAGGCCTCGGGAGCCGCCGGTGCGGCGCCGATCTCGATGTCGGCCTCTTCAAAGCCGCCATAGGCTAGGTGTTCGCCGAGGGCATAGCCTTCCATGCGCCAGTACTGGTTATCGAAGCACTTCTTGTCCTGGTTATCGTCCGCCTTGCGCTTGCGGGTGCCGCGCTGGGTGTAGATGTGCAGGTTGTCCAGGGTGGTGACCACCATCCGCTTTCCCGGGAAGAAGGGCGGGATGTAGGCGCGGCGCCCGGCGATGGACTCGGCCAGCTTCTGGGCAGCGATCTGCTCGCTCGGCTTGGTGGCCTCGCTGTAGAGCTTGGCCTGGGCGGCAGCGATGAGGTCGGTACCGACCAGCACCACCAGACGCGGGTCCTGGCGGAACAGGGGATCGATGGTGGTGTTGATGAGGTCGGAGGCCATCTCGTCCAGGGTCTTGTAATCCCCCTTGCCGTCCGGGTCGAAGTAGATCTTCTTGCCAGCCTCGGCCTTGATGATCTGGCTGCCGTCGTTCCACTCGCGGGCGATCTGGTGCCAGCCCTTGTTGACGTCTTCACCCAGCGGGTGTTCGGCGGGATCGGTATCGGCGGCCGCTTCCACGCCGTTCCAGCCGACCCGCAGCATGTCCAGGGCAAACGCCTTGTTGATGAAATCGCCCACCAGGCGCAGGAACTCGCCCTCGCTGCCGGCGTTGGCCCAGACGCACAGGGTCGCCCAGTCCAGCGAGGCGCAGGAATCGGTCTCGGTCAGCTCGTAGGTGTTGCCATCGACGCCGATCTTGCCGTTGAAGCGGCCGTTCTTCTTGCGGCCGGTGAACAGCTTGCCGATGCCAACCTGCACCACCTGACCTTTGATCTGGTCCACATCCAGACAGGTGATCAGGCCGAGGAACTCGACGGAGGCGAGCAGGGCGGCGCGCAGGCCTGTTTCCACCGGGCCGGTGACGCTGAACTGCTTGGCCAGGGCGTTGACGGGGATGCCGTAGGCCTTGGCCAGGGCATTGCTGTATTGCTCCAGGCGCTGCATGGCCTGAACGGTAAGAGTCTGGCTCACGGTCGCTCCTTAATAGACTGCAGGGGTATCGTCACCGCCGAGGGCGCTCGGGCGCTGGCCCGGCTTCTCGACAGAGAACTGGTCGATCTGGCCTTTCAGCTCGCCGACGGTGCTGGCCAGACCGTTCAGGGTCTCTTCCAGCTTGCTGAACTGCTCGGCGCTGATGCCGGACTGCGCGTCCACCTTGGCGGGCTCAGCAGCCGGTGCAGTAGGCTGTTCGGTAGTGGGTTTGGTCTCCAGCTTGGTGCTGAAGCCTTCGATCTTGGTGCCAAGGCCATTGACGGCCCCCAGCAGCAGGTCGAACTGTTCTTTGGTCATTTCCTCATCCTCGGGTTGGCTGGGGGGTGATTGGGGGGCTTGCTCGCCGTGGCTGGCCAGGAAGCTGAAAAACTTGGCGATCAGGCCATCGGCCTTTTCGTGCTTGGGCAGCTTGAACGTGGAGAGGTCCAGCGGCTCGCTGGTGCCAACGGCCTGCCCCTTGTTGCTCTTGCTGAACTTGAGATGGGTGGTTCCGATGCTGGCCGGTTCGTCGGTGACGCCGAGGCCCAGCAGGTAGGTGCGGCCCAGATCGGCGAAATTCTCAAAGGGCTCGATGGAGCAGAACTGATACTGGCCGCTCTGGTTGTAGTAGATGAGATCCCGATTAGGGCAGAGGATGGCGAACAGCTTGAGCTTACCATCCACCTCTTCGGTCTTGAGGGCCTGCACGGTGCCGTAGCTGGACCAGCGATCATGATCGGGCCAGATGACGGCGGTGTAATAGGTCGGGTCGTAGGTCTCGGCCATGTCGGTGAGCCAGTCGCGGGTAATGTCCCGCCCGTCCACCGCTTTGCCTTCGGTGGCGATACAGACCCAGCCAGTTCTCAAGGTTGATTCGTTCATGCCTGCTCCCAAGTGATGCGGGCTCAGGCTATCGGGTCGGCAAGGGGGTTTCACGCTATGGCGTTCTGCTGGATTCGGATCCAGCAGGAAATCCGAATTGCTCAGAACATCAGTGGGATAAGGGAGGGGAGGGGGCTGGCTATGATGGCGCCATCATTCACTGGATGGAGGCGCCGTGGCGTACCCCGAAGAGATCCGCAATGCGGCGAAGGGACTCTACCTTAAACGATGGACACCCCAGGAGATCAAGGACGAACTGGGGCTCAACTCCTGTCGCATCATCTACTACTGGGCCGAAAAGCTCGGCTGGCGCGACCTGCTGACCGAGGAAGCGGTCGAGGATGCCATCAATCGCCGGGTGCAGGTGTTACTGCACCGGGAGAAGAAAAGCCCGGGCGAGCAGGAGGAGCTGGACAGGCTCATCGGCCACCATGTCAGCCTCAAAGAGAAGGCGCTCAAGTGGGCCGAGCGCGAGCAGGCCCTCAAGGCTCAGCGTGAGCAAGGGCATGAGCCCGGGCCCAGCCGCGGCAAGCGTGAGCAAAGCCGTCAGGCAGGCGGTAGCCGCAAGGGCGGCAAGAAGGCCAAGAACGAGATCGGACACCTGACGGCCGATGACTTTACCGAGTGGCTGGGCACCCTGTTCGGCTATCAGTTGCGGGTGCGGGAGGCCAAGAACGACCCGGCGCTGCCGCGCACGCGCAACATCCTCAAGTCCCGCCAGATCGGCATGACCTACTACTTCGCCGGCGAGGCGTTGGAAGATGCCATTCTGACCGGCGGCAACCAGATCTTCCTGTCCGCCACCCGGGCCCAGGCGGAGGTGTTCCGCTCCTACATCAGCAAGATTGCCCAGACCTTCCTGGGCGTCACCCTGACCGGCAACCCCATCGTGCTGTCGAACGGGGCCGAGCTGCATTTCTGCTCCACCAACTCCAACAGCGCCCAATCCCGCTCCGGCAACGTCTACATCGACGAATACTTCTGGATCCCAAACTTTGAGAAGCTCTCGGACGTGGCCAGTGCCATGGCGACCCAGAGCCACTGGCGCAAGACCTACTTCTCGACCCCGTCGAGCAAGGTGCACGAGGCTTACCGCTTCTGGACCGGGGATCGCTGGAAGGGGCAGCGCCCGAGCCGGGTGGCCATCGACTTCCCCGGTGAAGAGGCGCTGCGCGACGGTGGCTGCGTCTGCCCGGACAGGCAATGGCGCTACGTCATCACCATCGAGGATGCCATTCGCCTCGGTTGCCACCTCATCGACATCGAGGAGCTCAAGGACGAGTACCCGGAGGAGGTGTTCGACCGCCTCTACATGTGCCGGTTTATCGATGATGCCCTGTCGGTGTTCAAGTTCCAGGACATGGAGCGGGCAGGGGTGGACCCCACCCGATGGGAGGACTACAAACCCGGTCGGCCTGACCCGTTCGGGCGTCGAGAGGTGTGGATGGGCTACGACCCGAGCCGTACCCGCGACAACGCCACCCTGGTGGTGGTCGCCCCGCCCACGGTCGCCGGCGAGCGCTTCCGGGTGCTGGAAAAGCACTATTGGCGCGGGCTCAACTTCCAGTTCCAGGCCCAGGAGATCACCCGTATCGCTAAGAAGTTCCGGGTCACGTACCTCGGGGTCGACGTCTCCGGCATCGGCGCCGGGGTGTTTGACCTCTTGAAGCCGGTGTTCAAAGGGGTGTGCCACCCCATCAACTACAGCATCGAGAGCAAGTCGCGGCTGGTCCTCAAGATGATCGATGTGGTGGAGGCGAATCGCATCGAGTGGGACAGCTCGGATCGGGACATCCCGCTCGCCTTCCTCGCCATCAAGCGAAGCACCACCGGCGGTGGCCAGATGACGTTCCGCGCGGCGCGCGACAACGTGACCGGACACGCCGACGTGTTTTTTGCCATCGCCCACGCAGTGGCGAACGAGCCCCTTGATACCCACCGCAAACGCAAATCCACCTGGGCAACCAGCCAGGAGAAGAAGGCAGCATGACCAAGCGACAGAAACAACAACCGGCCCAGGCGGCCACCTCACCCAACCGCGGCGCCGTGGCCTTCAGCATGCCGGAGGCTGTGGATCCCACGGCCTGGATGACCGATTACACTGGGGTGTTCTACAACCCCTACGGCGAGTATTACCAGCCTCCCATTGAGCGCAAGGGGCTGGCCAAGGTGGCCAGGGCCAACGCCCACCATGGGGCCATCCTGATGGCGAGGCGCAACATGGTGGCGGGGCGCTTCACCAACCAGCGCGCGACCATCACGGCGTTCGTGCACAACTACCTGCAGTTCGGGGATGCTGGCCTGCTCAAGTTGCGCAACAGTTTCGGCCAGGTGGTGGGGTTGCACCCGCTCTCCAGCGTCTACCTGCGCCGGCGCGAAGATGGCTGCTTTGTCTACCTGCAGCAGGGCAAGTCGAACCTGATTTACCGGCCGGAGGATGTGATCTGGCTGGCCCAGTACGATCCCGAGCAGCAGGTCTATGGCATGCCCGATTACCTGGGAGGCTTGCAGTCGGCCCTGCTCAACCAGGATGCCACTCTGTTTCGGCGCAAATACTTCCTCAATGGCGCCCACATGGGGTTCATCTTCTACGCAACCGATCCCAACATGGACGACGACACCGAGGAGGAGATGAAGGAGATGATCGCGAGCAGCAAGGGGGTGGGGAACTTCCGCTCCATGTTCGTCAACATCCCGGACGGCAAGCCCGATGGCATCAAGTTGATCCCGGTGGGGGACATCGCGACCAAGGACGAGTTCGCGGCCATCAAGGGGATCACCGCCCAGGATGTGCTGACATCCCATCGCTTCCCGGCGGCGCTGGCCGGCATCATCCCGACCAATGGCGGGGGAGGGCTCGGGGATCCCGAGAAATACGACGCCACCTATGCCAGGAATGAGGTGCTGCCGTTGTGCGAGCTGGTGCAGGACGCCATCAACAGCGCGGGACTCCCTCGTTCCCTCTGGGTCGATTTTCGGGAGAATATTGGTTCAACTGTATAAACAAACAGTGTTTGCTGTGGCAAGATAGGCTGTTGATTTGGGTAAAAAAGGGGGCGTAATGCGGGTTTATTGCAAAGTGTGTGGCCAGCGGGGCCGCATTACCAAGACCAACCGACTGAGCAATGATGTCTCGGATCTCTACTGCCAGTGTACCGACGCAGAGTGTGGCCACAGCTGGGTGGCCACCTTGTCTTTTGCTCATACCCTGAGCCCGTCAGCTAGGACTGTGAACCAATTGGTGTTGAACCTCGTTGAATCACTAACCGTTGAAGGGCGTCAAGCAATACTGGACAAACTAAAAACATAGTCATGATTGTGGTTTTATTTTACTTTCAGCCTCACGCTTAAATTTTCTTAATTGGAAATTTATTTGTGGAGTGGCAATTATGTTGCTAACAGAGCTGTAGAATTCATCCTGATTGTTACACATGAAGTTATCTTTCCCCAATATTGCTGTGATTGGGTAGCCATCTTCACTTCTTCTGAGGAAGAATAGGGTTTCACCTGTATCTGTCTCTTTGTGGAGTATTTTTATTTTAGTCCTGCCAGTCTTTACTCTAAGTGCAAAAGGAGTAAATATGTTTTCTCGACCGAGACCTTCATCTTCATATTCTGTAACCTCATGCAATTCAATAGGGAGTTCGAGGTAGTTTTTTAATGAATTATGTAATCCACTTAGTACCTCTTTTATCTCATTGTTATTCATCAATACTTGTTCGGCAGCGTTATGCCCTTGCTTTAACATCATTGTGAAGTCAAATTTATCAACTGACATGGGCAACTCCTTCGGTTCTAGTAATTTCACAGACAATAGGAAGGTGATCAATAAAACATTTTGAACTAGAGTAATCGTTTAATATATCTGTTGATGAAATTATATTGGTTTCATACTCATTTAAACACCATCTGCCACCGGATATGAGACTGCCCGAAACAATAGCCTGATCATATGAATGCCATATTGTTCCTTGAAATGTCTTATATTTATGGCTTCCTGATGGGTATGCCTGCATGGGTTCTAAGTGGCTGTACTTTTTTTCTGAGACAATGGTGCGCCAAAATGGATTATAAAAGAATTCATTTGGGTATTTTCTTACAGCATCATGACAGCGGCTAGCTTGGAGATTTACATTTAAGCTACGATCATATGGGTTGTCATTGAAATCACCAAGTATTATAACATCCTTGTCATTCTGGATATAATCCATGGCCGATTGATAAACCATGCTGGCCGAGGCATTTCTTTTTTCCTCACCACCATTTAAGCGGCTTGCCCAATGACATAGATATATGTAGAAAATTTTTGAGTCATCAATATTAATAACTTCTACAATCTGGGCGGCCTTAACAATGTTCCCCGTAATTGACTTTGATAAATTTGATATATGCTTAACCTTCAGTTTTTTGTTGTTATAAATCACTGCAATATCAAATCTTGTTTTTCCTACTTTTTCAGCCATGTCGAGAATAGTTATATTTTCAATGTCAATTGCATTTATAAAGTGATTTATATCTTTGCTAGACACTTCAGATAGAGCTAGAAAATCACATGATTTCTCGGTTAACAATGACTTAATATGTTTGCAAACTAAAGGGTATGTCTCATCACTTGCATTACTTCCTGCCTGAGGAGCGGAAGGGGATAGGGCCGCATTCCACCATCCAAATCTTAATTTATAAATCAGCATCGTGCTCAACCCACTTATAAAAATATAAAATCACATACACTGTCATTCTTCTAGACAACATTTGCAACTGTATAAGTTTGTATACTCTAATCTGTTTGGTTACTTATTTCTATGTGTATATGACTTCATCACGTTTTCAGCTTTGGTTGGCAGCATCTGTTCCTGCATTGTTTCGATTTGGAGCCAAACGTCTCACGGTGATCCTTTCAGGGGAGGTTGTTATACTGTTTATTTGTACAGTGAAAAAGAGATTGCCAGCATGTTTGCTCAACCCACTCCCGATGCTCCCTTGTTGGAGCTGCCCTTGTTCCTCTCCCCGGTGGCCTGCGGCTTTCCGTCGCCGGCGCAGGACTACACCGAGCAGACCATCGACCTCAATCAGTTGTGCGTGGCGCACCCGGCGGCCACCTACTTTGTGCGGGCGGCCGGTGATAGCATGGTCGACCACGGGATCCGCGATGGCGACTTGCTGGTCGTCGACCGCAGCCGCAAGGCGCGTCACGGCAGCGTGGTGGTCGCCGCGGTGGATGGCGAGTTCACGGTGAAGAAACTGCAGCTTGAGCCCACCGTCGCCTTGCTCCCTGGCAACCGGGCCTATCGCCCCATCCATTTCAACCATGGGCAGGAGCTGGAAATCTTCGGGGTGGTGGCCTTTGTCGTGCACCAGGTGGACAGCCCATGAACAAGCGCTGCGCTGTTGCCCTTGTCGACGTGAACAACTTCTACGCCAGTTGCGAGCGGTTGTTTCGCCCAGACCTCAAGGGGCGGCCCATCGTGGTGCTCTCCAACAACGATGGCTGTGTGGTGGCCCGTTCGGCAGAGGCCAAGGCGCTCGGCATCAAAATGGGGGTGCCGTACTTCCAGATCCGCCAATTCTTCGAGGCCATGGGCGGGGTCTGGTTCTCCAGCAATTACGCCCTCTATGGCGACATGTCGAACCGGGTGATGACCATTCTGGAGGGGATGGCCCCGGCGGTGGAGGTTTACAGCATCGACGAGGCCTTCATCGAACTGAGCGAGTCCTGGGCGGGCGACCTGGTGGCCTATGGCCGCCAGATTCGCGAGCGGGTGCAGCAGTGGACGGGGCTGACCGTGGGGGTCGGCATCGGCCCCACCAAGACGCTCGCCAAGCTCGCCAACTACGCCGCCAAGAAGTGGCCCGCCACCGGCGGGGTGGTGGATCTGCGGGATGAAGCGCGGCGCGCCCGGCTGATGGCGATCACCCCGGTGGACGAGATATGGGGCATTGGCAGGCGGCTGTCGGCCAAGCTGGAGGCCCAGGGCATCAAGACCGTGGCCGACCTGGTCGCCGCTGATCCCAAGGTACTGCGGCGCCGCTATGGCGTGGTGGTCGAGCGCACGGTGCAGGAGCTGCGGGGGATCCCCTGCGCCGAGCTGGAACAAGAGGCCCAGGCCAAGCAGCAGATCATCTGCTCGCGCTCGTTTGGGGAGCGCATCACCCAGATCGGCCCCATGCACCAGGCGCTGGCCGGCTACATGGAGCGGGCCGCCGAGAAGATGCGAGGGGAGGGGATGTGCTGCCGGCACGTGACCCTGTTCATTCGCACCAGCCCGTTCAGCGACCGGGAGCCCTATTACGGCAACCAGGTGAGCACCAAGCTGGCCATGCCCACCCATGACACCCGGGCGCTGCTGGCTCTGATCCCGGAACTCCTCCCCCGGATCTGGCGCGATGAGCAGCGATACCAGAAAGGGGGCGTCATGCTGGCCGACTTCACCCCCGCCAGCATGCAGCAGGGCGACCTGTTCGCCGCACAGCAACAATCCCCGCGCAGCGAGGCGCTGATGCAGGTCATCGACAAGATCAACCAGGGGCGGCTGGGGAAGGTCTACTTCGCAGCCCGCGGCCGCGACACCCGGGAGTGGATGATGAAGCGGGAGCAACTGAGCCCCCGCTATACCACTGCTCTCGGCGAGCTGCCGGTGGTGAAGTGAGTTCATAAAGCCCCATCTTTGCCAAAGCACGATTTAGAGTGTGGTCATCGCTGGGTGGCCAGTCTGTCGTTTACCCACACCTTAAGCCCCTCTCAGCCAAGACCACCAACCAGCTGATATTGAGCCTGATGGGGTTGCTCAGGCCAGAGGGGCTGCAGTTGGTATTGATAGGACTGGGGGCACAATAGCGCCCTCATTTCATCTCGATGGTGGGTTTTCAGGTGTTTGCTGTACCTCGGAGGCATTGAGATTTACAACATACATTGGTAAAGGGCGGCCTTTGTTTACAACTTGGTCGAGGCCGTCAAGGATGGCTAGCTGTGTATTTTCAAGATTCCCATGAGCAATTGGACGATAACAGTCTCTTTGAAGCTGGACTTTGTCATAGTCATAGTTCAAACACTGTGCAATTGTGTAAAGCATATTTGTAAATAGCTCGTCTGATTTCTTTGCCCAAAGGTCAAGCGACTCATACTCATTTTTTTGATTTAGATGGCTGTTGTAGCTTTTCCAACTGTGAGTCACTGCCTGCTCATGAGATGTTTGATAACGAGTTCGAATGAGAGGCAACATTCGGCCATAAAACTCTATATCAATCATATTTAGAGCTTTCACATGGTCACGGTTGAGGCGTTCGGCTCTGGTAGACATCAGGGTTTGGAAGAGAGACATTCTGCGTGTTCTCTTCTCTTGGAGAGCCTCTATGAATTTTTGAGCTTGTACGGCAAGAATTGGTCCTATAACTACTGCAATTGTCATAACTACATCTTTGGAATCCATGTTTATGGTGTCGAGCACGTAAATACTCCTTAATGGTTCATGACGCTTTGCTCACCGTTGAATAGTGCGCACAACGAGTAATTTAACCGAGATGGAAATTTGTTAACCGATCATAGGCCCAGATTACTTATCATCTTTTCAGCACCAACCGAGTTGTCCTTCTCATTCAATTCTATCCATATTTTATTAAGTTCATCTTTTTTTGGGGTAAGGATGGCAAGAAGCTGCTTTTGGGTTTTTCTATCAATATTTCCCGCTAGTACTGAAAAGTCGTTAAGACTGATTGAAACATCAATTTTATCGGAGTGAGTTATATGGATATGTGGTACGTTATGGCTCACATTCTCTTTTCTGATTTCTACTCTAATTTTATCCTTCCGCATAAGTAGAAACTCTGGAACGAACCGGTTACCAAAACGCTCTCGCTTTCGTTCTGCCTGCGCCCTTTCTTCTCCTCGATATATTTCATCACACAACTTAAGTAGAAAACCTTCAATGCTCATATATTCTCCGGCTAACAGTTATTAATTATATGAAGGGTGGTATTAATCCATTTATGTAAACATCTATACAACACAGTATCACATCTGTAATCGTCACAAAAAATTCACTTTAAAATCAGAATATTACTAACATACATCAATTGTCTAGACGTATTCGCCCGACCATCCATTATTTGTGATGGACGGTTATTTTGCCGTTCATGCCTACCCCTCGCTGTAGTTATCCTGCTCTTGCAGCCACTGCGGCGCATCCAGCCCTTCCAGTACCCGCCCCATTTCTGACTGATAGGGCT
Organism: Aeromonas sp. R7-1; assembly: GCF_040908115.1. Lineage (NCBI taxonomy): Bacteria > Pseudomonadati > Pseudomonadota > Gammaproteobacteria > Aeromonadales > Aeromonadaceae > Aeromonas > Aeromonas sp. R7-1. The sequence goes on along the minus strand of NZ_JBFODD010000038.1, from coordinate 78,959 downwards.
CAGGCAGCATCTCGATCCAGCGGTACGCCCCGGTGTGGCCTTGTGCTTGGTAGACCTTGCCGCACAGCTCAACCAGCATCGGCCAGTCCGGATCGTCTTCCGGTACCGAGTATTCATCCGGCTGGTCCTGTTCGGTTGGCGGTTGGCAATCTGCTATCCAATCCGGCTCGCTTGGGTGCGCTCGGCTCGACTGTACCTGTCCGTTCTCCAGCCAAAGAGTGTAACCGTCTGACCTGACACTTCCCCCAGCCCGCAAACGCTCGATGGAGAAGGGCGATAACCCCCATTGTTCCCTCATGATCTGGTCTGTGAAGGCATCAGGATCCGGGAGCGTACAGTTATTGTCAGAGCTCCAAGGTGCCGGGCTGTCGCCCGTCTTAACCCCAATCCCCCAAGCAGAACCCTCGGCGGCCTTGGTGGCCTCGAAGGTACCGGCAGGCACCACTTCCCACCCGGTCAAACGGGTGCGTACACCCAGGCGGGCGGTGTGCAGGCCCATCAGGCGCTTGATGTCTTCGCCGTAAGCGTTGGCCTGCTCCTCGATGAGGTGGGCCAACTTGATGGGGTGTTCGGCCCTGGTCGCCAGGGCGCCGCCCATGGCCTGCAGGTAGCAGCGGAAGATGCCGTTATCCGCGGCAAAGCGGGCGGCCTCAAAGCGCGGGTCTTGCAGCACGGGCTTGGGTGGGCCCACCAGATCGCCGTGCTTCTTGGCGTTGCTGATGCGGCGCAGTTCGCGCCAGACCCCGACAGGGGCGCCGCCGATCTGCTGAAAGGTGCGGATCCCCCACCAACTGGCCCAAGCGCATGCATGCTGGGCCCCTTGATCAGCCGGGGTATCAGACTCCTGATCACCATCCACATGCTCACCGTCGATGTTCTTGGCAATATAGGCGGCGATGTAGCCGGTGGCATCGCCCTTGGCCGGGTCTATCTCTTTCCAGTCAAAGCGTGGAGTGATGTCTGTGAAGGGCGGGCGCCCCTGGATATCGCGCACCAACTCCTGATGATCATCGGTGAGGGCATAACGTTGCAGGGTGCTGATCACCCGCCATTTGTTGGCAGGGCGCATAAAGAGCAGCATGTGCCAGTGCGGGGTGCCATCGTGATGTGGTTCGCACACCCGAAAGCCGTAGACGGGGGTATCTGCCCGCTTGAGAGCTGCCCGGGTCAGGCTCCATAGCTTGGCCAGATAGGCGCAGGTTTCCCGCGGCGTTGCCCCTTCATAGCGTTTGTTCTCTACGGTCTTGCCGTCGTGTTTCTGTGTCCAGGCATGAAAGCGGGAAGGTGCCGTCCAGGTGAAGAAGACCCCCACATGCCCTTGCTCTTCGGCGTAATCCTCAAAGCCGCGCATCCGCACCATCATCTCGTTGCGGCGGTTGACCGGGTTGGCGTTGCTGGCCTCCCAACAATCCTTCATCGAGATCACCAGGTCATGCTGGGTGTTCATCACTTCCGACTCGGCCAACCAGCGCATCATGGCGCGCTTGCGCTCGCGCACCACCTTCATGGTGGCGTTCGACACATACGCCGATACCCCCTTGCGCACCTTGCCGAGCACGATGTTGATGTGCTCCTGCAGTCGGTCCCAGATGCGGTTGATCCGCTTTTCCCACCACTTGGCAGAGAGCAGGCGCACCATCACGCTCAGGATCCAGTTATCACGCACCTCCTCGGTTTTAAATTCGGGCAACTCCCCAATAAAGTCCCACTGGTCGGCAGGCTGGCGGATGGCTTCCCAGGTCAATAGCAGATCCGGCTCATCGCCGGCTTTGATGCCCTGCTCGATGTTGTGCCAGATGGCAGCCGTCTGGTTGGCAAACTGATGCGCCACTCGCTTGCGGCTCTCTTCATCGCGCAGCGCCTGCGGGTCCACTGGCAGGGCCTGGATAAGGCTGCGCACCAACTTGGTCCGCTCGCGAAGCCAGATATTGGCATTGCGGGCATGGCGGGTGCTGCCATCCTTGCGGCGGCGTACGTACTGCTTGAACAGGGTCAGGCTGAGCTGGGGGGAGAGGCCATCGAGAACTTGCACGGCCCACGCCAGATCAGATTGGCCGGGTACGCCAACGAAAGCGGCGTCAAGATTGACGCCGGGCAGAGCATTGGAAAGGGTATCGATGCGCTGCCGCAGTGTCCTTTTCGACAGCGGCAGCCGGGTGGTTGTTCGACTCATTGGATGGCGGTACCAGATAACAAGCTGATGCGGGATTGGCAGCCCTGGATGCGCTGCTGCGCATGGGCTTTCATGCGGCGGGCTGCCGCACACTGGCGCAGCAGTAGCGTGATACTGGCCCGGGGTCGGGCAGGCAGCCGGCGCGCATTGGCCAGCTCCCGTTGATAAAGACGCAGCCGAGCTGCGTCTTCCCGATAGGTCTCTTGCCAGCGGTGCATCAGGCTGGTCAGCTCCTGTTGCAGGTGATGGGTCACTGGATCACCTCACCTTGTCCGTGCAGCGGGGCGCACTCGCGCCACCAGTCGCCAATCTCCCGGGCCAGGGCGGTTTCACCCTGACCCAACGCCAGCCAATAGACGGATCGCACGGCCCCGAGTGCCAGCAGCTCCCGGGCGATGTCTCTATCCCCCCGGGCTTCACCACCGGCGGCGATAAACTCGGCGCGGGCTGCCAGCCAGTGAGTGACCAGCGGGCCATGAGTCGGGGCCATGGCTGGCCCCTCTTCGTCATCGTCCTCACCGCTGTCGTCATCCAGCAGGGCAGCCGGATTGCAGGTAGCGACCAATTGGAGCTGGATGTATTGCTGGCCGGAGTAAATCCCGCCCAGGGCGATGCGGTTATCTTCGGCATTGGCTGCGAGCATGTCGGCCAGCAGCCCTTCGACGAGCTTGGGGGCCTGACGGGCAATCTTGATGGCGTCGCTCATGGGCAGGCCCTCCGGTTCAAGGTGACAAAGAGCTGGTGCCAGCCTTGGCTGGTTTTGCCCTGGGCACGCAGGTTGCGCCCTTCGGACCCGCGCAAACGCACACGGGTTAATCTGGCGAAGTTAAGGGGCAGTTCTGCCGCCCGGGCCAGTGCCTCCTGTTCTGATATGTGATGAAAGATCCGGTTCATGCCTGCACCTCCGGCGTGGCGATGCCGGTCAGCAGCCAGTCGCAGTGATGTTTCAGATCCGGGTGATTGGCGATCAGCAGGAACAGGCCTCCGCCAATCTCGCGGTATCCCAGCTCATAGTTCTTGAGCGTGGTGGGCGGAATGCCGAGCTGATCGGCAAACTTGGGGCGGCTCATTTTCAACTGCTCCCGCAACTGGCGCAGGCGCTTGGCCGCATGGTGGTTGAGCAGGTTGATCTGGGTTGGTTGTGTGTGCATGGTCAGGCTCCTTGTGAAAGAGTGCAGGGATTGATGCGGCTGAACAGAGAAGCCCAAGCCAGTGCGGTGGTGCGTTCCATAAGCGCAATCCCGTCAGGGTGTTGGCTAAGACGGGTGCCATAGCGGCCCGTCAGCTTGCGTTGCTGGATGCGAAGGTTGCGCAGGGCGCAGGGGATCGCTAAAGTTGCCATGTCGACTTCCTCATACGTTGTTGATAGAGGCCCGCTTGGAGTTGCAGCTCCGTTATGCGGGCTTTTTACTGCCCGATTGGGCGCGGGCCTTGCCCGGTCATCTGGCTTGCCGCCAGCACGGCGCGCTTCAAGCGAAGCTTTGCCGCTCTCTCTTTCTTCTCCCTCTCGATATCCCCGATGGATCTGGTGTTCAGTGCCGGATGCCAGACCTTGCTGTCACAACCGCCGTGAAAGGCTTTCTGATACTCCAGCGCGATCACCGCCAGCCTGATCGCCTCACGCTGTGCATGGGGTAGGGCTGACAGGGGGGCTGTCATCAGTTCGCCCCGCGGCTGGCGGGCAATGGCACAGATGGCCGCTTTCTTGGTCTGGCTCAGTGCCAGCCAGTCGGTATCCAGACTTGAGCGTGTCTTGCTGAACAGCTCGCGCAACAGCAGGCAGCCGGCGGTGTTCATGGCGATCTGTTCGGTGGGCGTTAGGCCCGCCAAATTGCGTTGTTCATGTTCGATGCGTTGCATGGTGGTTTCCCCTTCACATGGTCGCGGCCTGCATCAGGATGTCTGATGCGCAGGCCAGGGCGGGCACCGCCTGAAAGCGGGCCTCGATGTCGTGGATCAAGATGGCGAGCGATCCCATTGCCGAGGTGGCCACGCTCACCAGGGTGTTGCGCTCCGAGCGGGTGATCCGGCCGCGGTCGGTCAGCTCCAGCGCGCGTTGGCCAATGCTGGCAATCTTGGCGTTCAGATCGATGGCCTGATGGGGCAGGGAAGGGGCCCGTTCTGCCTGGGGAATGGCAACGGCCGTCAAGCCACAGCCAAACAGGGCGCCATCGAACAGGGTTTCATCGCCCTCACTCGCCTGGGTGATGGCAATCAGCTCGGCCACTGTCAGTTCATGGGGCTGATCGGGGTTTAACTTGTTGCGCAGGAGCTGCGGATTCATGCCAGCCCGCTGGGCTATCTCGGCCATGTTGTGACTGGCGGCAAAGCGTTGGCAGGCGCTGATCCAGTGCGGATGTTTGCTGGCGTATTCGGTAAACATGCGAGCGTCTCCTTGACCCGTTATGGTGTTGGCAGATTCACGCGAGCGTCATGGTGACGTAGCGCTCGGCCTGATAACGGGCCTGCAGGAACAGGGCGTAAAGGTTGACCTCGCGAGGTGCGCCCGGGCCGTCTTGCAAGATGGGCAACTGGCCGCGGTCGGCGCGCTTTTTAACGGCCCCAATCGTTAAGCCCTGACGCTTGGCGTACTCCTCCAGGCTTTCGCTGACGCGATTGCCAAAGGGGTAATCAAGCGGCAACTGGCTCACATCGCTGGGGATACGGATGGGTTTGATTCGAGTAACCATGGTGAATCCTTCTCAGGGGGTTCAAACACAGGGGGTGGGTTGTTGCGGGGTGCTGTGCGCGCCGGCTTTCAATTTGCCGCCGGTCAGCACCTCGATCTGGTAGGCACGGCCTTGTGGAACATGGTCACGCCATTGAGAAATGGCTTGTGGCTTACAGCCCAGCGCTTGGGCCAATTTTGCAGCCCCACCAAAGTGGTCAATTGCATCTTGTTTCTTCATTTTCATCACCTTGTAAGGTTTACTTTCGAAAGCAAATGTAAAGCTAGGTGAATCAAGATTGCAAGGAAAAACTTACAAAAAAGACAAGAAATCCTACGAAAGCAACTTGTAAGATTGCTTACATGAAAATAAATGAACGCATCAAACAGACACGGAAGAGACTCGGATATAGCCAAGAAATTCTCGGCTCACGAGTCGGTGTATCACGCGTTTCCATCAGTCAATGGGAGCGGGGAGAGAACACGCCTAATGGTCGCTATCTCAATGAGTTAGCTGCTGCGTTGGGGGTCACTGTTGACTGGCTCTTGACGGGGGAGGGGGATGCTCCTGCGTCATCAGGAGAGCAGCAAGTCGCCGGATATCACAACGTCGAACCGGCCGTGATCCCGCAAGGTACGCGCGTGCCTGTGCTGAGCTATGTTCAAGCCGGCCACTGGCACGAGATGTGTGAACAGGCCACGGCCTTCGATGGCAACGTCGAGTATGTGACGGCGGGGGTGGATGTCGGCCCTTGTGGTTTTGGCCTCTGGTTGCGTGGCCAGTCGATGGAACCCTTCTTTAAAGAAGGCGACCTCATCATCGTTGACCCCGACGAAGCGCCCCAACCAGGGGATTTCGTCGTGGCCAGGAACGGCAGCGAAGAAGCCACCTTCAAGAAGTACCGGCCCCGCGGCATCGACGAGAGCGGGCAAGAGGTGTTTGAACTGGTCCCCCTCAATGACGATTTTCCCACCATGCACTCCGACCGGCAGCACATCCAGATCATTGGCGTGATGGTAGAACACAGATCATATAGAAAAAGACAGACAGGGCGCTAATGCGCCCTGTTTGTCATGGGTATGAGTAGGCTTATGCCAAGTGAAAAATAGTAACTCATGATTTGCATTATTAAATAAATCATTGAATTCTATAAAATAAGACTGAATAAGTATTTTTAGGAATGCTAAATATGTCAGAAGATATTCTTATGCTGGTTAGGTATGACGTAATTTCATTATTGAGGTTACATAGTAAGAGAAGTAATAAAGATGATACCACAATAGATAGAAGAATACTGCATAGTATAAGGCAAAAAACCCTTTCAATAGTTGATTTTGGTGTTGAAAATATAATTGAGCTATTAGTCGATAGCAATAGATCTAGCTCCAGAAATGTTCTGTCATCAGGTCGTGTTCGTCAAGAATCTATCTTTTTTCTGCTTGTTGAGTCCTCAGCGTCTTTTAGGAAAATATTAGGGCAACTTACCGAGCGTATAAAGGATTTAATTCATGAAAACACCATTGAAACTGAGGTTCCTCAGAAAACCATTCAAAATAGATTGGTAGGCTTACCACTTGACATAATTTATTCGTATATACACTGGTATGATTCTTTATTAGACGTTTTTCTCTCAAAAGAGATAGGAAGCGATGCTCTGGAACGTCATATAGCCATGCTATATAAGTTTAATGATGACATTAAAAATTCAGAACATAGAGCTAATGTTAATTATGTAATGACAGAGGTTAGTACAGAGACGAGCGATCTTCTAGCTAAAATGAAAAGTGATATTACGTCATTTATTAACCAAACATTAGTTTCAGTCTCCGAGAAATTATCTGAAAACTCGACAGAGGCTAGTCTAAAAATTTCTGAGTTTAAAGAGCTTATTACTGAGTTTAAAGATGTCAGGAGAAAGCAGTCTGAGTATTTAAAAGATATTCATCTAGTTCATGAGTACTGCGAAACCAGAAAAAAGAATATTGATTCTGTATTTGTTGCTGCTAATCGAGAAGGGATGGCAAAGTCTTTTTTGACAATGGCAGAAGGGTTAAAAAAACCTATGGTTGCATGGGCATCTGTTTTTGTTTTTTCATTGGTGGCAATTACTTTTTCAGGTTTTTTCATTGAAAAAGAGTTTTCTCAAGTAAAGGATTTAAATGAACTTTGGGTAGCTATTATATTTAAACTTATGATAGTTACACCTTTGGTTTGGTTAGCGTGGTTTTCGGGGCGACAATATAGTCACACAAGTAAACTAAGGCAAGATTATTCTTATAAATGTGCGGTAGCTATGGCATATCAGGGGTATAAGGAAGAGACTACTGATTCAGGGACAGATATGCATGGTAAATTACTTGTCAACATTGTCGAACACTTTTCTGATAACCCAGTTAGACTTTATGACAAACAAGACTCTTCTAGTCCATTAGAAGAAATATTAAAGAAAATCCCTCAGGAAAAGCTGTCTGAAATAATAAAGTCAATTAAAGGATAAGGTTCGGAAAAAGTAACTTTTGGGCCACGTTATCAATTGTGATGAGGGCGGAAGAGGGCATCCATCACAACGCTATCATTGGCAACGAATCTATCGGCAAAACGGTGCATAATATTCACTGCCGCCACCTATTATGCGCCGTAGCAAGCTGTAGCTGAACAGCTACCAAGGAACTCACCGCATAATGTTTGTCCATTCTTGCTCTCATAAGTATGCATGGTCCCCAGTTAAACACTGCTAACCACCACCAAATGCTGTATAAAAGTACAGGTTTTTGATGGAGGTGTGATAACAGTGAGAGTGTGGTGGTTGGTTACTGTGTCGATGTGTAGGCCTCGGGGATGGATGAGTGCCCTCCTATATAAGGAGGGGCGATGAGTATCAAGTCCACGCCCGAGGGGTATCTGGTCGATATCCGTCCGCAGGGGAGGGAAGGCAAGCGGATCCGCAAGCGCTTCAAGACCAAGTCCGAGGCCCAGCAGTTCGAGCGTTGGGTGATCGCCACCGAGCACAACAAAGAGTGGGTGGATCGCCCGGCAGACAACCGGCCGCTCTCCGAGCTGATCGAACTCTGGTGGCGATACCATGGCCAGACCCTGAAAGCAGGGGAGGCGGTGCGCAAGAAACTCCACAATATCGATGCCGCGTTGCGCCACCCGTTGGCAAGACAGGTGACCCGGGCACTGTTCTCCGAGTATCGGGCGCAGCGACTCCACGCTGGCCGCCAACCCAAGACGGTGAACCGCGAGCAGGAGATGCTGGGCGGGGTGTTCTCGGTGCTCACCGATCTCGGCCATTACCATCATGAGCACCCGCTCAAAGAGATGAAGAAGGTCAAACTGGTCGAGCGGTCGATGGGCTACCTGACCCAGGACGAGATCGGCGACGTGCTGGCGGCGCTATCTGGGGATAACCTGAAAGTGGTCAAACTCTGCCTGGCCACGGGAGCGCGCTGGAGCGAGGCGGCCAATCTGCGCCGCGAGGAGGTGCTGGCCAACCGGGTGACCTACATCAACACCAAGAATGGCAAGAACCGCACCGTGCCGATCTCTGCCGAACTGTGCCAAGAGATAACGAACGGGGTGAACCGGGGCCCGCTGTTCCGTGACCTTGACTATCTGCTGGTGCGGGACGTGCTCAAGACTGTGGCGCCGGATCTGCCAGCAGGGCAGGCGGTGCATGTCTTCAGGCACACTTTTGCATCACACTTCATGATGTCCGGGGGCAACATCCTTGCGCTGCAAAAAATTCTGGGCCATCACAACATCCAGCAGACGATGACCTATGCCCACTTTGCACCGGACTATCTGAGCGATGCGGTGCGCTTCAACCCGCTGGAAAACCCGCTCCCAGCCGCATGATGAAGTGTCCACAAATTGCCCCAAACAGGGTCGCCACGGGGCTTTTGATGTACCCTCTTGTCGTTCGTAACTCATTGATATTTATCTAAGTTGTTGTTTTCATTAGACATGAAAAGGGGGCTCAGGCCTCCTTTTTTGTTGCTAATTTTTGAGCGTTGGCAGGTAGCATGCCACGTTCATGAATGCTTTATCCTTCCATATGCCAACAAACTAGAACAAACGACGCTTGTCTCAATCCTGTTGCACCTGGCTTGTGGCTTTCTCCATATAACAAAATGATTTGCAGGGAGAAAAGCCCGTCATAACTATGGTCAGCCAAGGGGCTTTTTTTGTATTATTCCCCTCTTGACCTTATTTAGCCTAAAGGCTCCTGTTCCGGGAGTGGTGACGAGGAAGACATGCAACAGCTTGAAGAAGTAGTCGGCCAGGCCAAGGCCGAAATTGAGGGCGTAAGCGACATCGCCGCCCTCGACGAAATCCGGGTCAAATATCTGGGTAAAAAGGGCTTTTTTACCGAGCAGATGAAGGGCCTGGGCGCCCTGTCCGCTGAAGAGCGTCCCGCCGCGGGCGCCGTGATCAACCAGGCCAAACAGCAGGTTCAGGATGCCCTGAACGCGCGTCGTGAAGCCCTCGAAGTCGCCGTGCTGAACCAGAAGCTGGCCGCCGAGACCATCGACGTCAGCCTGCCGGGCCGCCGCATCGAGAATGGCGGTCTGCACCCGGTGACCCGTACCATCGAGCGCATCGAGCGCCTGTTTGGCGAGATGGGCTTCAAGGTTGCCCGTGGTCCCGAGATTGAAGATGGCTTCCACAACTTCGATGCGCTGAATATCCCGGCTCACCACCCGGCGCGTACCGATCACGACACCTTCTACTTCAATCCTGATCTGATGCTGCGTACCCACACCTCCGGTGTGCAGATCCGCACAATGGAACATCAGCAGCCGCCGATCCGCATCATCGCGCCGGGCCGCGTCTATCGTAACGACTACGACATGACCCACACCCCGATGTTCCACCAGGTCGAAGGCCTGCTGGTCGACGAGCATGCCAGCTTCACCGAGCTGAAAGGCATCCTGCACGACTTCCTGCGCAACTACTTCGAGGAAGACTTGACCATTCGCTTCCGTCCTTCCTATTTCCCGTTCACCGAGCCGAGCGCCGAAGTGGACGTGATGGGCAAGAACGGCAAGTGGCTGGAAGTGCTGGGCTGCGGCATGGTGCACCCGAACGTGCTGCGTTCGGTCGGCATCGATCCGGAAAAATACTCCGGCTTTGCCTTCGGCATGGGCGTTGAGCGCCTGACCATGCTGCGTTACGGGGTCAACGACCTGCGTGCCTTCTTCGAAAACGACCTGCGCTTCCTCAAGCAGTTCAAGTAAGGGCGAGAGAACATGAAATTCAGTAAATCCTGGGTGATGGAGTGGGTCCGCACCGAGTTGAGTGACAATGCACTGGCCGAGCAGATCACCATGGCCGGTCTGGAAGTGGACGCCGTGGAAGCGGTGGCCGGCCAGTTCAACAATGTGGTGGTGGGTGAAGTGGTCGAGTGCGCCCAGCACCCGGACGCCGACAAGCTGCGGGTGACCAAGGTCAACGTGGGCGAGGCCGAGCTGCTGGACATCGTCTGCGGTGCGCCGAACTGCCGCCAAGGCCTGAAAGTGTGCGTGGCCAAGGTCGGGGCGACCCTGCCGGGTGATTTCACCATCAAGAAAGCCAAGCTGCGCGGCCAGCCGTCCCACGGCATGCTCTGTTCCTTCAGCGAGCTGGGCATCGACGTCGAGGCTGATGGCATCATCGAGCTGCCGCTGGATGCCCCCATCGGGACCGATATCCGTGAATACCTCGCGCTCAACGACGTCAGCATCGATGTGGATCTGACCCCGAACCGTGCCGATTGCCTCGGCATCGCGGGTCTGGCCCGTGAAATCGGCGTGCTCAACAGCGTGGACGTGGTCGAGCCGACCTGGGCGCCGGCTGCTGCCACCTGTGATGCCACCTTCCCGATCCGGGTTGAAGCGCCGGCGGATTGCCCCCGTTATCTCGGTCGTGTCATCAAGGGGCTGAACCTGCACGCCCAGAGCCCGCTCTGGATGCAGGAGAAGCTGCGCCGTGGCGGCATCCGCTCCATCGACGCCATCGTCGACATCACCAACTACCTGCTGCTGGAATACGGCCAGCCGATGCACGCCTTCGACCTGGCGACGCTTGAAGGGGAACTGGTGGTGCGCCGCGCCCGTGCCGACGAGCCCATGACTCTGCTCGATGGCAACGAGGTGAAGCTCAAAGAGACCACGCTCGTGATTGCCGACGCCAAAGGCCCTGCCTGCATGGCCGGCATCTTCGGCGGCGATCGCACCGGTGTCTCCGAGACCACCACCGACATCCTGCTGGAGTGCGCCTTCTTCGCGCCGCTCTCCATCACCGGCCGTGCCCGTGCCTACGGTCTGCATACCGATTCTTCCCACCGCTTCGAGCGCGGGGTGGATCCCGAGCTGCAGGCCAAGGTGATGGATCGTGCCACCCGTCTGCTGCTGGACATCTGCGGTGGTGAAGCGGGTCCGGTCATCGAAGTCAAATCCGATACCCATCTGCCCAAGGCTGCCCCCATCAAGCTGCGTCGCACCAAGCTCGACAAGGTGATCGGCATCAGCGTGGCGGATGCGCAGGTGGTCGAAATTCTGACTCGTCTGGGCATGCAGGTAACCGTGGATACTGACGGCTGGACCGCGCTGGCTCCCTCCTGGCGTTTCGACATCGCCATCGAGGAAGACCTCATCGAGGAAGTGGCCCGTATCTACGGCTACAACAACATCCCGAACCTCAAACCCGCCGCATCCCTCGCGATGGTAGAGCAGGCAGAAGGGCAGGTAACCTTGAAGCGCGTGCGCGACCTGCTGGTTGACCGCGGTTTCCAGGAAGCGATCACCTACAGCTTCGTTGATCCCAAGGCTCAGCAGACCCTGTTCCCGCAGAGCGATGCCATCGTGCTGCCGAACCCGATCTCCGTCGAGATGTCCGCCATGCGCGTCTCTCTGTTCCCGGGTCTGGTGCAGGCGGTGGTCTACAACCAGAACCGTCAGCAGCCGCGCGTGCGCCTGTTCGAGCAGGGCCTGCGTTTCATCAAGGACGAGAATGCCGAGAACGGCATCCGTCAGGAGCCCATGCTGGCCGGCATCATCACCGGCAACCAGGGGGACGAGCACTGGGATGTCAAGGCCCGTCCCGTCGACTTCTTCGATCTGAAGGGTGACCTGGAAGCGGTACTGGATCTGACTGCAGAAGGGGCTACCTTCACCTTCGAGCGCACCGAGCACAGTGCCCTGCATCCGGGCCAGAGCGCAGCCATTCTGCGCAATGGCGTCGTGATCGGCCACATCGGCGTGATCCATCCGAGCCTCGAGAAGAAGCTGGGGCTCAAGAGCCGCGCTGTCATGTTCGAGCTGGAGCTGGACAAACTGACGCCGGCCAAGGTGCCGGTTGCTGCCGAAGTATCCAAGTTCCCGGCCAACCGTCGCGACATCGCCGTGGTGGTTGACAGACAGATCCTGGCAGGCGACGTTCTGGCAGTAATTAAAAAAGTTGGCGGAAATCAGTTAGTTGGAATAAACTTGTTCGACGTATACCAGGGCGCTGGTATGGCAGAGGACAAGAAGAGCCTGGCCATCAGCCTGGTGTTGCAAGACACCCAGCGCACCCTGGAGGAGAAAGAGATCGCCGAGACCGTGGACAATGTCGTGCGGGCCCTCGGTGAAGAGTTGAATGCATCCTTGAGGGATTGATCTATGGCGCTTACCAAAGCCGACATTGCAGAGCACCTGTTCACCCAGCTCGGGATGAGCAAGCGTGAAGCCAAAGATATGGTGGAAGCCTTCTTTGAGGAGATCAGACAGGCGCTCGAGCGTGGCGAACAGGTCAAGATTTCCGGCTTCGGTAACTTCGATCTTCGCGAGAAGAACCAGCGTCCCGGACGCAACCCCAAGACGGGGGAGGATATACCCATCAGCGCCCGTCGCGTGGTGACTTTCCGGCCCGGCCAGAAGCTCAAGGCCAGGGTAGAAAATGTTGAACCCAACGAGTGACAAAAAGCCAGGCAATCGCCTGGCTTTTCCATTCCGATGATAAAAATCCTTCTGTTGTCCGGCGCGCTGCTGGCTTTGCCACTGCGTGCCGCCATACTCCCGCTGTCACCGGATGCCCAGGCTTATGCCGATTCGCTCACCGGACTGACCTTCTGTTACCCGGCCCTGCAACGTCCTCCCTATCTGGAGGCGGAGGGGGGCCTGCTTATAGATCGCATGACGCGGTTGGCAGAGCTGTTGCCGGTACCGGTGCATGTCGAGAAGCGGCCGAGCTGGGCTGCTGTGACGCAGGATCTGCTGAACGGGCGCTGCGATCTCATTCCTCACGTCGGGTCTGCCCGGTCGAACTCGAGCGATACCGTCCTGAGCCGCGCCATGCTGGAAGCGGAGTCTGCCATCCTCTATCGGGGTGAGCTCGATCAGGCGCAGTTTCTGGTGTCACCCATCTGGCAGGCCCAGGAGACCCTGAAGCGTCTCTATCCTGGTTCATCCCTGCAACTGCTGACCGATGCCGAGAACTGGTATGGTGCCCTGGTGGCCGGCAAGGGCAGCGCCTATCTCGGTGATTATCTGCAACTGCGCTACCTGATGCGGGAGTACCCGGATGAAGGGCTGCGGCTTCGCCGTCTTCGCAGCGACGATCTGGTCATCAGCTACCGGCTGATGATGCGCAACCAGCCCGAGTTGCTGGAGCTGGTGGATACGGCCATCCGCTATTTGCCGCCGGGCAGTCTCTACCGGGATCTGGGCAAGTATCTGCCTCAGGGTGAGCAGGATGTGAATCCCCTGCATTTTACCGACAAGGAGCAGGCCTGGCTGGTCGGCAAGGCCCACACCATCAAGATGGTGGCGGATCCCGGTTTCATGCCATACAGCGGCGTCAACCAGCAGGGAGAGCTCATTGGCTGGAGTGCGGACGTTTTGAGGGAAGTGAGTCGGCAGACGGGACTGCGCTTCGAGCTGGTGCCCGCCGCCAGCCGGGAGGAGGCGTTGGCATTGCTGCGCAGTGGCGATGCCGCCATGATGGTCGGACTGATGGAGTCCGCCGCCTTGAACAAGGAGTTCGACTTCACCAGGATGGTGGCGACCAGCCGCTATGCCCTGGTCAGTCGCAGCAAGAGGGGGCCTGTCTCCCTCGCGGACGTCAGTGGCAAGGTGGTGGTCCCGAGAATGCTCTATGATCCCGGCCTGCTTGCCCGGTTCGGCCAGCATGAGTGGGAGGTGACCGACAACCTGCTGCAGGGATTGGCGGCGGTGCGGCATGGGGATGCCCAGGCCATGCTGGCGGAGTTGTACCAGCTCCAATATCCCATTCGAAACAACCAGTTGAGCGAGCTGACCATCACCGAATTGCCGGAGCGTTTCGGCCTCGGTTTTGCCATCCGGCCGGAACAGACCAGCCTGGCAGGGGTGCTGGATCAGAGCCTGATGACCCTCAATGATCGGCAGGTGGACGATCTGGTGCAACGCTGGCGCCGCCTGGTGGTGAACCAGCAGGAGGGCGTCAGCTACGGTTTCTGGCTCGGCTCCGTGTTGCTGGCACTGCTGATCAGCATGGCGGTGATCTGGTCAGTCTGGCGATCCCGCCAGCAACTGGCCCAGGAGGCCCGCGAGCGTCACAAGGTAGAGCAGGCGCTGGCGCTGGAAAGCAAGTTCAGGGAGTCTCTCTTCCAGGCGCTCCCCGTTCCCGTGTTCTTGCGCAATGACAAGGGGGAGGTGATCAAGCGCAACAAGCGGGCCAAGCGCATGGAGGCGCGCTACGCCGCCGATCTGGTGCTGCCCGCGCCACAGTTGCAGGGCGCCGAAGGGGAGCTGGCGCTGCACGAGCAGGTCTACTCCTATGCCCAGATCCCCTTGCGACTGGGGCCCCAGGCACCGGCAGGGGATCTTATCGCCCTCTCCGACATCAGCGCTCTGCGCGAGCGTACCCGCCTGCTGCGTCAGGCGGAGCGGCGCCTGCGCGCCCTCACCAATACGGTGCCCGGTGTGGTGTTGCAATTCACCCTGCTGGGGGGAGCCATCACCCGGGTGGAGTTTGTGAGCCGGGGCAGTCACGAGCTGCTGGGGCTGGCGAGCCAGCAGATCCGGGTCAATCCCAACGAGACCTTGACCCGCATCTCCCATCAGGACAGGCGCGAGATGCGAGCCCCCATGCTGGCCATGCTGCAAGCCGGACGACCGTTCTCCCATCTGCTGCGCTATCAGCACCCCGCCAAGGGAACCCGCTGGCTGCAATTTTCCGGCAGGGGGCGCCGTCAGGGAGAGGGGTGGCGGATCTACGGGGTGGTGCAGGATGTGACGGCCAGGGTGGAGCAGGAGCACTCCCTGCAACTTTCCCACGAGCAGGCCCAGCAGGCCGTGCTTGCCAAGGGGCGCTTTCTGGCCGCCGTGAGCCACGAGATCCGCACCCCCATGAACGCCATGCTCGGCCTGCTGGAGTGGCTCGAGCAGACCGAACTCAATGCAGAGCAGGCCTCGGTTCTGGCCCATGTCAGGCAGGCGGGCAATGAACTGCTCGGACTGCTCAACGACGTGCTCGACTTCAGCCGCAACGAGACGCGTCAGTTGCGCCTCTCCGTGCAGCCCACGGATCTGGTGGAGCTGTGCGAGCATGTGGCGGCGGTGCACTGGTCCAAGGCGCGATCCCGCCATCTGCAACTGCGCCTGGCGCTCGACCCGGCGCTGCCCGCCTTGATGGAACTCGATCCCCACCGGGTGCAACAGGTGCTGCACAATCTGCTCTCCAACGCCATCAAGTTCAGCGAGCGGGGAGAGGTGGTACTCTGGGCCCGGCGTCAAGGGGAGTGGATTTTGTGCGGGGTGGATGACGAGGGGCCCGGGATCAGTGCCGAGCTGTTGCCCCGGTTGTTCCAGCCCTTTGAGCAAGGGGAGGAGCCTGGCCAGCCCAGAGCCCAGGGGACCGGGCTTGGGCTGGCCATCTGCCGCCAGCTGATGGAACAGATGGGGGGCGAGATCCGGGTCGAACCTCTGGCTCGCGGGGGCAGCCGTTTCCTCTGTTCCTTGCCCCTCAGACATGCGCAGGAGAAGGCGCCCTGGCAACCGCGCGTCAAGACGGTCTCACTGCAACTGTTGCCCGGGGAACTTGAATATATGCGGGCCTGGCTCGCAGCGTTTGGCGTGGCCGAGGACCCGGCTGCACCTTGCCTTGGGGCCATGCAGGACGATGGGGGCTTGCGCGCCTGGTACTGGCAGGGGGAACCCTGGATCCCGGGCTCCGTGGTCAGCCTGCTGCAACCCAGACTCGTCCGTGGCGCCGAGGAGATCACGGACCTGCCGGGGGCAGGCAGGCGGGTGCTGCTGGTGGAAGATCATGAGGTGAACAGAATGCTGATCAGCATGCAGCTGGGTCAGCTGGGTGCCCGGGTATTGAGTGCGGCCAATGGCCGTCTGGCACTGGACATCCTGCAATCGGAGTCGGTGGATCTGGTGCTGACGGACCTGCAGATGCCGGTGATGGACGGCGCCGAGCTCTGCAGGCAATTGCACGCCGATGAACGCTGGCAGCATCTGCCCGTCTACGTCATCACCGCCGATCTCAGCGAGCAGGCGGCGCAGCGACTGGCGGAGTGCGGCTGTCAGGGCCATCTGGACAAACCCGTCTTGCTCAGGGATCTGGCCGTACTGCTTCGTACCGTCTTTGGCCCCCATGACGGGGGGAAGGCACCGCAGCCAACGGCAGCCCTTTCCCTGCCCGTGTCCCTCAGCCCGGCCCTCGTTGACATCTATCTGGCATCGGTTCACCAGGATCTGGCCGACATTGAGCGGTGTGTCACACAAGGGGACGAGAAGGCCCTCAATACGGCTTTACACAAGATGAAGGGGGCCGCCAAAATGGTGGGGGCTACCCCCCTGGTAGAGGTGATCGACCGTTGGCAGGAGGCCCCCGGACATCCCCTTGGAGCCGCCTTGAGGCAGTGCGTGGAAGAGGTCTGCCGACAACTGGGCGAGAGAGCATGACATGATCATCACAGATGAAGAGTTGATGGCCTTGCTGGAGTCTGATGACAGCCAGGAGCCAACGTTTTACCCGGTCAGCGTCTATGCCCTGGACGCCGTCTCCCATCAGGCGGTCAAGGGGGCGGGCCTGCCGGCCTATGCCAATCTGCACCGCACCCGACCCGATGCCGGCTGGCAATGGGAAGGGCTGTTTGCCGCCGGGGCCATCGCCCTGTTTGATCCTGCCTCTCATCAGGGGGCCGACTATCTGCCTCATCTGCTGGCTCCCGGGGAGGGGATCTATCGCCTCAGCGACCCCTGGCTCGAGGGGTTGCAGGCACGGGAACAGGGGTGGCGTGCCTGGCTTGCCCAGTGCCAGATCCTGCTGCTCGAAGATCACCCCTTCCAGGGAGCCTGCATTCAGCAGGAGATCCAGGGACTGGGGTTGCCCTGCCACTGGGTTCAGGATGGCGAAGGGTGCCTCAAGGCGCTGGAAGAGGGGGGCGTGAGATTGCTTATCTGTGATCTCAGCCTGGCGGAGCAGGATGCCATCAGCCTGCTGATGAGCCATCCCCAGTATCGCCACAGCGGTCTGCCCATCATCCTGCTCTCCGCTCATGATCAGACCCTGATAGACGGCGCCCGGCGTCTCCTGCACGATGCGGGTTTCAACGTGCTGGCCGCCCTGGCCAAGCCGCTGCAAAGCGACGATCTGCTGCGTCTGCTCAAGATGCTCTATCTTGGCCCCCAGCGTCAGCGCAGGCTGGGCGGGCTCAAGCGCACCGTGCGTAGCTGGCAGGGAGAGGCGAGAGGACAGCTTGGGCTGCTGGCAGATGCGGCCTCCTGCACGCTGCCGATCTGGCTGAGCCTGAGCGGCCTTTCCCCTCACTGGGAGCCGCTCAAGCTCTGGCTCGAGCAGCATGGACGAGAAGCAAGCGAGCTCACCCTGGTCATCCATCGACGGGATCACCTGCTGAGCCAGGCGGACCGTTTCGCCCTGGTGCTGCAGGCGAGCCTCGCGGGGGCCAGACTCGCGCTGCTGCTCGATCATGCCCAGCACCTGCCGTTTGATCTCATCGAGCGTCTGCCGTTGCAATCCCTGCTGCTCGGGCAACACCTGCTGCCCGAGCTGGAGGCGATGGCGGCCGACTCCTTGCTGGCCCGCTTCATCCAGCGTTCCCGGGAGCTTGGCATCGCGCTCTACCTCGACGACCCCTTCAACCTGCAGGATGCCACCCAGTGGCAGGATCGCGGCGTGGCAGGGCGCTGGTGAATGGCTCGCTATCTTTGCTGGCCGCTCGATGAGACGCGCTTGTGGCAGGGGATGACGGGTTGGACGGCTCCCGCCTCACGGGCAGCCCTGCCGATGACGATGGTGGTGGGGGGGCTGACTTGCCGCTTGCAGGAGCTGGCGGGCAGCGACCCGGAGCGAATAAGCGCGGCCTATGACGCCCTGAGCGAGCAGAGCGTCTATTTGCGCTTCATGCGGGCCAAGCAACCAGCGACGACCGAGCAGATCGCCTTCTTTCTCGACTACCCCAGAGAACCCCAGATAGGATTGCTGCTGACCGACGAGCAGGGGGCGCCGCTTGCCATGGCCCAGTCCGTGCGCCGGCGCCTGCACCCGGACAGGGCAGAGTTCTCCTGCATCGTCGCGGATCATTTTCAGCATCGCGGCGCCGGGCGTCGCATCCTGCTGGCGCTTGCGCGGCTGGCATACGGGGAGGGGATCCGGGAGTGGACGGCGGAAGTGCTCGGCCAGAATCGCCCCATGCTGGCCCTGCTCAAGGGGCTCGGGTTGCCGCTTACCCTGGTGACGGGACGGGAGATGGTCTTTGCCAGGCTGGATCTCGCGCCCATGGCGAGCTTTGTGCTTCCATCGGCCTAAGACCAAGGGCGAATGGGCCGCCTCTTGCTCCTGTGCTAAGGTCAGCCTGTTACCCGTTGGAGGAGAACAACCATGGTGCAGTCAGCCAAACATATCGTGATCCTCACCGGTGCCGGCATCTCGGCCGAATCCGGTATCAAGACCTTCCGGGCCTGTGATGGCCTGTGGGAAGAGCACAGGGTGGAGGACGTGGCCACCCCTGAAGGCTATGCGCGGGATCCCGAACTGGTACAACGTTTCTACAATACGCGGCGCCATCAGTTGCAGCGCGCCGAGATCCACCCCAATCCGGCCCACTATGCATTGGCCCGTCTGGAGCGCCTGCTGCCGGGGCGCGTCACCCTGGTCACCCAGAACATCGACAACCTGCACGAGAGTGCCGGCAGCAAGAACCTCATCCACATGCACGGCGAGTTGCTCAAGGCTCGCTGCCCGGGCTCGGGTCAGGTGATCGAGTGGCGCGGGGATCTCCATCAGGAAGAGCTGTGTTCCTGCTGCCAGTTTCCCCACCCGCTGCGCCCCCATGTGGTCTGGTTCGGGGAGATGCCCCTCGGGCTTGACCGCATCTACTCGGCCCTGGCCCAGTGCGATCTCTTCATCTCCATCGGGACCTCCGGGGCGGTCTACCCTGCCGCCGGATTCGTCCATGAGGCCGGCCTGAACGGTGCCCATACGGTGGAGCTCAATCTGGAGCCGAGCGAAGTGGGCAGCCAGTTCGATGAAAAACGTTATGGTCCGGCTTCCTTGCTGGTGCCCGCTTTTGTAGATGAACTCCTGCAAAGTTGCGGAGTGCATCAGCCTCTCTCCGTCGAGGGCCATAACTGGATGGAGATGCGGGGCCCCTAATTATTGATTTTTCACACAGTTGCATTGACCCACTGAAATCGCCACACTGGCTCCTAACTTCAAGATGCAGTTGGCACAACATGTCATGAACTTTCCAACGCGCGGGATGGCCTCTCTCCTGCTGGTGCTTTTCTCGTTCGGTACCCAGGCTTCCTCCTCTTCGCTATTGCAACTGATCCTGCCGGATAAGCGGGAAATCACCCTGGATGAGGCGGCGTTGGCCGCCTTGCCACAAGTGGAGTTCGAGACGGCGACGCCCTGGACCCTCGGCACCCACCGCTATCGTGGACCGACCCTGAAGAGCGTGCTGGCGGCGCAGCAGGTGGATAGTGCCAGCGCCATCGATGTCGCCGCACTCAATGGCTACCAGCAGCGGGTCGATCTCTCCCTGTTTGCCAAGGTGCCGCTGACCCTGGTGCGTTACCAGGATGACAAACCGCTCACCCGTCGCAATAAAGGGCCGCTCTGGCTGCTGGTCCCCCTCTCGGCCCATCCCGACATGGATGTGTCCGCCATCCACAACAACATGGTCTGGCAGGTGATCCGCATCGAGGTTGTCCCGTGACGCGACGACAGCGAGATAACCTGCTGCTTGCAGCCATTTCCCTGCTGTTTCTCTTCTCGTCCCTCTGGGGGCTGCTGCTGCAGAGTCGGCACGAGCAGCTCGTTGACATGTTCTACCGCAACACCCACTGGAACATCAGCCAGGTAATGCAGGAGTCCCAGCGATTTCTCTATGATGTGCGCCTCTACCGTGCCGGGGCGCTCGACATGGCGGCCCTGAGCCTGGATTACGACCTGCTGTGGAACCGGCTGGATGTGTTCCTGATCAGTACCGAGACTGCTGATGCGCGAGCGAGGCATGGGTTGGGGGAGGTGCTTGAACGGCTCTTTGACGAACTCAAGGCGCTGGATCCCCAGATGCAGTCCGGGGAGCTGAAGAGGGGGAAAGCCCTCGATCTTGCCCTCGTCCGGCTGACCGGCTTGACCCATCAGGTGGAGCAGATTGGGGATCAGATCCTCTCCGGCCAGGAGCGGGAAGCCTCCCTCAACCAGTTGCGCCAGAGCCTGTTCTGGATCCAGATCTGGCAGTTGATCCTGCTGGTGATGGGCTGTGTGCTGGTCTTTGCCCTCATTCGAACCAATCTGCAGAATCGTCGCCTCTCCCTGCTCGATCCCATGACCCGGCTTGGCAATCGTCGGGCCTTGCAGGGGCAGCTCAGGCAATCCCTGCTGCAAGATCGGGTCCAGGCGCTGGCGGTGCTGGATCTGAAGCGGTTCAAGCAGGTCAATGATCTGCTCGGATACCAGGTTGGTGATCGTCTGTTGCAGGCGGTCGCGGCCCGGTTGCGTCAGGCATGCCCCGGCCGGGCGTACCGGTTGGGGGGCGATGAGTTCGCCGTGGTGCTGGACGACGAAGAGGGAGATCTCGATGCCCGCATGGCCGTCATGGTGAGCCTGTTGCAGTTTGAGTTCGTGACCCGGGAAAGCAGCTTTGATCTGGCGTGTCGCTTCGGAGTGGCCAGGTGCGAGGGTGGCGAGGATGCCGATGAGCTATTGGAGCAGGCCATATTGGCATTGAACGAGGCCAAGCGTGAGGGGACCATCCTGGTGTGGTATCAGAGTGCGATGAAGGCTGACCTCCACATGGCCCAGCGGCAGCTGCACCAACTGCGGGAGTGGCTGGCGGGGGCAGCCCCTTCCCCCCTGGAGACCCTCTGCGAGCCGATGAGAGACGAGCAGGGCGTGCCGGTGACGGCGGTCAGCCTGCGCTGGCGGGTGAGCCAGCAGCCCTGTGACGTGGGCTGGATGCAGGAGCGTGGTGTCCTTGGGCCCGTGATGGCGCGATGGCTGACAGAAGAGCCATGCAGTGGCACCTTGCTGGTAAGGCTTCATCAGCCTGCCCAGCTGGCCCCTCTGCTGGCGAGCCTTCCCCCCTTGCCACAGGGGAGGCTGATCCTGGCATTGCCTGCGCTGATACCGGATGCCACCCTGCTTGAGAAGATGCGCGAGTGTGGCTGCATGCTGGCGCTGAGCGAGCTTGGCAGCAGCGCCCCCGAACTGCTGCAGGCGGGCTGGCCAATTCGCTACTGGCTGCCAGCACCCCCCGGGTACGAGGCGCTGCTCCAGCCGTTGGCAACGGCGCTGGGGCTGCTGCGCCTGGCTCCCCGGGGAGAGGCGCAGCAAGAGGATGATCTCAAGCTGAGTTGAGTGGTGGCTTGTGCAGTCTCGGGGCCGATGCCAAGGAGACAATACACAGAAGGGCGGCTCATGGCCGCCCTTCTGCTGCTTGCTGGCACTTAAACTGGTTTGCTGTCCGGCGAGGAAAAGGGAGCGCAGGAGTGTCTGATCACCAGGTCCGGATCCACGGTGATCATGCGGTTTGCAATGGGCTCGCCGTTGATGCGCGCCAGCAGCCGGGTGACGGCGAGGCGGCCCAGCTCCTCTTTCGGTTGATTGACCGTGGTGAGCGGGGGGGACATGAACTGGGCCAGCGCCACGTTGTCATAGCCGACGATGGAGAGATCGCGGGGGATCACCAGCCCCGCCTGATGGGCGGCACTGATGACCCCCATGGCCATCATGTCGTTGCAGACAAACAGCGCGGTGGGACGCTCTGGCAGTGCCAGCAGGCGGGTCATGGCGGCGGCACCGCTGGCGCAGTCAAAGTCTCCCTCCTGGATCCAGCCCGGATTGACGGTGAGCCCGGCCTCCTGCATCGCCTGCTCGAAACCCGCCTGGCGCTGGTTGGCCGGGGCGCGGCTGTGGGGGCCCGTGATGCAACCGATGGCAGTGTGACCCAGCCCCAGCAGGTGGCGGGTTGCCAGGTAGCCGCCGCGATGGGAGTTGTCGGCGATGAGATCCACCTCGCCGTTCTCCATGCCCCAGTCCATCACCACGACCGGCAGGCTCTTGAGCCAGTCGAGCTGGTTGAACACCTCCTGCTGCCCTTCACTGCACATGATGAGCAGGCCGTCGACCCGTTTCCTGAGCATCATCTTGAGGTAGGAGAGCGCCGTCTCGGCCTGTCCTTCGGTGTTGCCCAGCATCAGGTTGTAACCCTGCTCGAAACAGTAGCGCTCCACCCCGCGCACCACCTCGGCGAAGAAGGGGTTGCTGGAGGTGGTGACCAGCATGCCGATGCTGTTGGTCTCCTTTACCTTGAGGCTGCGGGCCACCAGGCTCGGGGCATAGTTGAGATCGCGCATGGCGGCGAAGACCCGCTCCCGGGTCTCTTCGGCGACGAAACGGGTCTCGTTGATGACGTGGGAGACAGTGGTGGTCGACACCCCCGCCAGCGCGGCCACCTCCTTGATATTGGCCATCAGTGCCCCTGCGCAGTCTGTTCAAGGAGGAAGGCATCGACCTCCTGCTTGCTCGGGATGGAGCTTTGGGCACCAAACCGGGTGACGGAGAGTGCCGCCGCCCCGTGGGCAAAGCGTACGGCAGCGTCAAAGTCGGCGCCGGCGAGCTCGGCCGCCAGGAAGGCGCCGTTGAAGGTATCCCCGGCCGCCGTGGTATCCACCGCCTTGACCCGAAAACCCGGCATGAGCGCCTGTTGCTGCCCCTTGCTGCAATAGACCCCTTGAGACCCCAGGGTGATCATCACCTCACCGATGCCCATCTGGTGGAAGCGGGCGGCAGCCTCACGGGCGCTCGCTTCGTCCGTCACCTTGATGCCGGTCAGCAGCTCGGCCTCGGTCTGGTTGGGGGTGATGAGATCCACCAGCGCCAGCAGATCCCTTGAGAGCGGGCGCGCGGGGGCTGGGTTGAGCACCACCCGTGTGCCGTGGGCACGAGCCAGACGGGCCGCTTCCTGCACGCTCTCGAGTGGCACTTCCAGTTGCAGCAGCAGGGTGTGGGCGGCGGCGATCATCGCCTCGTGACCTTGCACCACGGTCGGGGTGAGGGCGCCGTTGGCTTCGGCGGAGATGCCGATGCTGTTCTCCCCCTCGTCGCTCACATAGATGATGGCGATGCCGGTGGGGAGCCTGGGGTCGAGTTCGACGGCGCTGACATCGATGCCGTCGTTGGCAAACCCGGTTTTCATCTGGTGGCCGATGGCATCATCACCGATGCGGGCGATGAAGGAGACAGGGGCGCCGAGGCGGGCGGCGGCCACCGCCTGATTGGCACCCTTGCCGCCGGGAACGACCTGATAGCTGTGGCCGGTCAGGGTTTCACCGGGGCGGGGAAAGTGGGGGACGCGCAGCACATGATCCGCATTCACGCTGCCGAGGACTACGAGACGATTCATTCCTATCACCCTTGGTTGAGTACATCCTGGTCTGGGTGGGCCCAGACCAGGCGGCACTGGGGGAAAAAGAGAGGGGAGGCGAACCTCCCCCAACAACTTACTTGTTGACGATTTGCAGCGGTACCGGGATGGATTTTTCTACCGGTTGACCCTTGAGCACCTTGTCGGCGGTTTCCACGCCGATGGCGCCGATGAGGGCGGGCTGCTGGGCCACGGTGGCGGCCAGTTTACCCTTGGCCACGGCCGCTTTGCCATCGTCGGTGCCGTCGAAGCCCACGATCATCACCTCTTTGCCGGCGGCCTGCACGGCGCGGATGGCACCCAGCGCCATCTCGTCGTTCTGGGCGAACACCGCCTGCACGGTCGGATGGGCGGCCAGCAGGTTCTCCATGACGTTCAGACCCTTGGTGCGGTCAAAGTCGGCGGGCTGGGAGGCCAGCACCTGCAGTTTGTTGGCGGTGACCGCCAGGGCGAAGCCTTCGCCGCGATCACGGGCGGCGGAGGTACCTGCGATCCCTTCCAGCTGGATCACCTTGGCGCCGCTGCCCAGCTTCTCGGCGATGAAGTCGCCAGCCAGCTTGCCACCGGCCACGTTGTCGGAGGCGATGTGAGCCTTGACGTCACCCTGGGCTGCGCCGCGGTCCAGGGTCAGCACCGGGATGTTCGCCTTGTTGGCCAGGCGAATGGCGTTGCCCACTGCTTCGGAGTCGGTCGGGTTGATCAGGATGGCGTTGACCTTGCGCACGGTGAGATCTTCCACGTTGGAGAGCTCCTTGGCCGGGTCGTTCTGGGAGTCAAGCACCACCAGATCGTAGCCAAGCTCCTTGGCCTTGGCTTCGGCGCCCTCCTTCATGGTGACGAAGAAGGGGTTGTTGAGGGTGGAGACCACCATCGCCAGGGTGTGATCCGCGGCCTGGGCGGTGCCCAGCACGGACATGATGGCGGCAGCGAGCAGGGTATTGAGCTTTTTCATCATTTCATTCCTTGTGTGTGGCGTGGCTTGTTAACGGTTGCTTTTGTTATCGATCATCACGGCAAGCAAAATCACGCTGGCCTTGGCGATCATCTGGTAATAGGAGCTGACGTCGAGCAGGTTGAGGGCATTGTTGAGGAAGCCGATGATGAGGGCACCGATCAGGGTACCCATGATACGGCCCTTGCCCCCCATCAGGCTGGTGCCCCCCAGCACCACGGCGGCGATGGCATCCAGCTCGTACCCCATGCCGGCGGTGGGCTGGGCGGAGGAGAGGCGGGATGTGACGATGAGCCCGGCCAGTGCCGACAGCATGCCGCACAGACCATACACCGCGAGCTTGACCCGATCCACATTGATACCGGAGAGGCGGGTGGCCGATTCGTTGCCGCCGAGGGCATAGATGTAGCGGCCCAGGCGAGTGTGGTTGAGCAGGTACCAGGCCAGCAGGAAGACGATGGCCATCAGCCAGATGGGCACCGGCAGACCCAGCAGGTAGCCGGTCCCGAGCCAGGCGAAGTGATCGGCGCCGTCACTGAAGCCGGTGGAAATGGGGCGCCCCTCGGTGTAGACCATGGTGACGCCGCGCAGGGCGGTCATGGTGACCAGGGTGGCGATGAAGGCCTGTACCTTGCCCTTGGCGATGATGAGGCCGCTGATGCTGCCAAGCAGGGCGCCGGCCCCCAGGGTGAGGGGGATCACCAGGCCGATGGGCAGCTCCATGGCCACCATGGTGGCGGCCAGGGCGCCGCACAGGGCCAGTACCGAGCCGACCGACAGATCGATGCCGGCGGTCAGGATGACCAGCGTCATGCCGACCGCCATGATGGCGTTGACCGATGTCTGGCGCAGGATGTTGAGCAGGTTGTCGGCGGTGAAGAAATTGGGGCTCAGGAAAGAGACCACGCCGATCAGCACCAGCAGCGCGACCAGGGACTTGTTCTCGATCCACCAGGCCTTGCTCATGACGCCGCGGCGGGAAAGGGTTTGGGTTGTCATTGTGCTGCCTCTTGCTCTGCTTGCCACTGTTTACCGACTGCCGCTGCCATCAGCTTCTCCTGATTGGCATCGCGGGTGTTGAATTCTGCGCTGATGCGCCCTTCGTGCATCACCATGATGCGATCACTCATGCCGAGCACTTCCGGCATTTCGGAGGAGACCAGGATGATGCTCATCCCCTCCTTCTTGAACTGGTTGATGAGCTGATAGATCTCCTTCTTGGCGCCGACATCGACGCCGCGGGTCGGCTCATCCAGGATCAGCACCTTGGGCCGGGTAAGCAGCCCCTTGGCGATGGCCACCTTCTGCTGGTTGCCGCCGGAGAGGAGCTTGATTAGCTGATCCTGACTCGGGGTCTTGATGTTGAACAGACGCACATAGTCCCCTACCGCCTGGCGCTCGGCCTGACCGTCAATCTTGCCGCCACGAATGAACTCGCCGAGGGCGCACAGGCTCATGTTTTCGCGCACCGACAGCTCCAGCACCAGGCCGTCGCCCTTGCGATCCTCGGAGATATAGGCGATGCCGGCGGCCAGGCCATCGGCCGGGCTCTTGGGGACCAGTGCGTGGCCATCCACGGTAATGTCACCGGCGCTGATGGGGCTGGCACCGTAGATGAGCTTCATCAGCTCGGTACGCCCGGACCCCATCAGGCCGCTGAAGCCCAGAATTTCACCCTGACGCAGGGAGAAGCTCACCCCGCGCACGCCGGGGCCGGCCAGATCGTTCACCTGCAGGCTGACCGGGCCAAGCTCGCGCACCAGGCGCGGGTACTGCTCTTCCAGTCGGCGACCCACCATCATCTCGATGATCCTGTCTTCATCGAGATCGCTCACCGCCTGCTCGCCGATCCACTTACCATCCCGCAGCACGGTGACCCGATCGCAGATCTCGAAGATCTCTTTCAGGCGGTGGGAGATGTAGACGATGCCGCACCCCTGCTCACGCAGCTCGCGAATGACGGTGAAGAGCTGCTCGGTCTCGGTATCGGTCAGCGCATCGGTGGGTTCGTCCATGATGATGACGCTGGCATCGAACGACAGCGCCTTGGCGATCTCCACCATCTGCTGTTCGCCGATGGAGAGACTTCCGAGTCGGGTATCCGGCCCATGCTTGACGCCAAGCCGTGCCAGCAGGGTGCTTGCCCGTTCGCGCAGCTGCTTGTGGTCGATGCTGCCAAAACGGGTGCGCGGTTCGCGGCCGAGGAAGATGTTGGCGGCAATCGATAGCTCCGGCAGCAGATTCAGCTCCTGATGGATGATGCTGATCCCCTGATCCTGGGAGTCGCGGGGGCCCTTGAAGTGAACCGGCTGGCCGCGATAGCTGATGCTGCCCGAATCGGCCTGGTAGATGCCGGTCAGCACCTTCATCAGGGTCGACTTGCCAGCGCCGTTTTCGCCGAGCAGGGCCATCACCTGGCCCGGATAGACCCGAAGACCCGCGTCGTCGAGGGCGCGTACCCCGGGGAAGGTCTTGACGATCCCGGTCAGCTCCAGAATGGGTGAGAGGGGGGAGGTTGTGCTCATTTGCAGCTTCCTTGAAGAGGCCTTCTTTGAAGAATTCAGAACGCCACACCGGCGCAGAGGATCAGGTTGGCGTAGGGGGTCACCTCGCCGCTGCGCACGATCGCCTTGCTCTGGCGGGAGCGGGTTTTGAACTCCTCATGCAGGCAGTATTCGATGGCGATGGGCTTGCCCTGGGCGGCTGCTTGCGCCTCCAGCTGATCCACCAGCGCCTGATGGGTGGCGGGGCTGATCGCCTTGATCTCGCTTGCCATGATCACCTTCTCCACCACCAGGTCGGTGAGCAAGGCGGTCAGCACGGTTTCAAGGCTCGGCGTCCCCGCCATCAGCGCCAGATCGATGCGCTCGGGGCCTGCCGGAATGGGCAGGCCAGCGTCGCAGACGGTGATCTCGTCGGTGTGGCCCATCTGCGCGACCAGCGCGCTTAAGGGAGCATTGAGCAGCTTGCCTCGTTTCATACAGCACCTCGGCGGCCTGGGACCGCATATGGATATTGAGTTGGGCAATCGGTTACGCAACCGGTTGCGTCATTAGGGCGAAAGATAGGTGTTAACCGTTAACGGGTCTAGGCAGTGATGACGAAAATGTGAAAACGATCTCAGTGACAGGGCAATTTCAGAAGAAACGGGTGCCAGAAGAGCACCCGTCTGAGAGGCGTCGCCGGATGTTGCCCGTACAAAAAGGCGTACCCGGCGCGAGGAGTTCAGAGGGCGAGCGCCGCCTGCACTGCGGGGCGGGCCAGCATGCGCTGATAGTGATCCGCCACCTTGGGAAACTCGCTGATGGCAACCCCGTCGCTCTCGAGCCAGCCTGCAATCACGAAGAGGTAGATGTCGGCCAGGCTGAAGCGCTCCCCCAGTACCCAGGGGCCGGCCAGATAGTGGCGCTCAATCTGGTCAAAGCCATCGCGCATGTTCTGGGGCATCTTGGCCTGCATGGCAGCCATGGCCTGTTCATCGTCGGCCCAGCGGCCGGGACGGCGTCCATGGGCATGGGCGACATGGACGGTGGAGACGAGGAAACTGTGTACCTCCTGCATCCTGGCCAGGAGGAAGGGGTCATCCAATGGGGCCAGCCCGGCGTTAGGAAAACGCTGGGCCACGTAGAGCAGCAGGGCCGGTGTTTCGGTCAGCACGCCATGCTCCGTCACCAGTGCCGGGACTCGCCCCTTGGGATTGATGGCGAGGTAGTCGGGGCTGCGCTGTTCACCAGCGGCCAGATCCAGGCGCTTGACAAGGTGAGGGGCACCGGCCTCCACCAGAGCGATGCGTACCGCCATGGCACAGGTACCGGGGGCAAGATAGAGCGTCAGTTCGGACATGACCGTTTTCCTTGTGTGAGAGAGAAGAGCCAGTGGACATCTCGTCCGCCAGCGCGCGCCATCATCCTACTCCCGTTGGACAGAGGGGCCAAGGGTGAGGGGAACTTCATCAAGAAGGGCTGCAAGGCCTTTGGTATCAATGGCTTTCTGAACGGAAGATAACAGGAAAAACGGCTACGCATGCCGGTTCAAACCGCTATAATGTGCCACCTTGGATCAGTCGTCAGTGAATGTTGGACAGTCAATTGAGTAATAGAATGCGGATCGGTGGAACCCTCGAACAGTCCCTCAGCCAGGGATATCGTCTGGACCTGCAAGGGGTGTTGAAAGAGGGGTGGCAACAGACTCGTCGCACCGGTTTCGGATTGGCGCTGGCCATCGCCGGGGTCATGGCAATCTGGATCCTGCTGAGCAATACCTTGCTGACACCCTATGTCGCCCGTGAAGGAGGGGATATGGATATGGCCCTGATCCTGAGCTTGCTGGTCACGGTGATCATGTCACCCATGACCTCCTCCCTCGACATGCTGGGGTTGCAGCAGTCGGTGGGGGTGCGCGCCCGGCCGAGCCAGGTATTCGACTTCTTCCGCCACTTCCTGCGCCTGGGCAGCCTGAGTCTGCTCGGCAGCCTCATCACCAGCCTGTTTGGCCCCCTGTTCGAGCTGCTGGGTGTGCCGGTGATGCTGGCCTTCATCCCTTCCGCCCTGGTGGGCATGGGGCTGGTGTTTACCGTACCTCTGGTGCTGGAGCGCGGTCTTTCCCCGGCTCAGGCCATTCTGGTCTCCCTCAAGCTCTTTGCCCGGGGATGGCCCAGCATAGTGCTGCTGCACGGGGTCATGCTGGCACTCTTCTTCCTGGCGCTCATCCCCATGGGGCTGGGACTTATCTGGGTGGCGCCGCTCTACTTCAACTGCAAGGGCATTCTCTACCGGGATCTGTGTGGGGTGGCAGTCGAAGTGACCGAGGTTGCCAGTGGCAACGACGGGCAGGGCCCGGATCATTTCAACGCATAACGGGATACCAGGGGATCAGCCGGTGTCGACCCGCCCGGAACATGATGCAAAAGGATGGCATATGAACAAGCGATACGGGATGGCGGCGCTCCTGCTGGTACCCATGCTGGGACAGGCTGAGCCGTCCCTTGAACTCGACTACGGCACCTTCTACAGCCAGATGAAGACCTTCGCCAAGGGGGAATTTGGCCACGCCAGACTGGGCTTTTATCTGGCCAGTCAACAGAACGGTCGGCGATGCGGGCTCACCTCGGCCCGGGTCTCGACCCCGGACAGGGATGTGCCCGCCGAGGTCACGGTGGATGGCGAACTGCGTCTGCCCTATGACGAAGATCTCAACCTCGACAAGGCGATCGTGGTGGTGGGGCTCACCGAGGCCCACGCCGCCTGCGATCTGTCGGTACAGGTGATGGCTGACGCCCCCGCCACACCCGAGGTGCCGCTGGCCGAGCTCGTCTCGCGCCAGCAGCAGATGCAGCGATTGCTCGACAAGATGGCCGGCATGGTCGGCCAGTATTTCCTGCCCAAGATGGAAGGGGTGAGGATCTCCATGGTGGCGCCCGCAGGCACAGCCTACCTTGTGGAGGGTGCCCGTCAGGAGGCCGTCTCCTGGCAGCAGGGGCAACTGCTGCTCAGCAATGCGCAGCTGAAGGGGTTTGCCCAGGGCAAGCTGCAACTGCAAGGGGAGATCCTGCGCCTGACCCCCTGGCTGCACAAGGGGTAGCGACCCGAGTCCGCAGATTGCCAGAATGAAAAAAGGAGCGCCTGGCGCTCCTTTTCTGTGGGTGACGGGGCTTAGCGCACCTCAATCACGTCCAGCATGTCCATCTCGTCGATGTCCAGCAGCGGCGCCTTGGGCAGCTCGGGCGGATCAAATGCCTTGTCGCCACCGTCGATGATGCCGGAGTCGCGGTTGATGCTCTTGAAGTCAAACAGCTGGTGATCGAGCAGATGGCTCGGGATCACGTCCTGAATGGCGGTGAACATGGTTTCGAGACGACCCGGGAAGCGGCGATCCCACTCCTGCATCATCTGCTTGATGGCCTGGCGCTGGAGGTTCTCCTGGGAGCCGCACAGGTTGCAGGGGATGATGGGGAAGGCCTTGACCTCGGCATAGCGCACCAGGTCTTTCTCCTTGCAGTAGGCCAGGGGGCGGATCACCACGTTCTTGCCATCGTCGCTCACCAGCTTGGGGGGCATGGATTTGAGCTTGCCACCGTAGAACATGTTGAGGAACAGGGTCTCGAGGATGTCGTCACGGTGATGGCCAAGGGCGATCTTGGTGCAACCCAGCTCCTGGGCGGTGCGATACAGAATGCCGCGGCGCAGGCGGGAGCAGAGCGCGCAGGTGGTCTTGCCCTCCGGTACCTTCTCCTTGACGATGGAATAGGTATCTTCTTCCACGATCTTGAAGTCGATGCCGAGAGTGCTCAGGTATTCGGGCAGCACGTGCTCGGGGAAGCCGGGTTGCTTCTGATCCAGGTTGACGGCCACCAGATCGAAATGGATGGGGGCGCTGGCCTTCAGGCTCATCAGGATGTCGAGCATGGCAAAGCTGTCCTTGCCGCCAGACAGGCAGACCATGATCTTGTCACCCTCTTCAATCATGTTGAAGTCGGCGATGGCCTGGCCCACGTTGCGCCGCAGGCGTTTCTGCAGCTTGTTGAAACTGTATTTCTCTTTGGCGTTAAGCTCTTCTAGCATGGCCTCAAACCCGGGACAAAAATAAGCGGCTTATTATAGCCATGTCCCGGGGGAGGGCAAGAAACGCTTATGCAGGATGACGCCTGTCATCCACAGGGCAGCTGTAATCGTCGGGTTTGAGGATGAGAATGTCGCAGTTGAGCCTGTCCACCACGTGCTCGGCGGTGTTGCCAAGCAGGGCGGCAGAGAGGCCGGTACGGCCGACGCATCCCATGATCATCAGGGTGGCATTCAGATCGTCCGCCATGTCCGGCAGCACCTCCTCCGGCAAGCCTTCCGCCACCTTGGTCCACATGTGGTTGATGCCGAACTGATCGGCATGTTCCCGCAGCAGATCTTCATGGTGTTTGCGAATGGCATCGTTGTAGGCGTTGGGATCGAACTCTGGCAGTTCGATGGCGACATTGACCGGGGTGCCCGGGTAGGTGTTGACCAGATAGAGACTGGCACCAAGCAGCTCGGCGATGGCGATCCCCTCGCGGGTGATCCGCTCGTTGAGCACCTTCTGCTCCTTGTCATCGCTCGAGCAGTTGATGGCGGCAATCAGGTTGCCCCCCCGTTGCCAGTGCCCTTCTTTTACCAGCAGAACCGGACAGGGGCATTTGCGCAGCAGGTGCCAGTCGGTGGGGGTGAAGATGAAGGTTTGCAGGAAGGAGTGTTTGTGAGTCGCCTTGACGACCAGATCGTGACGCTGTTCCAGCACTTCCTGAATGACGCACTCGAAGGGACGGTTGTGCCAGAGCACTTTCACCTCGCATTCCAGCCCTCTGGCCCGATAGGGAGTGAGGATCTCGTCGAGCCACTCCCGACGCTGGGCGATGACACCATGGCGCATCTCTTCCCGCTCGTCTGCCGAGAGCATCGCGGTCATCTCGTAAGAGAAGTCGTAAATCGTCAGGAGCAGGGTCAGCTGGGCACCCTCATCCAGCTCGGCGACCTTGACCGCGCGCTCGAGCGCGATCTGGCGCTCCTCCTCGGGATTGATCACCACCAGAATGTTTCGGTACTTGACCATGTTCTCCTCCTTGGCAAAAAGGCCAATGATGGCAACTCTTTAGCTATTACAGCTTAGTCCAAGGGGGGAGACGGGAAGGTGTGCCGGATCAAATTTCAGGGTGATCCGATCCGGCAAAAAAGGGAATAAACGGGGATTAACCGCAGGGAGGACGAGTGGCTCCGGCCATGACGCCCAAGGCAACGTTGTCCAGTACAGTAATGTATTTGCCTTTGACGCTGATGAGACCGGATTTCTGGAAACGGCCCAGCAGGCGGCTGATGGTCTCGACGGTGAGACCGAGGTAGTTGCCGATGTCCCCACGGGTCATGGAGAGGCGGAACTCCTTGGCGGAGAAGCCGCGCTCGGAGAAACGAACCGAGAGATTGTGCAGGAAGGCAGCGAGGCGCTCTTCGGCGTTCTTTTTGGAGAGCAGCAGTATCATCTCCTGGTCGCCCATGATCTCGTTGCTCATCAGGCGCATGATCTGCTGGCGCAGTTTGGGCATCTTGCCTGAGAGGTCGTCGAGCACATCGAACGGGATCTCGCACACCATGGCGGTTTCCAGCGCCTGGGCGAAGGAGGGGTGAGACTGCTTGTGGATGGCGTCAAAACCGACCAGATCGCCAGCCAGGTGGAAGGCGGTTATCTGCTCGTCACCCTGCTCGGTGATGGTGTATGACTTGATGGTCCCGGAACGGATGGCATAGAGCGATTTGAGCTCGTCGCCGGCCTTGAACAACTCTTCACCCTTCTGGATAGGCTTTTTGCGCTCGATGATGCTGTCCAGCTGATCAAGCTCGTTGTCGTTCAGGGTGAAGGGGATGCAGAGCTGGCTGATGCTGCAATCCTGGCAATGAATTGCACAGCCACCGCTCTGAATACGTCTGCCAGGTTTCTTGTCCGGGATCATAGGCTCAAATGAATAATTGATTTATATCAAACAAGTTTACCACCATCTCATCCGTTTTGGATAGGGTTTCAAAAAGACGCCATTCCGATCCAGAGGGTGTGGATCCCGTAAGCAATAAGCAGCAAGGCGCCCCC
Organism: Aeromonas sp. R7-1; assembly: GCF_040908115.1. NCBI lineage: Bacteria > Pseudomonadati > Pseudomonadota > Gammaproteobacteria > Aeromonadales > Aeromonadaceae > Aeromonas > Aeromonas sp. R7-1. Next base: position 45,654 of record NZ_JBFODD010000038.1, on the reverse strand, counting down.
AAGGCGCAGGCTGCGCAGGGTGAGCCAGTAGCGCAATCGGTCTGCCAGCCCCCCCAGCGCAAACAGGGTCGGCAGGGTGCCGAGGCCGAAAAAGAGCATGATGAGTGCCCCGCCACTCGCGGAGCCTGCAGCAGCGCTCCAGGTCAGCATGGAGTAGACGAGGCCGCAAGGGAGCCAGCCCCAGACCATGCCAAAGGGGAGGGCCTGCCAGGCTGATGTAAACGGGAGAAACCTGCCTGCCAGCGGCTTGATGAGAGGCCAGAACTTCGCACCGATGCGCTCGAGCAGCAAGACGCCATGCCACCAGCCAGCCAAGTAGAGGCCGAGCGCTATCATGAGCAGGGCGGCGATGAGGCGAAGCCCTGCCAGGGCGTGTTTGCCGGCGCCTATCTCCGTGGTGGTGGCGAGCAAGCCGCCCACCAGCGCGCCCGCCAGCACATAGCTCAGGATGCGCCCCAGGTTGTAGTTGAGCAGATAACCGAGCCTGCCCCAAAAATGCTGCTTCTCGGCAGGTATGGCCATGGAGAGCGCTGCAGACACGCCGCCGCACATGCCGATGCAGTGGCCGGCACCGGCAAGCCCGACCAGCAGGGCGCCCATGAGGTCAAGGCTGCTGGTCATGGGGACTGTTTTCCTCTTCAGGGTGTTGTTCAGGGGGGGACAAGGGGCGCTGCTCCTCGTCAAACAGGATGTTGGAGCCCTGCCTGTCGAGATCCTCGAACTGCTCGGAGCGGATGGCCCAGAAGAAGACGGCTCCTGCAATGACAACGAACAGGATGGCGATGGGGATGAGGACGAAGATGATGTTCATGGCGCGGACCCTGTGGTGAAAGGGGGATGATAACCCGGCGAGGCAAGAGGTGCCGCCACCCGGGAGGATGCCAGACGGCTGCTCACCGGTTGAGCCGCATGGAATTGGTGACCACGATGAGGGAGCTCAGGGACATGCCTGCAGCCGCCAGATAAGGGGGGAGCCAGCCACTGGCCGCCAGCGGCAGCACAAGCAAGTTGTAGCCGATGGACCAGGCAAAGTTCTCCTTGATGATCTTGCGAGTGCGCAGGGCCAGGGCCCGGGCGGCCAGCAGACGGGAGAGATCGTCGGCCAGCAGGATGGCGTCGGCACTGTTCTTGGCCAGATCCGTGCCCCCCGCCATGGCAAAGGAGGCGTGGGCGCCAGCCAGCACAGGGGCGTCGTTGATGCCATCTCCCACCATTATGCTGATATCCCCGGCCGCTTCCCGGGCCTTGAGGTAGGCCAGCTTGCCGTCCGGGGTGACCCCTTTTACCAGCTCATCGACCCCCAGCTCGCGGGCCAGCATGTCCGCCTGGTCCGAACCGTCGCCGGTGAGAATGGTGGTTTGCAGGCCTGCCTCCTTGAAGGCCTGGATCAGTGCACCGGCATCGGGGCGCAGCGTGTCGGCCAGGATGAAACGGGCCAGCAGTCCGTGTTCATCGGCCAGATAGATGGCCAGCCCTTGAACGGCATTCTCTTCTTGCGCCAGTTCGAGCCAGCGTGCACTACCGATGCGGTAATGCTTGCCCTCAATCACTCCCTGCACGCCGTGGCCGATGAGGGGGGTGACGTCGCTGGCGGCGAGCGGCACCCCGTCCGCCAGTGGTTTGCTTCGAAACGCACGGGCGATGGGATGCTCGGAGTAGGTCTCCAGGGCCTGGGCGAGTGCGAGGCAGCGGGCTGCGTCGAGCTCGCCGAGGGGCTGGGTGCTCACCAGGCTGATGTTGCCCGTGGTCAGGGTCCCCGTCTTGTCCATCACGATGCGGTTGGCCCGGGTCAGAATGTCCAGCACGTGGCCGCGGCGCAGCAGAATGCCGCTGCGGGTCAGGTTGGCAGTGGCCGAGGTGAGCGCGGTCGGGGTGGCCAGCGAGAGGGCGCAGGGACAGGTCGCCACCAGCACCGCCAGGGTGACCCAGAAGGCCCGCTCGGGCTCATGAAAGTGCCAGAAGGTCCAGACCGCGGCCGCAATGATCAGGAGCACCAGGATAAAGTGGCGCGACAGCACGTCCGCCAGTTGGGCGATGGCGGGCTTGTCGTCCAGAGCATGATCCTGCAGGCGCATGATCTGGGCGAGACGCGACTCTTCAATGGAATGGCTGACCCGGATCTCCAGGGGGGCATCGGTATTGATGGTGCCTGCATAGACGGGATCCCCGGCCTGCTTGAGCAGAGGCAACTGTTCGCCAGTCAGCATGGATTCGTTGAGGCTGGCCTGGCCCAGGGTGACGATGCCGTCGGCTGGCAGAGTGGCCCCCGCGAGTACCCGCACCCTGTCTCCGACTCGCAGCGTCTTGGCGGCCACCTCGTGTTCGCCGTCATCATCGATGCGGGTCGCCATGATGGGCACCAGACGCGCCAGGTTGGAGCTCGACTCCGACGCCTTGCGCCTCGCTCGCAGTTCCAGCAGACGGCCCAACAGCAGGAAAAAGACGAACATGGTGATGGAGTCGTAATAGACCTCACCCGTGTTGAAGACCGTGGCCCAGATGGAGGCGACGAAGGCGCCGATCAGTGCCAGCGACACCGAAACATCCATGGAGAGGTGCCCCTGCTTCAGGCTGCGCCATGCCCCCACGTAAAAAGGCTGGGCCGAGTAGATCATGATGGGGGTGGAGAGCAGAAGGCTTATCCACTTGAAGTAGATCATGAACTCCTCTTCCACGCTGATGAAGAGGTCCATGTAGAGTGCCACGGCGCACATCATCACCTGCATGGATCCAAGCCCGGCCAGCGCCATGCGGAACATGTAGCTGCGCACCTCTTTGGCGTAGAGTGCTTCCTGCTGATGAGTTTGGAAGGGATAGGCGCGATAGCCTACCCTGGCAAAGCCCTTGAGAATGTCGCTCAACGAGAGCTGGGCCGGATCCCACTTGATGCGGGCGCGATGGGTGGTGGTATTGACGTTGATGTAACGCAGACCGCGCAGGGTCATCAGGTGCCGCTCGATGAGCCAGGCACAGGCGGCGCAGGTCAAGCCTTCCACCGTCAGCTGGATCTCGCGCGTTGTTTCGCGACCCGTACCGGTGTCGGTGACGAACTCCTGCTGCACCTCCGCCAGATCGTAGTGGGTAAGGGCGGCGAGCTCTTCGGGCACCAGCTCCCCCTTGATGCCGGGAGCGGTGCGGTGTTCGTAATAACTGGCGAGGCCGCATTCGAGAATGGTCTGTGCCACGGCTTGGCAGCCAGGGCAGCACATCGGCTGAACGATGCCTTTGATCTCGAGAGTAAAGTTACTGCCAGTGGGAACCGGTTCACCACAGTGAAAACAGCCGGTCATGGTGATCATCCCTCTTTGATGCAGCCCTGCAGGCCGGGTCGGGGAGAAGGGCGGCTGACCGGCGTGCCGATCACCCTGCCTTCGTGATTCAACGTCCCTTGGGATCGAGCTCAATCGCTGCCTGAGTCGGCAGTTGTGCCGTCTCCTGGAGGCGCCATTCATGGTTGAAGGCATCGACCCGCACGTGCCACTTGCCGGTGAGGGGCTTGTCCAGCATCAGGCGATAGACTCCCTTGCCATCGGCCGTCAACAGATGTTCGCTGTCCAGGCCCGCCAACGTGGGATGAAACAGGGAGAGGTGCAGTGCCTGCCCGGGGGGGAAATCCCCGGACAGTGGATTTAACGTCAGCTCCTTGTCGCTGACATTGAGGGCGATACGGATGCCGAGCGCCTCGGCGCGATCGAACTTGCTGAGATCCTGGTTAATCTCCTTGCCCTGCTTGTAGTAGTCCTCCGCCACCAGGTTGACCCCATCCTTGCTGGCAATGATGGCGGTGGCGATGCTGCCTACCACGGCGGCACAGGGGAGGGCGATGATGAACCAGGGCCAGAATTGGCGATACCAGGGTTGGGTCATGATGCTACCGAAACAAATGGTTAACGAAATGGCGGTAATTCAGCCAACACAAGATAACAAAAAGCCTCGAAGAGTCGAGGCTTTTTGCTGATTAATCACGTGCTTATCACATGTTACTGCTGATTTTGCCGATCGTTGTGGGACAAGCTGTAAACGTAGGAGGCGAGCAGGTGTACCTTGTCTTCCCCCAGAATGTCCTTCCAGGCCGGCATCACGCCGTGGCGCCCGTGGGTGATGGTCTGTTCGACCACCTGACGGGAGCCGCCATAGAGCCAGATGTTGTTGGTCAAGTCGGGAGCGCCGAAGGCGATGCCGCCCTTGGCATCCGGGCCGTGGCAGGCGGCGCACATGGCAAAGCGTGCTTCCCCTTTCTTGGCTTCCACCAGATCAACCTTGCGACCGGAGAGGCTCAGCACATAGGAGGCCACCTCCTTCACCCCGTCCTGACCCAGGATCTCGCCCCAGGCGGCCATGATCCCCTGACGACCGCCCATGATGGTGGTCTTGATCTGGTCGGGGGCGCCGCCCCACTGCCATTCGCTGTCGGTCAGGTTCGGGAAACCGCGGCCACCGCGGGCATCGGAGCCATGACACTGGGAACAGTTTTGCAGGAACAGGCGCTGACCCACCTTCAAGGCTTCCGGATCCTTGGCGATCTCGGTGATCTCCTTGTAGCTCTTGCCGTCAGCCTGATAGGTCAGCTCGCGGAACTTGGCGCCGTAGATCTCGTCAGCCTTGGCGAGTTCCCGGTCGTATTCCACCGCGCGTCCTTCGGCCTTGGCGGAAGCCGCCGCTGCCTTGGACTCGGCCAGGGAACGTACATCCTGGTTGGAGCTCTGCCAGCCCAGCAGACCCTTGAAGTTGCCAAGGCCCGGGAAGGCGAGCAGGTAGATGAGCCCGGTGACGATGAAGAAGAGGAACATATAGGACCACCACTTCGGCAGGGGATTGTTGATCTCCTCGATGCCGTCGAAGGTGTGACCCATGGGTTTGCCCTCTTCGGCCCCCATCTTGTCCTTCATGCACCAGGCCAGCAGCAGGAAGCAGCCGAGAATGGTGCCAAGGCTTATGACGGTCACAAAAATGCTAAACAGAGTGCTCATTATTGCTTCGCTCCTGCGTTCTTGTTATCAGCACTGGGTTGCTCGTCATCGGCAAAAACCAGGTTGGCGGCCTCGTCGAAAGAAGCCTTGCGGCGCTTGCTGTAGGCCCAGACGATGATGCCAATCATGATGACCATCAGCAGCAGGGTGTACAGGCCGCGAAATGTGCCGTAATCCATATCCCGACTCCTTATTTCAGGGCATGGCCCAGTGATTGCAGATAGGCGATCAGCGCATCCAGCTCGGTCTTGCCCTTGACGGCCTCACCGGCGCCGGCGATGTCGGCATCGGTATAGGGCACGCCGAAGTGATCCCGGAACAGAGCCAGCTTCTTGCCGGTCAGCTCGCCACTCAGCACATTGGTCTCGAGCCAGGGGAAGGCCGGCATGTTGGACTCGGGCACCACATCACGCGGGTTGATGAGGTGGGCGCGATGCCAGTCATCGGAGTAGCGGCCGCCGACCCGGGCCAGATCCGGACCGGTACGCTTGGAGCCCCACAGGAAGGGGTGCTCCCACACGCTCTCGCCGGCAACCGAGTAGTGGCCGTAGCGTTCGGTCTCGGCGCGGAACGGGCGGATCATCTGGCTGTGGCAGACGGTGCAGCCTTCGCGGATGTAGATGTCGCGTCCTTCCATCTGCAGGGCGGTGTAGGGCTTGAGGCCCTCCACCGGCTCGTTGGTCTGCTTCTGGAAGAACAGGGGGGTGATTTCCACCAGGCCCCCCAGGCTGATGGCGAAGATGATGCCAATGACCAGCATGGGGACGCTTTTTTCAAAAATCTCATGACGGTTGTTGTTGCTCATGCTTTAAACCCCTTCAAATCAGGCTGGCTGTGCGACGGGTTCCAGGGAACCCTTGGGCGCAGTGACGGTGCGGTAGGCGTTGTAGGCCATCAGCAGCATGCCGGTGACGAAGAAGCAGCCACCCAGGAAGCGCACGAAGTAGAAGGGATAGGAAGCTTGCAGCGCCTCCACGAAGCTGTAGGTCAGGGTGCCGTCGTCGTTGACCGCACGCCACATCAGTCCCTGCATCACACCGGAAATCCACATGGCGACGATATAGAGCACGGTGCCCACGGTGGCCAGCCAGAAGTGGACGTTGATGAGTTTGATGCTGTACATGCGCCCCTGCCCGAACAGGTTCGGGATCAGGTGGTAGACGGCGCCAATGGACACCATGGCAACCCAGCCCAGGGCACCGGAGTGAACGTGACCGATAGTCCAGTCGGTGTAGTGGGAGAGGGCGTTGACGGTCTTGATCGCCATCATGGGACCTTCGAAGGTCGACATGCCGTAGAACGACAGGGAGACGATCAGGAAGCGCAGGATGGGGTCATAACGCAGCTTGTGCCAGGCACCCGAGAGGGTCATGATGCCGTTGATCATGCCGCCCCAGGAGGGCACGAACAAGATGAGGGACATCACCATGCCCAGCGACTGGGCCCAGTCAGGCAGGGCGGTATAGTGCAGGTGGTGCGGACCGGCCCAGATATAGAGGGAGATCAGCGCCCAGAAGTGCACGATGGAGAGGCGGTAGGAGTAGACGGGGCGACCCGCCTGCTTGGGCACGAAATAGTACATCATGCCAAGGAAGCCCGCCGTCAGCAGGAAGCCCACCGCGTTGTGGCCATACCACCACTGCACCATGGCATCCATGGCGCCGGAGTACATGGAGTAGGACTTCATGCCGGAGAGGGGCACTTCCATGTTGTTGACGATGTGCAGCACGGCAACCGTGATGATGAAGGCACCGAAGAACCAGTTCGCCACATAGATGTGGGAGGTGGTGCGCTTGACCAGGGTGCCGAAGAAGACGATGGCGTAACTCACCCAGACCACGGCGATGGCGATGTCGATGGGCCACTCCAGCTCGGCGTACTCTTTGGAGGTGGTGTACCCCAGCGGCAGCGAGATGGCTGCAGAGAGAATGATCGCCTGCCAGCCCCAGAACACGAAGGAGGCGAGGGGACCACCAAACAGCCGGACCTGACAGGTGCGTTGCACCACGTAGAAGGAAGTGGCCATCAGGGCGCTGCAACCAAATGCGAAGATGACCGCATTGGTATGCAGGGGACGCAGACGGCTGTACGTCAGCCAGGGGGTGTCGAAGTTGAGGGCAGGCCAGATCAGCTGGGCTGCAATCAATACACCCACCGACATGCCGACGATACCCCAGACAATCGTCATGACGGTGAACTGGCGCACAACGGTGTAGTTGTACTCAGGGTGGTTTGTTGTATGGCTCATCGTTGTATTCCGCTTCCGATGCTGTTGTTTGTGTTGCCCGGTGTCCTGGGCCATTTTCACCCCGGTTTTGCAAAATCCTCTCGTTAACATCTGTTAATAAAAGGAAAAGCAAAAGGTGGTTAAATGAAAATCCATTGAGAATGATACTGAAATGACCGGTAAAATAACAGTACAAACAGTGATATATTTGGCTCCAGCGGGTCTCATGTCCGCCAGTTTTTACCTTGCGCCAGATCACGAAAATTACATTTTCAAAGTACCTTACAGAGCTGTTTTTTCATGAAAGAGAGACTCACTTCACGCAAAATCGTCCACCTGTCCATGGTGCTGGTCATTTTGCTCTCCCTGATGGCCTATCGAACCTGGTTTTCAGGCACAGGAAACGACCATGTAGAGGGCACCAATGTTCAGATTTGTGATCTGTCCCACAGCCCCTGCCGCCTCATCGTCGGGGATCGCCCGCTGACGGTCAGCATCGATGGCTTGCCGATCCGCCCTGAACATGACTTTGTCCTGCGCCTTCAAGGGGGTGTGCCGGCCATCACGCCGGTCAAGGCCTGGCTCGAGGGCAAGGAGATGTTCATGGGGCTCATCCCCGTGCTGTTTGAACCCAGCCAAGCGGGGTGGCGAGGGGTGGCCCAGGTGGGAAGTTGTACGACCGAGGCGATGGACTGGCTCCTGACCATCGAGTGGAGCAATGGCCAGCGCCATCAACTGACGTTGGGCGCGGCACGTTGAACGGCCTCTCATCGGGACCCAAGAGGGGGGATAATTGAAAATTGATTTGAAATTTTCAGGCAGGACGGTACCTTGCATTGATTATCAAGGAGTGAAGTTCATTTAATCATGATTGAAAAACAAGCATTTTATCGCACGCTCAACCAGCAGGCCCAGGCATTGCTGGAGGGCGAACCCGACATGATCGCCACCCTGGCAAACCTGTCTGCCCTGCTCAATCAGGAACTGGCTGACATCAACTGGGTTGGTTTCTACCTGCTGCAGGGCGAGACCCTGGTGCTCGGCCCGTTCCAGGGCAAGCCGGCCTGTGTGCGCATCCCGGTCGGGCGCGGCGTCTGTGGCACTGCGGTTGCCGAGGGCAAGACCCAGCTGGTGGACGACGTGCACCAGTTCGCGGGGCACATTGCGTGCGACGGTGCCAGCAACTCGGAAATCGTGATCCCGTTGCGCCGTGGCGGGGAGATCATCGGGGTGCTGGACATCGACAGTCCAATCTTTAACCGCTTTGACGAGCAGGACCGGATTGGCCTCGAAGAAACGGTGCAAATTTTGGAAAGCATGCTCTAAGTCATTGCTAGATGGTTCGCAAAAGGTCCCAAGCTCTCTATAATGGGGCCTTTGTTGTGTTCGGGCATGCCCGTGCGTCTATATGAAAGCCAAGGTTATACATGGAAAACACTGAAAAGCTGAAGAACAGTAAAGAGATCGTCGCCTACCTGGTCGAGAAATTCCCGGCCTGCTTCATCGCTGAAGGAGAGGCCAAGCCACTCAAGATTGGCATCTTCCAGGATCTGGCCGCGCGTCTTGCTGATGACGAGAGAGTCTCCAAGACCATGCTGCGCTCTGCTCTGCGTCAATACACCTCCAGCTGGCGTTACCTGCATGGCCTCAAGGCTGGCCAGGCCCGTGTCGATCTGGACGGCAACCCGGGCGAGCTGCTCACCGAAGAGCACATCGAGCATGCCAAACAGGCGCTCAAGGAGAGCAAGGAACGTGTCTTTGCCAGCCGCCGCACCAACACCAAGGAGAAGGAAGACAAGCCCAAGCAGCCGCGTCGCAACGCGCCGCGCAAGGCTGACGCTCCCCGCTCCGACAAGCCCAAGTCCGCCCTTGCTCCCAAGGCTGCACCGGTCGCCGATGCGCCGCTGGTGAAAGTGGATGCCGCTACTCTGAAAGTCGAGCAGGGCGTGCGCGTCGTGCTGGGCAAGTCCCCTGTGCCTGCGACCATCAAGGAAGTGACCAAGGATGACGTACAGGTTCAATTGCAGACCGGCATGATGTTGCGGGTCAAGTTCGAGCATCTGGTTCTCTAAGGAGACGAATGTTGAAGCATGGCGTGATTCGTTTTTCACTCGTTGCCTGTAGCCTGGCGCTTGCCGGGCTCGCACAGGCCATCGAGCCGGTGCTCAAGGAAAGTGATTTGCCTGTGTTGGCTCAAGAGAGCCAACATGCTACGGCCAGCAAGCGAATTGCCAATCTGTTTACCCGCTCCCACTACAAACAGTTCAAGCTGGACGACGCCTTTTCCTCCGTGATCTTTGACAAGTATCTGGAGAATCTGGACTACAGCCGCAACCTGTTTCTGGCCTCTGACATCAGCCGTTTTGAGAAATATCGTACCGGTTTTGACACCGACCTCGAGCGAGGGCGGCTGGCTCCGGCCTACGAGATGTTCAACCTGAGTCAGCAGCGGCGGTACGAGCGGTTCGAATACGCCCTCAAACTGCTCGACACTCCCTTCGATTTTACCCAGAAAGACAATTACGTCTTCGATCGGGAAGGGGCTCCCTGGCCCAAGGATGAAGCCGAGCTCAACGAGCTGTGGCGTCAGCGGGTCAAGTTCGATGCCCTGAGCCTCAAGCTCAGCGGCAAGGAGTGGCCCGAGATCAAGGAGCTGCTTGGCAAGCGTTACAACAACGCCATCAAGCGGATGTCCCAGACCGAGAGCGAGGACGTGTTCCAGCTCTTCATGAACTCCTTCGCCCGCGCCATCGAACCGCACACCAGCTATCTGTCTCCGCGCAGCGCCGATCGGTTCAACACCGAGATGAACCTCTCGCTGGAGGGGATTGGGGCCGTGCTGCAGGCGGAAGATGACTTTACCGTCATCCGCTCCCTGGTGCCAGGCGGCCCGGCGGCCAAGTCCAATCACCTGAAACCCGATGACAAGATCACCGGGGTGGGGCAGGACGACGGCAAGATTGTGGATGTCATTGGCTGGCGTCTTGACGACGTGGTCGAGCTCATCAAGGGGCCCAAGGGCAGCAAGGTGAAGCTGGAGATCCAGCGCGGCAAGGGTGCAACCGCCAAGACCGAGCTGGTGGAGCTGGTGCGTGACAAGGTGCGTCTGGAAGACAGAGCCGCCAAGTCCAAGGTGATCACCGCCGAGGGCAAGAAGATCGGCGTGCTCGAGATCCCGAGCTTCTACGTCAACCTGCACGACGACGTGATCAAGGAGATCTCCAGCCTCAACAAGCAGAAGATCGACGGCCTCATCGTCGATCTGCGCGGCAACGGCGGCGGTGCCCTGACGGAAGCCTCCGCCCTGAGCGGTCTGTTCTTCGCCAGTGGTCCCGTGGTGCAGATCCGTGATCACATGGGTCGCATCACCGTCAATGGTGACGACGACGGCAATGTCTACTACGGTGGCCCCATGTCGGTGATGATCGACCGCTACAGCGCTTCGGCGTCCGAGATCTTCGCCGCCGCCATGCAGGACTATGGTCGTGCGCTGATCCTCGGCGAAAACTCGTTCGGCAAGGGGACGGTGCAGCAGCATCGCAGCCTCGCAAAGGTCTATGACTTCTACGAGCAGCCGCTGGGTCACGTGCAGTACACCATCGCCAAGTTCTACCGTATCGATGGCGGCAGTACCCAGAACAAAGGGGTTGCACCCGATATCGCCTTCCCGACCGCAGTGGCGCCGGGTGAGACGGGGGAGAGCCGCGAGTTCAACGCCTTGCCCTGGGACAAGATCGCCTCGGCCAGCTACGAGCGACTGGGGGACTTCTCCAGCCTGTTGCCCAAGCTGAAAGCGGCCCACGAGGCGCGGATCACCAAGGATCCGGAATTTGCCTATGTGCTGCAGGACATCAAGGAGTATCAGGCGGACAAGGACAAGAAGTCGGTCTCCCTGAACGAAGCCGAGCGACTGGCTGAACAGGCCAAACAGGACGAGAAGGCGCTGGCGCGAGCCAACGAGCGGCTGACCCGTCTTGGCAAGCCGACGGTGAAGAGCCTGGATGAACTGCCGACCGATTTCGAGGCACCTGACGAATACCAGGTGGAAGCGGCCAACATCACGGCGGATCTGGCCACCCTCAGCAAGAAGAGCTGATGCTGGCAACGAAATGACAAGGGCGACTCGGGTCGCCCTTTCTTTTGCCTGAATGCAAACTATTTGACCCTGTCCGAGCCTTGTGACAGCCTCTGACACGTCAATAACAAAGCGTGGAAGCACACAATAATGACTGAACAACCTCAGGCCATGACGGCCAAATATCGCCAGGATTACCAGGCTCCCCTCTATTGGTGTGACAGCCTGGATCTCGATTTTCAGCTGCAAGAGCCCCTGACCCGGGTCACCGCCATCTCCCGTTTGCGTCGCAGCGGCGATCACAACGAGCCCCTGGTGCTGGACGGCGAGGGGCTTGACCTTGTCAGTGTCAGTGTGGATGGCGTGCCCTATCAGCAATACGAGCAGGGAGAGAGCAGCCTGACTCTGTTCAACCTGCCGGCCGAGTGCGTGCTGACCGTGGTCACCGACATTGATCCCGCCGCCAACACGGCGCTGGAGGGGCTCTACAAATCCGGCGATGCCTATTGCACCCAGTGCGAGGCCGAGGGCTTTCGTCGTATCACCTATTACATGGACAGGCCGGACATCCTGGCCCGTTACAGTACCCGCATCACCGCCGACAAGGCCAAGTACCCCTATCTGCTCTCCAATGGCAACAAGGTCGCGAGCGGCGATCTGGACGACGGTCGCCACTTCGTGCAGTGGCAGGATCCCTTCCCCAAACCGAGTTACCTGTTTGCCCTGGTTGCCGGTGACTTCGATGTGGAACGCAACCACTTCATTACCAAAAGCGGCCGCCAGGTGGCGCTCGAGATCTTCGTGGACAAGGGCAACCTGGACCGCGCCGGTTTCGCCATGGAGAGCCTCATCAACTCCATGCGTTGGGACGAGCAGCGTTTCGGCCTCGAGTATGACCTCGACATCTACATGATCGTGGCGGTGGACTTCTTCAACATGGGCGCCATGGAGAACAAGGGGCTCAACATCTTCAACTCCAAGTTCGTGCTGGCCAACCCGGCCACTGCCACCGATGCGGACTACCACGGCATCGAGCGGGTGATCGGCCACGAATACTTCCACAACTGGACCGGCAACCGCGTCACCTGCCGCGACTGGTTCCAGTTAAGCCTCAAAGAGGGGCTGACGGTGTTCCGGGATCAGGAGTTCTCCTCCGATCTGGGGTCGCGCGGCGTCAACCGCATCAACAACGTGCGCACCGTGCGCGGTCCGCAGTTTGCCGAAGACGCCGGCCCCATGGCCCACCCCATCCGCCCGGATGTGGTGATCGAGATGAACAACTTCTACACCCTGACCGTCTACGAGAAGGGCTCTGAAGTGATCCGCATGATGCACACCCTGCTGCGGGAGGACGCCTTCCAGGCGGGCATGCGACTCTACTTCGAGCGTCACGACGGCTCTGCCGCCACCTGCGACGACTTCGTGCAGGCGATGGAGGATGCCTCCGGGGTGGATCTCGCTCGCTTCCGCCGCTGGTACAGCCAGTCCGGCACCCCCGAGCTCACCGTGACCGACGAATACGATGCCGAAAGCGGTGTCTATCGTCTGCACGTGAGCCAGCACACCCCGCCGACCCAGGATCAGCCACAAAAGCTGCCGCTGCATATCCCCCTCGACATCGAGATCTACGATGAGCAGGGTGCCGTCATCCCGCTGCAATACCAGGGCAAGGCCATTGGCAATGTGCTGGACGTGCTGGAAGCACAGCAGACTTTCGAATTCGATCGGGTACCGGTCAGGCCAGTACCTTCCCTGCTGCGGGACTTCTCCGCCCCGGTCAAGCTTCACTATGACTACAGCGACGAGGCCCTGGCCTTCCTGATGCGCCATGCCCGCAACGAGTTTGCCCGCTGGGATGCGGCCCAGATGCTGATCAACAAGGCGGTGATCGACGGGGTTGCCCGGGTCCAGCACGGGCAGGGGATTGAACTCTCCCGCACCCTGCTGGCGGCCTTTGTCGCCATTCTGGACGAGGCTGCGCTGGATCCCGCCCTCAAGGCAGAGATCCTGGCCCTGCCGGGAGAGGCGACCCTGGCCGAGCTGTTCGAGGTGGCCGACATCGACGCCATCCATCAGGTGCGCAACGGCATTCAGACTGCTCTGGCCCACGCCTTTGGCGACCGCCTGCTGGCGTGCTACGAGAGCCTGCGTCTGCCGGCTTATCAGGTGGTCCATGCCGACATGGCCAAGCGGGCCCTCAAGGGTGTGGTGCTGGGTTATCTGGCGGCGCTGGATGCCGCGAAGGCCGATACCCTGGTGCGCGAGCAGTACGGGGCTGCCGACAACATGACCGACACCCTGGCGGCGCTCCAGGTGGCCAACAGCCATCTGCTGCCGTGCCGCGCCGCGCTCTTGGCCGACTTCGAAGGCAAGTGGGCCCATGATGGCCTGGTACTGGACAACTGGCTGCGGCTGGTGGGGGCCAAGCCGGCCAAGGATGTGCTCGATGACGTGAAGCAGGCGATGGCGCACCCGACCTTCAGCATCCGCAACCCGAACCGGCTGCGGGCGCTCATCGGCAGCTTCGCCATGAACAACCAGGTGCAGTTCCACGCCGCCGATGGCAGCGGCTATCGCTTCCTGACCGATCTCTTGATCGAGCTCAACGAGGTCAATCCCCAGGTGGCGTCCCGCCTCATCACCCCGCTTATCCAGTTCAAGCGGCTCGATGAGGGGCGCAAGGCGCTGGTTCGCGCCGAGCTGACCCGCCTGGCCAACCTGGACGGGCTGGCGCGGGATCTGTTCGAGAAGGTGAGCAAGGCGCTGGCACAGTAAGCGTCACGACGGCGGGCAGGGGAGTCTGGCTCTCCTGCCCGTTTTTCATGGATGACCAGGAGGTGACATGAGGCAATACACTTTTCGGCTCTCCCTTGGCCGCGACGAGATCATGTTGATGTACCAGGGGCAGGTGAACCGCCTGGTGGTACGAACCGAGCAGGGTCTGACCCTGGAGCTGGGGTTGGAGAAAATCCGGCGTTTTGTGTCGGAGAGCGGCGTTCACGGCTACTTTCGACTGAAAACCCAGGATGATCATCGCTTCATTTCCCTGGAACGCATAAATTAACAAAACTTGAACATCAATCCGGGTAAATATCTGCTTTAAGTCACTATCTATCCGGTAAATGGCGCGGCATCCAGTGCGATTTTCTGAATTTTGCCAACTTGGCAAAATTTATCACAACCCAAGCCGTGATCTGCCCCTTGTTTTTAACATCCCGTTATCACCTTTGCTCGCCTTCCTTGATCCAAGCCATTACACTTCGCTGCAACTCTGTACCGGTGGGCATCCTGGGTGGATGTCGCCGTGTCTGTGATGTCGTCCGATAAGGAAACTAGCAATGGCATTGAAAGACGCCCCTACCTCCGTTCTGCTCGAAAACGTTCTCAGTCTGATCCACCAGAAATTGCCGAAAAACAGTGCCTCCCTGGTCGAATGTTTCGTTGCCAAGTTCTACGGCAACATGGCCAGCACTGATCTGCATGACCGCAATGACAGCGATCTCTATGGCGCCGCCCTCAGTCTGTGGAATGCCCTCAACCACCGTACCGGCATCGAGCCCTATATCCGGGTCTACAACCCCGAGCTGACCCGCCACGGATGGCAGTCTCCCCATACCATCGTCGAGATCATCCTGCAGGATTCCCCCTTCCTGGTGGACTCCATCCGCATGGCCCTCAAGCGTCTCAATATCACCGCCCACATGATGCTGCACCAGCCGCTGCACCTGATCCGCGGCGAAGGCGGCAAGATTGGCGCCATCCTGGATCTGGACAACACCGCAGAGCAGACCTCGGTGGAAACCGCCTTCCTCATCGAAATCGATCACCTGACCGGTGAAGAGGAGATGGACGCCCTGACTGCCGAGCTCAACTCGGTGGCGCGGGAAGTGGCCCTGGCGGTGGGAGACTGGCAGCCCATGCTGGCGCGCCTGAACGAGATCATCGAGGAGCTGCCCAAACGCAAGAACCCGGTCAGCCAGGCCGAGGTTGACTCCTGCGTCGCCTTCCTCAAATGGGTGGCCGCCCACAACTTCACCCTGATGGGTTATCGTCGCTACGACGTCAAGGCGGTGGAGGGGGATCACGAGATCCTGCCGCAGCCCGAGTCCAGCCTGGGGCTGATGAAGAACTCCATCAAGGACGAAGGCCAGCGCCTCGGCACCATGCCCGCCAGCGCCCGTCACGCGGCCCTCAGTTCCGACTTGCTGATCCTCACCAAGTCCAACAGCAAGTCCCGGGTGCATCGTCCGGCCTATGTGGATTACATCGGCATCAAGCGCTTCGACGAGCACGGCAAGGTGGTGGGAGAGGATCGCTTCATCGGCCTGTATGCCTCCTCCATCTATAACACCAGTGCGACCCAGATCCCCCTCATCAGCCACCGCCTCGAGCGCATCATGGCCGCCTCCGGCTTTGAATCGGGCTCCCATGCCTACAAGGCGCTGCTGAACGTGCTGGAAACCTACCCGCGCGACGAGCTGATCCAGGCCCGTGAAGAGGAGCTGCTGGCCACCGGTCTCGGGGTGCTGGAGATGCAGGAGCGGGACATGCTGCGCCTGTTCGTGCGCCGCGATGTCTACGGCCGCTTCTTCTCCTGCATGGTCTATGTCACCAAGGAGCGCTACAACACGGCGCTGCGAGTCAAGACCCAGCAGATTTTGCAGAAATATTTTGGCAGCAGCATCGATGTGGAGTTCAACGTCTACTTCACCGAGGGCGTGCTGGCACGGACCCACTACATAGTACGGGTCAACAACAACAACGTGGATGTGGATGTGAACGAAGTACAGAACAACCTGATTGAAGCGGCCCGCAGCTGGGATGACCGCCTGGATTCCGTGCTGCTTTCCCACTATGGCGAGGCCCGCGGCAACGAGCTGCGCCGCCGTTTCAGCACCGCCTTCCCCCGCGCCTACAAGGAAGATGTGCTGCCGGGCTCTGCCGTCGCGGACATCATGGCCCTGGATGGATTGAGCGAGGCCGAGCCGCTTGGCATGCTGTTCTACCGCGCCCAGGAGGAGGAGAACGATCGCCGGGTACGCCTCAAGCTGTTCCACCGAAGCGAACCCATCCACCTCTCCGACGTCCTGCCCATGCTGGAAAACATGGGGCTGCGCGTCATCGGCGAGACACCGTATCAGGTACGGACCCCCACCGGCGAGGTGTTCTGGATCCTCGATTTCTCCATGCTGCTGCGGGGTGAGCAACCGTTCGATCTGGAGCAGAGCCAGCAGCGCTTCCAGCAGGCTTTCGCCGCCATCTGGAACAAGACCCTGGAAGATGACGGCTTCAACCGTCTGGTGCTGGGGGCCGGCCTCACCGGTCGTCAGGTATCCGTGCTGCGGGCCTATGCCAAATACATGCGCCAGACCGGCGTCTCCTTCAGCCAGTCCTATATCGAGGAGACCCTGACCCGTTATCCGGACATCGCCCAACTGCTGTTCACTCTGTTCGAACAGCGCCTGGATCCGGCCATCAAGCAGGATGCCAAGGTGCAGGCCAAGCTGCACGAGGAGCTTGCGGCCAAGCTGGATCAGGTCGCCAACCTGGATGACGATCGCATCATTCGCCGCTATGTGGAGATGATCGACGCCACCCTGCGCACCAACTACTACCAGCTGGACAAGGCGGGCAACATCAAGCCCTACATCTCCTTCAAGCTGGCCCCCTCCAGCATCACTGACATGCCGCTGCCGCTGCCGAAGTTCGAGATCTTCGTCTACTCCCCGCGAGTGGAAGGGGTACATCTGCGCTGGGGCAAGGTGGCCCGTGGCGGCCTGCGCTGGTCCGATCGCAAGGAGGACTTCCGCACCGAAGTGCTGGGTCTGGTGAAAGCCCAGCAGGTGAAGAACACCGTTATCGTGCCGGTGGGCGCCAAGGGCGGCTTCTATTGCAAGCAGATGCCGGCAGGCGCCCCCCGTGCCGTCATCCAGGAGGAGGGCAAGGCCTGCTACCGTCTGTTCATCCGCGGTCTGCTCGACGTGACCGACAACATCATCGGCGGCGAGGTGATCCCGCCCAAATCCGTGGTGCGTCACGACGAGGATGACTACTACCTGGTAGTGGCCGCCGACAAGGGCACCGCGACCTTCTCCGACATCGCCAACGAAATCAGCCTCGAATACGGCCACTGGCTCGGCGACGCGTTCGCCTCCGGCGGCTCGGTGGGCTATGACCACAAGAAGATGGGCATCACCGCCCGCGGCGCCTGGGAATCGGTCAAGCGGCACTTCCGTGAGATTGGCATCAACTGCCAGACCACCGACTTCACCTGCGTGGGGATAGGCGACATGGCCGGCGACGTGTTCGGCAACGGCATGCTGCTCTCCGAGCACATCCAGCTGGTGGGCGCCTTCAACCACATGCATATCTTCGTCGACCCGACCCCGGATGCGGCCAGGAGCTTCGTCGAGCGCAAGCGCCTGTTCGAGCTGCCCGGCTCCAGCTGGGATGACTACAACCGTGAGCTCATCTCCAAGGGGGGCGGCATCTTCCTGCGCTCTGCCAAGTCCATCAAGCTGAGCCCGGAAATGCAGACCCTGCTCGGCACCGACAAGAGCGGCATGGCCCCGAACGAGTTGATCAAGGCGCTGCTCTGCCTGAACGTCGACCTGCTCTGGAACGGCGGCATCGGCACCTATGTGAAGAGCGCCCGCGAGAGCGACGCCGACGTCGGGGATCGCAGCAACGACGTGCTGCGCGTCAATGGGCGTGATCTGCGTGCCCGCATCGTGGGCGAGGGTGGCAACCTGGGCTTCACCCAGCTTGGCCGGGTGGAGTATGCCAGTCAGGGTGGTCGCATCAACACCGACTTCACCGACAACGTGGGCGGGGTGGATTGCTCCGACAACGAGGTCAACATCAAGATCCTGCTAAACCAACTGGTGGCCGCCGGGGATCTGACCCTCAAGCAGCGCAACCAGATGCTCTACGAGATGACGGATGCGGTGGCCCAGGTGGTCATCACCAACGCCTATCGCCAGTCACAGTCCATCTCGGTGACCGCCTTCCGTGGTGCCGAGCAGCTGAAAGAGCAGCAGCGCTTCATCCAGGGGCTGGAGCGGGAAGGCAAGCTGGACCGGGCGCTCGAGTTCCTCCCCTCCGACGAGGAACTCTCCGAGCGGATGGCGGCAGGGCAGGGGCTGACCCGACCCGAGCTGGCGGTGCTGGTGGCTTATGGCAAGATGGTGCTCAAAGAGCAGCTCAATTGCCCGGAAGTGACCGACGAGCCCTTCCTCGCCAACATGCTGGTCACCAGCTTCCCGACCCAGTTGCAGCAGCAATTTGGTGCGGCCCTGGCCCAGCATCCACTGCGAGGCGAGATCATCGCGACCCGGGTGGCCAACATGCTGGTCAACGACATGGGGCTCAACTTCGCCAGCCGGATGAAGGACGAGACCGGTGCCTCGGTGGCGGAAGTGGCCTGCTGCTTCGCCATGGCCCGGGAAGTGTTCGGCCTCGGCGCCCTGTGGCGTGACATCGAAGGGTGTGACAACGGGGTGGATGCCCAGACCCAGCTCGAGCTGATGTTCTACAGCCGCCGCATCGTGCGCCGCGCCACCCGCTGGTTCCTGCGCGCCCGCAACCGCAGCTGGAGCATCGGCGAGAACATCGCCTTCTTCCGCCCGGCCTTCGAGACCCTGAGTCAGCACCTTTATGAGGTAATGGACGAGAGCGAAGTGGCCGAACACAGCCAGGCTGTCGCCGCCCTGATGGAGAAACAGGTGCCGGAGGCCATCGCCCGTCGCGTGGCACACATGAGCAGCCTCTTCTCCTGCCTGGATCTGGCGCAGATTGCCGCGGAGCACAAGACCGACATCCTGCGGGTTGCCAACGTCTACTATCGCCTGGGTGCCAAGCTGGATCTGCACTGGTTCCTCGAGCAGATCAACCATCAGCCGGTGGGCAATCACTGGCAGGCGATGGCGCGGGCCTCCTTCCGCGAAGATCTGGACTGGCAGCAACGCAGCCTCACCTCCGTGGTACTGGAAGGGTGCAAAGAGCAGGGGGAATGCGCTACCATACTGGCCGACTGGATTTCGGAGCATGAGCAACTCTTGTCCCGTTGGACCCACATGTTGGCCGACTTCAAGACCACGAGCACGCACGAGTTCGCCAAGTTCTCGGTGGCCTTGCGAGAGTTGAACCTGCTCCAGTTGAATTGCCGAACCTCGGCATAACCCCAAAAGCCCCGGCCAGTTGCCGGGGCTTTTTTTAAGGAGCAAGCATGCTGTACCCACTCGCCAGGCATTTCCTGTTCAAACTCAATCCGGAGCAGGCTCACGATCTCTCCATCAAATATTTGCCCCGCCTTCTCGGTACCCCGCTTGATTGTTTCTTCCGCCATTCTCTGCCCAAACGCCCCGTCACCGTCATGGGGCTTAATTTTGCCAATCCGGTGGGGTTGGCCGCCGGTCTGGATAAAGACGGGGAGTGTATCGATGCCTTCGGCGCCATGGGGTTTGGTTTCATCGAGGTCGGTACCGTGACCCCCAGACCCCAGAGCGGCAATGACAAGCCTCGTCTCTTCCGGGTGATCCCGGCCGAAGGGATCATCAATCGCATGGGATTCAACAACAAGGGAGTCGATCACCTGGTGGCCAAGGTGAAAGAGGCCAAATATCAGGGGGTGATCGGCATCAATATCGGCAAGAACAAGGACACCCCCATCGAGCAGGGCAAGGATGATTACCTTCTCTGCATGGACAAGGTGTATGACCACGCCGGTTATATTGCGGTCAATATTTCCTCACCAAACACCCCGGGTCTGCGTCAATTGCAATATGGCGATGCACTGGATGAACTGCTGGCCGCATTGAAACAGCGTCAACAGGAGCTGGCCGAGAAATATAAAAAGTATGTGCCGCTGGCCGTGAAAATTGCCCCGGATCTGTCACTCGATGAAATAGATCAGGTAGCCGCCTCTTTGATCAAGAACAGTATTGACGGTGTCATCGCCACCAATACCACTCTGGAGCGGGAGTTGATATATGACATGCCCCATGCCGCAGAGGCTGGCGGGCTCAGCGGTCGTCCGCTCCAGCACAAGAGCACCGAGGTGATTCGCCACCTGGCCAAGGCCCTCGACGGCGCCCTGCCCATTATCGGTGTGGGTGGTATCGACAGCGCCATGGCGGCTCGGGAAAAACTGGCGGCGGGTGCCAGTCTTGTCCAGATTTACAGCGGCTTTATTTATAAAGGGCCGAGTCTGGTCAAAGAGATCGTTACCCATATTTAAAAAATAACCGGTTGCCCTTATTTAACGTTGCTCAAATTCTCAACATGGAATAAAGTCGAGGGACGGCTTAGATAAGGGCACCACCATGTGTATTCAACCCAATGACAATTGGCAGTGGCATTATGACGCTCAGGATGATCGCCTGATGCTGGATTTGTCCGATCGCATGATATTTGCCACCGAATATAAAGGTCGGCAACTTGTTCCCTGTTCTTTCACCACCCAGCCTTTTTGCGTGGATGATGCCGCCCTCTATTACCAGTTGATGGACAAGGCCGCTGAACTCGACTGGAGTACGCCCCACCAGGTCCAGCTGGTCCTCAATGCCATCGCCGTCAGCCGTTTTTATAAACCCCTGATGCCGCAAAGCTGGTTCTTTCATGAACAGCAGGCCCATGTTATTCCGGATATGGGATCCCTGGTGTGGATGGATACGCCCCATGGTCGGGGGGAATTCATGGTCATCGAAGCCGGCGATCAGGCGAGTGTTTGCCTGAACCTGACCGACGAGCTGGTGCTGACCAACAGCAAGACGCTGCCGCGCTTTGCCGTGATCAAGGTGATGAATAACCGGATGCAAGCCAGAGTTCGGGCACAGACACAATATCGGGAAGTGGGCTGACGACGGGGCCGTTATATGGCGACGAATAAGTCCGTTATAGGCCTGCTATATTGGTCTGATATTTAAGCGCTCAGTCTCTCTCTTGTTCCATTATTTGTATTTTCTCCTTCGTCTGGTCGTCACGACCATTTTCTGCCTGGTCCGGGCAAGATTTTCGAATTCTTTACGAATGTGATGGTAGACAACTGCCAGCCAGGAGCGGGATCCTGTCGCCCGCAAGGGGGAGGGGAGCGTTTGCCGCGCCTCTTGCCGTTTATATGGCGCCTTTGTCCAAGGTTCGAGTGCCGAGCGCGGGCCGATAAGGTATAATGCGGCACTATTTTTATGGCATCCCCGTGAGCGTGATGAAAGAATTTTTTGCAACCTGCCCCAAAGGGCTGGAAAACCTGCTGGCCGTCGAGCTGACCAATCTGGGTGCGGAGCAGGTCCGTGAGACCGTGGCCGGCGTCCACTTCAAGGGCGAACTGGCCATCGGCTACAAGGCCTGTCTGTGGAGCCGCTTTGCCTCCCGTATCGTGCTGGTGCTCTCCGAGTTCCAGATGAACGACGATCTGGACCTCTACCTCGGGGCCCATACCATTCCCTGGGAAGATCACTTCTCCGGTACCGCCACCATCGCGGTGGACTTTACCGGTACCAACGCCTCCATTCGCAATACCCAGTACGGCGCCCTGAAGATCAAGGACGCCATCGTCGATCGCTTCACCAAGCGCGGTCACGTGCGCCCGGATGTGGACAAGAAGTCTCCGGACATTCGCATCATGGCGCACCTTGGCAAAGGCAAGGCCAATATCACGCTGGACTTGTCAGGCCCGGCGCTGCACCAGCGCTTCTATCGCCAGGGCACCGGCGAGGCGCCCCTCAAAGAGAACCTGGCTGCGGCCATGATTGCCCGCAGCGGCTGGGCCGGCGAGCCCATGATGGACCCCATGTGCGGCTCCGGTACCCTGCTGATTGAGGCGGCCTTCATCGCTGCCGACATGGCGCCTGCGCTGCGCCGCGAGCGCTTCGGTTTCGATCGCTGGCTGCAACACGATGGTGAACTGTGGCAGAGCCTGATGATGGAAGCCCAGGTGCGAGCCAAGCGCGGCATGCAGCGCTGCGAGGTGAAGCTGTTCGGTTGCGATGCGGATACCCGGGTCCTGATGAAGGCCCGTGACAACGCCAAGGCCGCCGGCGTGGCCCATCTCATCACCTTCAAGCAGGCCGATGTCACCAAGCTGGAAAACCCGCTGCCGATGCCGGCTGTGGAAGGGGAGAGCCGTCAGGTCGGCATGCTCATCTCCAACCCGCCCTATGGCGAGCGTCTTGGGGAGTTCCCGGCGTTGCTGGAAGTGCATCAGGCCCTTGGCGATGCCCTGCGCCGCGGCTTCCAGGGGTGGAAGGTCACCATTCTCTCCGCCTCTCCCGAACTCCTGAGCTGCCTGCGCCTGCGTGCCGACAAGCAGTATCGCCTGTTCAACGGCGCCCTCGAGTGCCAGCTGCGCAACTACCAGATCGCCCTCGATGCCGTCGCTTCCCAGAAAGAGGTGGCCCAGGACTTTGCCAACCGTCTGCGCAAGAATCTGAAGACCCTCGAGAAATGGGCGAGCAAGGAGAACCTCGATTGCTACCGCCTCTATGACGCGGACTTGCCGGAGTACAACGCCGCCATCGACCGCTATCAGGATTATCTGGTGGTACAGGAGTACGCGGCGCCCAAGGACATTCCCGCCCAGAAGACCCGCCAGCGTCTGCTGGACATGGTGCAGGCCGCCATCAAGGTGACCGGCATGGACGGCGAGAAGGTGATCCTGAAGGTGCGCGAGCGCCAGGAAGGCAAACAGCAGTACCAGAAGCTCTCCGAAGAGCAGCACCGGATGGAGGTGCAGGAGTACGGAGCACGCCTCTGGGTCAACCTCTACGACTATCTGGACACCGGCCTCTTCCTCGACCACCGTCAGACCCGCCGCATGCTGGGCCAGATGGCTCGGGGCAAGCGCTTCCTGAACCTCTTCGCCTACACCGGCAGTGCTACCGTGCACGCGGGGCTCGGCGGCGCCCGCGAAACCACCACGGTGGACATGTCGCGCACCTACCTCAACTGGGCCCAGGACAACATGCGCCTCAACTCGCTGGTGGGCCGCGAGCACAAGTTCGTGCAGGCGGACTGTCTGAAGTGGTTGTCGGAAGCCGACGAGCAGTACGACCTCATCTTCATCGATCCGCCCACCTTCTCCAACTCCAAGCGGATGGACGAGAGCTTCGACGTGCAGCGGGATCACCTGCTGTTGATGCAGCACCTCAAGCGCCTGCTCGCGGCGGACGGCACCCTGGTCTTCTCCAACAACAAGCGCCACTTCAAGATGGACTTGGCCGGCCTTGACGCCATCGGTCTCAAGGCGCAGAACATCACGAACAAGACCCGGCCCAAGGACTTCGAGCGCAACCAGCATATCCACAACTGCTGGATCATCACCCACGCCGAGGCACAAGGCTGATGCTGACCCTGTTTCACACCGACGGCTGCCATCTGTGCGAACAGGCGTGGACGCTGGTGGAACAGGCCGGGATGGCCGCGCAGACCCGCCGCTGCGACATCCTGGAGGAGGAGGCCTGGCTCGAGGCTTACCGGGTGCGCATCCCGGTGCTGCAAGACAGTGCCGGCCGGGAGCTGGGCTGGCCCTTCACCCTGGGGGAGCTGCAAGGCTGGCTGGCACAGGGGTGAGCAGGATTTGACGACAAAACGGGGGCAGATTCACGCTGCCGCCCGTTTTTTCATAAGCAACAAGGAACAAACATGGCTCTTTTGACATTGCACGGCGCGTCCCTGTCGTTCAGTGATTTTCCGCTGCTCGACCATGCCGAGCTCACCATAGAGCGGGGCGAGCGCCTCTGTCTGGTGGGTCGCAACGGGGCGGGCAAGTCCACCCTGATGAAGGTGATTGCCAGCGAACTGCCACTGGACGACGGCCGTCTGGTGTTGCAACAAGATTTGAAAGTGACCCGCCTCGAGCAGGATCCGCCCGCCTCGAGCGAGATCACCGTGTTCGATTACGCCGCAGAAGGGCTGGCCGGGGTAGGGGAGCTGCTCAAGCAGTACCACCATGTCTCCCACGCCCTGGCGCACGACCCTTCCGATGCCAACATTCGCACCATGAGCCAGTTGCAGGAGCAGCTCGACTATCAGAACGGCTGGCAGTACGAGACCCGCATCAATCAGGTGCTGACCCTGCTCGATCTCGACCCTGATGTGACGCTCGACAGTCTGTCTGGCGGCTGGCTGCGCAAGGTGGCTCTGGCCCGCGCCCTGGCGTGTGACCCGGATCTGTTGCTGCTGGACGAGCCGACCAACCACCTGGACATCGATGCCATCAACTGGCTGGAAGAGTTCCTCAAGGACTTTCGCGGCGCCATCGTCTTCATCTCCCACGACCGGGAGTTCATCCACAAGCTGGCGACCCGGATCATCGATCTCGATCGCGGCGTGATCACCTCCTGGCCCGGCAACTACGACGAATATCTGCAAGGCAAGGAGGAGTGGTTGCGGGTCGAGGAGCTGAAAAACGCCGAGTTCGACCGCAAGCTGGCCCAGGAAGAGGTATGGGTGCGCCAGGGGATCAAGGCGCGTCGTACCCGCAACGAGGGACGGGTGCGGGCCCTCAAGGCGATGCGCATGGAGCGCACCCAGCGCCGGGAACTGCAGGGCAAGGCCAAGCTGCAACTGGACGAGGCGGGCCGCTCCGGCAAGCTGGTGTTCGAGACCGAGGGGCTGGGGCTGGACTTTGGTGATCGCACCCTGTTCCAGGGACTGGATCTGCAGGTGCTGCGCGGGGACAAGATTGCTCTGGTGGGCCCCAACGGCTGCGGCAAGTCGACCCTGATCAAGCTGCTGATGGGGCAGCTCGAGGCGAGCCGTGGCTCGGTGCGCCAGGGGACCAACCTGGAAGTGGCCTACTTCGATCAATACCGTGAGCAGCTCGACCCCGAGAAGACGGTGGTGGACAACGTGGGGGAGGGCAAGCAGGAGGTGATGGTTCGCGGCCGCTCCCGCCACATCCTTGGCTACCTGCAGGACTTCCTGTTCGAGCCCAAGCGGGCGCGCACCCCGGTCAAGGCCTTGTCAGGGGGCGAGAAAAACCGTCTACTGTTGGCCAAACTCTTCCTCAAGCCCAGTAACTTGTTGATTCTGGATGAACCAACCAACGACCTGGATGTCGAAACGCTGGAATTGCTGGAAGAGCTGCTCACCGATTACCCGGGCACTCTGCTGCTGGTCAGCCACGATCGCCGTTTCATCGACAATACCGTGACCGGCTGCTGGCTGTTTGAAGGGGATGGTCGGATCAGCGATTATGTCGGGGGCTACGCCGACATGATGGCCACACGAGCCCTGCAGGCCGCCCAACAGACGGCCAAGGCGACCCAGATCAAGGTGGCAGAGCCTGTCGCGTCGGCAGCGGAGCCTGCGAAAAAAACACGAAAACTCTCTTACAAGTTGCAACTGGAGCTGGATAATCTGCCAGCCCGGCTGGAACAGTTGGAAATGGAACTCGATGCCCTGCAGGCCGAGATTAACCACCCCGGTTTCTTCTCCCTGCCAGCAGAGCAGACCCAGCCCAAACTGGATGCATTGAATGCGGCAGAGGCCGCATTGGAACACGCCTTCTCCCGTTGGGAGGAGTTGGAAGCGTTGAAACATCAAGACTAAGGAAGTAGATGAAAAAGCAATTATCCATGCTGGCCATCCTGGTCGGCGCCAGCCTCAACGCGCAGGCGGCACAAAGCTCCTTTTTCACCATCGTCGATGACGAAGTCAAAGGCTATGCCAGCGGGATCAGCGGCGATGCCAACGGCCTCATCGGGCTCAACACCAAGAACAACATGGCGGAATACTTCTCCACCGTGCGGTTTGCCGACTTCCTGGTGGATCGTTTCCGTTTCGAGCAGGGTTGCATGCTCTCCAACTCGGTCTGCAACTCCTTCTGGAGCGACAACTCGGGCTTTGCCTACCAGTGGCGTCGCGACTTCCTGGACAAGGTGGATCAACGCAGCAACCTGGGCTACGTGACCAGCTCCGAGGTTGATGGCCTGGTGACGGCCCTCGGGGATGTCCCGGAGGATCGGGTCGGTTACAAGATGAATGGCAAGCTGCGTACCGCCTTTGCCGTGGTCAATGACGGCAACCCGGTCGAGCTCAAGGATGCGGCCAGCACCCACGGCCTGAGCGTACCCACCTCCATCAAGAAGCTGGACAACGGTCAGTATCTGGTGACCGGTACCGCGGCCAGCGACAAGTATCGCCACAAGGTGGGCGGTGACTTCTACAAGTGGTGTTTCGAGACGGGCAATGACAGCCAGTACGGTGACTTCCGCTACTGCCCCGGGGTCGATACCCAGGCGAGCTTCTGGCTGCTCAACAGCTCGGGCGGGTTCAACAAGCTGATGCAGGCCGGCACCTATGGTCATCAGCGTGACGAGGTGCTGCAAACTGCCTCTGCACTGGGCGTGGCCAAGTACAACGGCACCCTCTACGGCGTGGGCTACAGCTCTACCGGCGAGGTGGGCACCGGTGATCTGGATGGTCGCAACCTCGCCAGCTACTGGACCCTGGATACGGCTGCCGGCACCGTGGGCACCACCAAGATCATCCCGCTGCCGGATGGCGAGCCTGGCAAGGACGATGCCAAGCTGCAACACAGCTGGGCCGTGGCCGTCAACGACAACGGCTACGTGATCGGCAACCAGCGCTATCGCATCAACAAGAGCCAGAACCGCCCGGTGGAGATGTTCCTGTTCAACCTGAGCAAACCGGGTACGGCGGCCAGCCTTCCTCTCCAGGACAAGCCGGTCTCGGGGGCAGGCTCGGAAGCGGCCGCCATCAACGAGCACAACATGGTGGTTGGCTGGCGCGACTCCCGTCACCAGACCCAACCGGTGGTCAATGGCACCAACCGCATGCAGGAAGCCTTCCTGCTGAACGCGGCCGCCCCGGCCAACAGCTGGTATCTGAACGATCTCATCTGTGGCAAGGATGACGCCGGCAACAAGCAGTGTGCCCAGAACGGCAAGTACTATCACATCGCTTATGCCAGCGGCATCAGCAGCGACGGCACCATTGCCGCGACGGCGTATCGCTATGACAGCGAGAGCGACCTCAACAAACGCGCCAACGCCACCGTGGTCGCCGTCAAACTGACGCCGGCCGTGGCGGATTATCAGGGCAATGCCCCGGCCAGCTATGTGGTCAGCAATGCGCCGGTCAACAACCAGACCGGTCAGGATGGTGGCGAGGGCGGTGGTGGCAGCCTGTTCTGGTTGACTCTGCTGGCGCTGCCCTTTGCCTGGCTGCGTCGCTATCAGCGATAAATAAGTGTCATCAAAAATTAATGCAGTTCAGTATCTTGTGTCACAACCCCTGAATAGCATGGAATTTTTTGTTTGACCCTGCCTCCCCCCTGGGGTAAAGATGAAGGCGACCGGTGAAAAACTGGTCGCTTTTTTTGTTCCACGAAGAGGGTCGTAGATGATGAAGAGACAGAAACGGGACCGTCTGGAGAGAGCTCGCGCTCGTGGTTATCAGGCTGGCGTAGTCGGCAAACAGAAAGAAGCGTGTCCGTACCAGTGCCTGGATGCCAGGGGCCATTGGCTTGGTGGTTGGCGCGATGCCATGGAAGGGCGAGGCTCAGGCCTCTTCATGAAGTAACCGATACTTCATCACTCATTACAAAAGGAAAGGGGCCATTGTGGCCCCTTTACGTTGTTCTGCTCACCCAGGAGCAGGATCAGAATGCGGTGGTGTCTTTGAACAGGCCCACTTTCAGATCGGTGGCGCTGTAGATGGGGCGACCATCCACTTCCACGACGCCATCGGCAATGCCCATGACCAGTTTGCGGTTGATGACGCGCTTGAAGGTGATTTTGTAGGTGACCTTCTTGGCCGTCGGCAGGATCTGGCCGGTGAACTTGACTTCACCGACACCCAGCGCACGTCCTTTGCCAGGACCCCCTTTCCAGCCCAGGAAGAAGCCGACCAGTTGCCACATGGCATCCAGGCCCAGGCAGCCGGGCATGACGGGATCGCCGGGGAAGTGGCAGTCGAAGAACCAGAGATCCGGCGTGATATCGAGTTCAGCCAGGATTTCACCCTTGCCGTGCTCGCCGCCATGGTCGTTGATCTTGACGATGCGATCCATCATCAGCATGTTGGGGGCGGGCAGCTGGCTGTTACCTTCACCAAATAATTCGCCACGGCTGCAGGCAAGCAGCTCTTCACGGGTAAAGGACTCTTTGCCTTGTTCGCACAGGGAGAGGCGGGGATCAGTGGTGTCGTTATCTAGGGTCACGCTGTTTATCCTTCATATGGGTCAAAGCCGGGCCAATTTAGCTTACAGATGTTCGCCAAACAACTCCGATCACTTCATTTAACGGCCAAGCAGCCGGTCCAGCAGGCTGCGCAGCAGGCCGCCACTCTTTGTTGCCGTGCCATTGAGTTCGTCCAGTCTCTCCTGGATGCGGCCAAACAGGGTATCCGGCATGTCCGGTTCGCCAGCGACGCAGCCGGTGAGCAGCTCGATAGCCTCTTCCACGTGATCCACCGGGTGGATGTGGAACTGGCCGGCCTCTACTGCCGCGATCACTTCATCAGAGAGGTTGAGCTGCTGGGCGTTGGTGCCGGGCAGCAGAATGCCTTGCTTGCCGGTGAGACCGTGGATCTTGCACACCCGGAAGAAGCCCTCAATCTTCTCGTTCACGCCGCCAACGGCCTGCACATTGCCGAACTGGTCGACCGCACCGGTCACGGCGAAGTGCTGATAGATGGGCTGGCGGGCGAGGGCGGAGAGCAGGGCACACAGGCCGGTCAGGGAGGCGCTGTCACCATCGATCTCGTGGTATGACTGCTCGAACACCAGGTTGGCCGAGAGCGGCGAGGGGTTCTCTGCACCGAACTTGTTGGAGAGGTAGCCGTGGATGATCATCATGGCTTTGGCGTGAATGTGACCGGCGAGCTCCGCCTTGCGCTCGATGTCAGCCACATCGCCATCCCCGAGGTGGACGGTCGCGGTGAGGCGTACCGGCTCCCCGAAGTCATAGGGATGGCCGGCCACCTGGATGACGGAAAGGCCGTTGATCTGGCCAACCTCTTCACCGTCGGTCTGCAGCAGGATCTGGCCGTCGATGACACCCTGATCCGATTGCTCCACCAGATAGTTGAGGCGGTAATCCTGCTCTTCCAGGGCGAGCAGGATATGTTCGTCAGTGACGCAGGTCGCTTCCAGCTCGCGGGCCAGGCTGTCGGCCATGCGCATGATGGCGCCGAGCTGTACCTCGGAGAGGGATAGCCACTCCTGGTGGTCACACAGGCGGCTGGCATGGCGACAGAGGGCGAGGAGGGCACTTGGGGTGAAATCCAGCAGCGCCCAGCGCGCTCGCAGCCAGGCGAGATATTGCAGGAAGGCGGGGAGATCTTCCTCGATGCTCACTTCGGAGACCAGATCGGCACGCAGGAAGATGCGCTCCGCCATGTCCCTGTCCAGCATCTGGAATTCCGCCACGTCCAGCCTGTCACCGACCAGGATCAACTTGAACCGGATGGGGGTCGCCTCCGGGGTGAAGAAGGGCGTCAGCGTCTTGCCTTCCTGATAGGCATTCCAGTCCAGCTCGCCTTTTTGCATGGCGTTCTTGAGCTTGAACCAGAGATGAGGCTGATCCAGCAGCTCATCGAGCTGAAGTACCAGGTAACCACCGTTGGCTTCCCGCAGCAGGCCGGGTTCCAAAAGGTGCTGGTTGGCGTAGACGGAGCCTTGTTCCGTCTGATAGTTGATGGAGCCGAACAAGGTATCCCAGTTCAGGTCGCGGCCGTAGACGACAGGGGCTTGCTGATCCTCATGATGGATCAGCAGGTTGATGAGCACCGGGTGCTGGAACTCGAGGCCCTGGGCGACATGGGCGGCCAGATCGGAGAGGAAATCCACGATCTTGGGGTCGTTGTTCTGTTTGCGGATGATCCGGGTGACCAGCCGTTCGGCGTCGAGATGGTGGCTCATCAGCTTGAGCAGCTCGCCGACCATTTCGCAGAACTCGAAACCCGAGCCCGGTTGCAGGCGCAGCCAGATGGGTTTGAAAGGGTTGTTGAGATTCTCGGTATAACAGAGATCGAACAGGTCGCCATCCTTGCCATTCGAAGAGGCGATCAGGGTCTGGCAGACATTCTCGTAATCTGCACCGGGGAAACCGTTGAGGATCATGACCGGGCAGTCACCATCAAAACTGGCCAGCCGTTTGATACCCGAAATCGCTCTGGGTTGCAGGGCGGCAAACGGAATGGGGTCGAGTTCGCCAAGTGTGGGGAACTGCTCAATCGAGAAAGCGGGTTTTAATTGTTCTGATGTTAATTCAGCCACTTAAGACATCCGGTCGGGGATAGGATCAATTGCCACCATTATACACAGTTCGGTTGAGGGTGACAGAATACCAAGATATTTCATTTAACATAATATACATTATGCGCGGTATGGTCAGGCCCGCTCAGTGGAGACAGAAACACAGCCGCCGCAAGGGCTACCGCCGTGCCAGCTCCTTTCGAATACTTCGCCAGAATATCGTACCAAGCCTGTTTCAGCTCGGGATCCGTGGCCCTGACTGCCGCCAGACTTATCAGCACTTCTTGGACGTCTAGGCCGATTTCCTCGGCAATCTTTTTTGCAGTGGCATCAGTAAGTTGCATCTTCCCAGTGGTGAGGCTGGAGATATGTGACTTGGTAAAACCAAGCTCGGCAGCAACTTGCTGATACTGGCTAAACTTTTTGGCCCTCATATAGGCTTGAATAAGCGCTTTAGAGTCCATGTTTCTGTCTCCTGAGTGGTTAGACAATCGGCCCATCATACTCATTTTCTGCCCAAATGCCTCGGTTGTCAGTGCGCTAATTAACTGACCTAATGTAGTCAGTTCATTAGCTTGCTGACTAACCTATGACCCACTCTAGCCCACAAAACCCGGATCTGCCTGCGCTCATCGAGCGCAAGGTCTATTGGCAGGCAGAGCCGACTGGCGATTACTCCGCCTGCATCGCGGGTCAGGTCGAGATGTTCCGCGACCTGCATGAGCTGCGGGTCTATCTGTCGATGACGTACCCCGATACCGTGTTCGAACTGGTGGAAGTCACCGAGGACACCTGGCGCGGCTTCTATGACCAGGGAGTGTTTTTCGATGACTGGTCATAGCTCCGTGATGCCGATAAATGGGGTTATCGGCAACAAAACCCTGATCGACTATCTGTCCTTCACCTGGGCACCGACTGAGTTGATCCAGATGAAGGAGCTTGCCAAGCAAGGTGCGCTCTTGAAGGCTGTCCCGCGCTTCGATACCAACGTGAAGGCCCTGCAAGCGGCCATTTCTGAACCCCCTGTCGAGGGGCTGCGTTATCTCTGGAAGCGTCCGGTTGGCTTCGCTCCCCTCACCCGTTTTGACAAGGTGACAGAACGCCTGTGCAGCAAGGCCGAACGGCTGGGGGTCTCCCCTACCCCAGCGGTTGAATATGACAAGACCACTGAGCGGTTAAGCCTCCATGGGGTGCCTAAGTCCCCTGCCCCTGTCGTGACGCTATCCATGACCGAAATGATGGAGCGTGCTTTGCATTCCGGTTACAAGGCCCGTGCCGACATTCGTAAGGAGTTGAAGGCGGTCTGCACTGCCCTGCTCAAGTTCTCCGAGTTCGAGGTTGTCGAGGGTGCCAAGTATTGGGAAGCCTACAACGACTTGATCGATTGCTACGGCGTCCAGTTCCTGGATGCCCTCTGCTGCAACGAGCTGGAGCTGTGGTTAGAGGAGCTGAATACCCGCATTGGTGTCCCCATCCCCGAGCCGCGCTTCACGATGCGCCCTCGCCGCTCTGGCCTGCACGGTTACGCCAATTCGGCTGACCTGCTGTGTGACGGCATCCCCTGCGGCCTGATTGGCTGGGGTGCGGCAAACCATGGTTGCATGGTGAGTTTTTCCGGTGTGGGTTGTGCCGCCCTGGATTTCCAGGCTTTGCATGATGTTATCTCTCACATTCCAGGCGTGCGCATCACACGGGTGGATCTCGCCCTGGATGACTACAGCGGCGAGCACATCACCTACCAGGGTGCCATTGCTGGCGCGGAAGCCGGCGAGTTCCATCCCCAGCGGGGCCGCGCTCCGTCCTGGATGAAGATTGAATCGGGCGAGTTCGTGATCACCGAGGTTGCTAAGGGCATCGCCAAGCGCTTTGGCATGGTGCCGACCAAGGGCTGCTCGTTCTACGTGGGCAGCCGCATCAACGGAAAGTGCGCCCGGGTATACGAAAAGGGCAAACAGATGCAGTCGGCAGAGTATCCGAATTGGGTACGCGCCGAAGGCGAGCTGCACAATAAGGACCGCATTATCCCGCTGGACGTCCTGGTAAACCCAGACCCCTATTTTGCGGGGATGTATCCGCAATTTGATAAATGGCTGGCTGCTATCCAGGAAGCGGAAATAAAGCCCGTCAGACTGACCACCTTTAAAAACAAGTTCAAAACGTCCAGGGACAATGCCGTCTTTAATATGTCCCGCATGGCGGGTCGCCTTGTTAATTGGTTAGCGAACATCGAGGGATTATCGCCTGAGAAGATTGTTAACCAATTAACTGCGCACCTGGAAGAAAGTGATATTCCGGCGCGATTAAGAATGCCGCTCCCTCCTGACTTGGACGAGCTGCCTGTATTTTCGACCTAACCAAGGTTCTTCAACGAGGTAATAACTATGTCTATTTTGTCCAGTGTGCTGGTCACTCGCGTGACCCATGGCTACGGTGTTTCTCGCAAGTCTGGCGCTCCGGTGCCTTATGACTTTGCCCAGGTGGAATATCTGGCTCCTGCAAACAACGTCAACAAGCCGGAGTGCAATATCAACTCCTGGGGCTATGAGGTTCGCCAGTTGTCCCTGCGCAATGATGCGCCGACTATCAAGGAAATGGCTGATTGCCCCAAGTTGGTGGCGATTGACCTTATTCTGGAAGCGGATCCCCAGAATCCGACCCGCAACGTTGTTGTTGGCTACCAAGCCTCTAAAAAGCCGCTGTAATCGGCGCGCAACGAGGAGGAGGAGCGAGGGCGCGCAGCGACCGACGACGAGGGCGCAATAATGATTTGCCTGGATATTACCTCCGAAGGATATACCCGCCTTTCAGAGGGGGATTCTTGTAATTACGTGCTCCTGACTGTCCAGGAGCACACAAAACTCACCGATATATCCGACTGGTTCCAGTTTGATATATCACTTGTGGGAATTGCCTTTAGCTCTGGGATTGTTATGTGGGCTTTGGGTTTAAAAGTGGGCGCAATTGCCCGTGTTATTGTAGGTGCAAAAAGAGGATAAACGAGTATGCAAAACTATTTCCGTAATGGCTGTATCGCTCTGAGCTGTTCTATGGCGGCCATGGCTGCAAATGCAGAAGGTGGCAGTGCTGCTGCGGCCGCTGCTGCTGCGGCTCTCGATACCGCTAAATCCGATGTGGATGCGACCGCGCCGAAAGTCATGTTGGTGGTGGCGACTGTTGTCGGCGTCGTCATCCTGATCGGCCTGATGCGCAAAGCTTAATCGTGTCTTTGCTCATCGGGACGCTATGGTTCCTGTTCTTTGTTGAAGGTTACAGGGCAACGTTTTCCATATGACACAAGGCGGCTTCGGTCGCCTTTTTTATTGGGGGTCGCGTGAGAGTGCTTTATCTGCTGTTCCTGGTACCGCTGGGGGCGTTTGCGAGCTGTCCGGCAGGGCTCAAGCTGTCCAGTGTACCAATTAGCACTGAGCTGCCTTACTGCGTGAAATGGGAGACGTCCAGCCTGGGAGGCTGCGAGGTGGCTTGTCCTGGTGTCTGCGTTGAGGTGCCTGCTTCGGGCACCAAGGGGCCTATTGAGACGACAGGCGGCGAGTGTACCCTTGGCGGTGGCGGTAGTGGCGAAACTGGTGGCGGTGATAACGGCGGCGGTAATACAGGTGGTGCGCCATATTATTATCCCTTTAAAGACCAAATTAGCCCTATTGGTGTTGGTGGTCATGATCAAGAGGCCACTACTGCGGCTTTAAAGCAGATTGATGAGGATTTGCGTTGGACTGCTATTAAATTATATGGTCAGGGTGAAGCATCGCTTGCCACATTTAAGGATTTTGGTCGAGACCTGAGAAAAGTTACTGATGCGCTGACCACTCAAATTAACAGCTCTGAACAAGTTGGCTTAATTAATAATCAGATGCTTTCGACGCTCAATAGGTCTGAGGATGCGTTGCGGGAATTAACCAATTGTGTGGTAAACCCTCTTGCCAATGGTTGCGGTCATTTAACTGGTTCTAGTAGTGGTGCAGTTTCTACGGCTGATTTATCGGCAATTAAAGGCGATGTTGCCTCTCTTAAAGCGATGCAGCAATCGGCCATGTCAACCCTGGGCTCTATTGGTGGCAATACAAGCTCCATGTCATCCAATATAGGGAATATGCTTGGTGCTATCGGGAGTCTTCAAGGCTCGGTTAATTCGGTTAACTCCAATATTTCTAGCCAGTCTGGTTATTTAAGTCAGATGAATGACAATCTTTACGGCATCAAGTACATGCTCCAGGATGGTTTAAAGAATGGCTGGGGAAACTCTGGCGGTGGGCAAGGTGGGTCTGGCGACTTTAATATTGATTATTCTCAAATGCCTGGTTCGGGATCCAATCCTTTGCATGTTGCGGGCTCTGAGTATAATTCAACGCTTTGCTCGGGTGACGCTAGTTGTGCCTTTGACCTGGAACAGATAACAAAGAAATATGATGAAGAGAAGGAGGCGTTAAAAAGTCAGTATCTGGCTATTAAAGGCGAGATGGCCGACATATTCAGGTTTGATTTTTACGGTTCGGCATCTGTTCCCAAGTGCTTCGATATGTTTTCCTTGTTTGGCAATGATTACCAAGTGTGCCCCAATGTTGGCGGGTATTGGGAAATATTGCTCGCGCTGATGTTGTTTATTTTCTACTTTATTGCTTTCATGATTGTTGCGAAGAGGTGAGCGATGGAATGGCTAGGTGATTTATTCAGTGGTTTGTTTCAGGATATATACAATCTTGCGGTCCAGGTAACGGCATGGATTTCGGTGAAATTCGCTATTCAGTGGATCCAGTTTAAATTGTTCATGTTGGTGTTTTCATGGGATGTTGCCAGGGAAATCCTGATAAACCTGCAATTCAGTGATTTGATATCGACTTCGTTTAATAGTCTTCCTGCATCTGTGCGGGATATATTGCTCTATCTGCAATTTGATAAGGGTATGTCTGTTATCACTCAGGCGTTTGTGACGCGCTTTCTACTGAATATATTCGGGTGGTGATCTATGTCGATTAAAATCCATCACGGTGCGCCAGGGTCATATAAATCAAGCGGTGCTATTCACACCGATGTGATTCCCGCCATCAAAGAGGGACGCTATATCATCACTAACGTGCGCGGTTTCTCTGTTGAGCGCTGCCGTGAGGTGCTGGGGAATGATGTGCCAGAGGGGTTTGAGGTGCTCTATGTCGAGACGGAATCCCAGGAAGGGCGTGATCATTTGGCGCGGTTTTACCACTGGGCTCCCAAAGGGGCGTTCTTCCTGGTTGATGAGGTGCAGCGGGTATTTCCGCCAGCATGGCGCCAGAGTGACCTGGATAAACTCAATTATCCAGGTGGGCCGGATAAGGCCAAAGAGGATGGCCGACCGGAAACTATCGACGTGGCCTTTGATATGCACCGTCATCACAACTGGGATTTCGTATTAACGACCCCGAACATCAAAAAGGTTCACCAAGTTATTCGGTCGGCTGCTGAGACTGCAATTCGGCATACCAATATGGCGATATTGGGGATTGGTGGCCGTTATAAGACCGTTCTTCACCTTTCCGACAATTCCGGCACATCCATGTCTGATGTGCTGCAAGCCAAGCCATTTAATAAGGTGCCCAAGTATGTTTTCAAGCTTTATGACTCGACTACAACCGGTAAAGTCTCGGATACAATCGCGGGCAGCTCGATGCTGCGAGACCCTAAAATACTTTTTGTTCTGGTCGTTTGGGGACTCTGTGTTTTCTTTGGTTTCATCAAGCCTCAATATATTGACTCGCGTCCTGAAACCTCTGTGGTGGCTTCTGCGCCCGTTGATGCCGCTTCTTCGGTTCCTGGGCAAGTGGGTGCTGCGACCGCTGCTAATGTACGTCCTAGTGGCGCTCCTGCTGCGGATGCTGCTGGCGTCTTTGCTGTAGGCCCGTTCGCCGGATACCGGATGATCATCAACTGCCATGTGCTGACCAAAAGTGATCGAGACGTCTACAACGTCGAATATTGCTTTGCGCTGCGGAAGGGGGACGACGAGCAAGCCATCTATGCCGAGGAGTGGCCGCAATTCTTCGTCGATTTGAAGCCCATGACGGCGTGCCATGCGGTTATCCAGTACCAGGGGCAGCCAGTGGACGTTTATTGCGACCCTGACGGGGATGCTTTGCGTAAGCGGGTCAATGGTGCGCTCTTTGCTGGTGCCAAGAATGACGGGGTGCCTAACGATGACCGGACATAAATACATCGCTGGATCTAATGGGGGTTGCCGTGATTGGCATCATCGCTATCTGCATTGATATTGCCATCCTGATAGCCATAGGGAGCAATCCTGGCTATTCCGCCGAGGCTCGTTGGGCCTGTGTTGCCCTTGTGGTGCTGTTCTCGCTGCCTCCCCTGCTCTGCCTCTTTGGGGGCTACCTTATCGAGCTGGAGGTGAAGTGGCAGCACCACTGCCGGGCAAAACGCCGTGCTCGATCTGCTGCCGCTTGCGTTAAGGATGGCCGCTGACCATTACATATGGTGAGCTGCGCGAACCATGATAAACGCCCTGCCGCAGGGCGCTTGCGTCCCGAGGACCTATGCCCCCCAGGTGTCTGCCTCCCTGGGGTGATTCACGGCATTGAGCGCCTCCGCTGAAATAACCCCCTTCCCTGCTAAACCGGCGTTGGGCTTTCCTAATCTGAATGAGGAAAATAGCGGATGTGTTTTTATTGGGTATCAAACATGCTTGATGTTATTTTGATTGGTATTAGTTCAAATCTCTTCTTTGATAAATGAAATTGATACAATTCATATTTATCATGGAGTTTATCATAATATGGTTTGATAATTTTTTTATCTACCTTACACCCAAAATATATAGATTTTATTGCATTTTCATCTATATTTATTAAGTGTATTGCGTCCTTGGATGATTGTAAAGCTGCGCATACCACTGAGTTGATTTTATCGCTATTGATAATGTATTTGTTTGGGGTTTGGGTTTTTGAAATATAGCCTTTCGCTAATTGATTACTGATGAGCTGTTGATATGTCATGTGCTCACTTATATTGACCTTTGATTTTGAAGGGCTAAGTTCATTATCAATTTTTGCGTTATCACTAGTCACAATGAGTGTATTTGCCTTAATGTATGGGATAATGCATCGATGTTCTTTTTCATATATCCACTCGTCACTTTTTTTGAATAAATGATTTATTGTTGCATTCTTGCTGAGCGTTTTTATATCGGTATCTGTGTACCCAAATGATTCAAATCTTAAATTGTCATAATTTATTTTTTTAGGTGAATTCAAAAGCAGTAAAAACATTTTTTCTTTTTCTGTTAGATCATCTAATTGCACATGTTCTAATACACTTCTATTGTAGCCGATACAGATCCCATTATGTTGATTTGAATAGTGTGCCCACATGAGGCTATTTCTAGGCGTTTCAGAAAAAGACACAATTCCATTCAAAGATAGCATCATGTTTATGCCCTTTTCACATGCATTTACTCCTTTATTTACCGTGTTTTCATCTAGTCCTATTTTTTCTAGGAACTCCTTAATGGATGACGCTATGTTTTCACATGCGTCATATTCAAAAGGATCATTCAAATATACGGTAGGAGATAGCTTTATAGTTGGTTCATCAAAATAGCTTAAAGGTAACAAGCTCGTATATTTGTAAAAAATGTCCATTTTTTTTATGCCCTGCATTATGATTGTTGACCCCCGTATAGTAATACGGGGGGAATTCGTTTCACAGAGCCTGATGACACCACGGATCACATCTTTAGTGGTTTGTGCTGCGCTCCAGCGTACCTGGTCAGGCTTTCACGACATATCATGCTGCGCCCATGAAAAAGGGGGCTTGCGCCCCCTGCCCTACCCTGTCTAGCTTCTTCCGCCATCCTTCCTGGGCAGTTCCCCAGGTGGATGCGGTATTCATGCTTGGTCGACTGCGGATAGCCTCAGCTCTTCCATCAACCAAGTCATGGCGTCCTCCTGGTTCTTGAAGGTTCTGACATTCTGCTGCTTTATGTTGGGTACTCGCTCAATCGCTATGTCGTGTAGTACCTGGGATCTGATGACATGAGCTTTAGCGACCATCTTCTGACCGTTGAGCCAACCATTGAAGTCATTAGCTGTACTGAGAGCCTCATCGGTGCCGCCTTCGTAGCTTCTTGTATCGACAAGGAAGCAGAACGGATGACCGTCAAGGCTGGCGATGAGGGTCTTGATGCTGTCAACCCAAATCCTGCACCCCTCCGAGTTGAACGCCCCTATCAGTTGGCTTTGGATCACTTGTTCAGAAATGCTGGAGATATGTTTGCCATGAGCAATAACGGGCCCCATCCGAACTTATTCCCATGTTTTTATGTGTATGTTGAATTATCTTGCATTCAACTGAAAACGTTTGCAAGCCTGTCTAGGTCAGGAAAAAGGGGGCTTGCGCCCCCTCCCCTGTCTACTGGATGCCTAGCTTCTTCCGCCAGTGGAAGGCTTCCCTCTGCTTCTCTGACAGCTCGGCCTGGATGATGGCCAGCGCCTCGATCCTCCTCCTGTCGAACATGACGCCATTCGGTGCGATCAGGCAGTCATTCTTCATCCGCCATCCCTGCCACTCCTTGAAAATCGTGGGCAGCTCCCGCCCAGATGCCATACGCATAAGCCGTTTATAGACAGGTGGGATCTCTTTACCCTTATCCCAATTTGTGACCTGCCTCACAGAAACGAAACATAGATTTGCCGTCTCCTCTTCCGATAAACCGCATTCAAACCAACGAAAAATGAAGTTTTTGGTCAACTCTCGTTCCATCCAAGTAAATACCTGATAAACCAGCAAAATTGCGTGGGCTGGCTTATCGGCGGGCTTCACATGGGCATTTAACCAAACGCGACATTATGCGCAGTGTCGAATTAATGAGTCACAGGGCATGGTCAATCAAGGATTGCCTTTAGGTCCCGCGTCTTGGTTATGAGTGCAGTTTTATTGTTTACCACTGGTTATCAATCATATGTTCGGTCCTGGTCGAGCAAGTGATCCAGCGGCTTGCGGCTGGCACTCTCGTGACGTTCCCGGTTACCGGTGTGCAGGTACTTGGAGGTGGTGTCGATGCTGTCGTGTCCCGCATCGGCTTGTACGTGGGATAAAGGCCGTCCGTGCAGATTGATGTCATGGGTGATGCCGGTGTGACGAATGGAGTGCGGCGTCAGGGTTCGCATTTCAGCAGCATCCTGATCAAAACCATCTTGTTCGGCAAGGCTTGCGGCCTGTTCAAATACCGCCATTACCAGGTCTCGTAGCTGGCGGATACCCAGATTGGCATTGAGTTCGCCTTGTTCGCGGCCATGGGCCGCCGCCTTGTGGCGTACGAACAGCGGGGTCTGCTCTCCGGGGGCCGGCAGTGGCGAAAGGCCAAGAAAGGTACGATAGCGAGCCAGGGCTTCGAGCAGAGCCTGAGAAACGGCCACGGTGCGACGTTTACCGCCTTTGCTGCGGGGAATGTCATAACCCCAGACGCCCGTTTTGGCGTCACGTCGAAACTGGCCCATGACGGGGCTGAAACCCGGCCTGGCCGCCACCTCGGAAATCCGCAGATAACAGGCATACATCAGACAGATGAGAAAGCGGCTGCGCTCATGTTGTGCCGGGCATTCGGCAGCGAGCTGTTCGGCGGCTTGCATCACATAAGACCATTGCAGCTCAGTGAAGGATTGCGCGTCTTCACCAGCCTCCTGGGGGCCCGCACGTTTAACCCGCTGCAGCAGGAGAGCCGGATTGCGATCCATGTACTCCTCCTGAATGAGAAACTGGAAGAAGGCGGACAAAATGGCGAGTTTTGTCTTCATCGCCTGCTCACTCAGTCGATACGGCAGCTCCCGGCCCAGTTCCCGCTTGCCCAGAAACGGACGCCACAGGGGGTTTGGCAACCGTTCCCCCCACTCCTTGTCGAGCACGAACTGGGCGACGTTGCGATAGGCAATCAGTCCGGACGGTGGCGCCTGGCAATAGTCGAGATAGCGCATCATGATGCGCCTGGTGAGATCCCTGGGGCTGATGGCCACCTCGCAAAAACACCAGTGCAAAAAAGTGGTCAGCTCACTGCGATAGGTCTTGTAGTTGTTTTCGCTGTGGCGCTGCTCCAGCAGCCAGTCGACGGCCAGCTCATACACGATCCCCGCGTCGGGGACCTTGCCAAGACTCAGGGTGGCGAGGTATTGGTTGACCTGGGGATTGCCCGCCTCAAGGTGCTCCACGCTATCGAACAGCGGCATGGCGGGTGGAAGTGCTGGATGAGTCATGATGGTGTGTGATGTCGGTTGAATGTTTTGAACGGGGCCGCCCCCCTGATGCCGATAAATGGGGTTATCGGCATCAGGGCTTGCAGTGCGCCTTGGGGGCAACGACCTGAGGCATCTTGCTGTGATACCCCATGATAACGAGCAATCGGCATATTCAATGAATATGCAGTGTGGTTGGAAAATCCTCGGGGAAAATAGTCGTGAAAATGACTTAAGTTGCACTTTTCATGAATGAGATAGCGGGTTCTGCCTCACATCCCCTTCCCCGCCCTTTCGTCTCAAGCCACGCTCTTCAGGGGCTTCCCCTTTGGCAGTTCAGTATCCAGCTTGTCTTCTTTGGGGGGATTCCCCTGCCCTTTTCCACCGCGCAATACCTGCTGCAACTGATCCCGCTGCTCGGCCAGATAAAAGGCCAGACTCTCCTGCTGCTCCGGTGCAAGCGCGACCGGCGCACCCGCCAGCAGTGTCATCAGCTCATCGGCGGTGTCCAACAGTTTGTCATAGGCATCCGCCTCTTTCTTGCTGGCAAAGGTCATCTTCTCCACTCCCCCACGTACCACAACATACTTGATCTCAACGGCCATCGCGGCGCCCTCCTGATGATAGTGATTGCAAGTATATGTACGTATATACAGTATTGCAAATACCCTCAGCATGTCGCCATGCATCGCCAGCCCCTGCTTGGCTGGCGGCGGCCAGTTCACAGCGGAAAACACGTCTTTTCAAAGGGGGGTGTGCAGCGCGGCAAGACAGGGCAGGCGTTTTAAGGTAAATTTCATCAATTCCTTCAACAGGTTGAATCGTATGTCGGATCCGCACTCGGTGATTGTCTGTCCGGCCTGTGACTTGCTGATCGAACGCAAGTTGCTGCCGCTGCGCCGTCACGCCCATTGCCCCCGCTGTCATCAGCATCTGTATGGGCGCTATGCCTTTCGCCCTTCCCAGTTGATGGCGCTGACCATCACCGGATTCCTGTTGCTGCCTTCCGCGTTTTTTGAGCCTTTGATCTATCTTCGCCTGGCGGGCGTGAACTCGGACGCCAACCTGATCAAGGGAATTATGATGCTGTATGCCGAGAGCGAGCTCTGGGTGGCAACACTGGTGCTCTGGTGCGCCGTGCTGGCGCCGACAGGGCTGCTGCTCGGGATCTTTGCCCTCGCCTCCGGCCTAGCCAAGCGCTGGCATCTGCTGGCGTGGACCCTCAAAGCGGTCGAGGTATTTCGCCACTGGGCCATGCTGGAGGTGTACATCGTCAGCCTGCTGGTCGCCCTGTTCAAGCTTATCGACATCGCCGACGTGCGCCTGGGAGGCGGTCTGCTGAGCCTGGGTTGCCTGATGCTGCTCAACATGACGCTGCTGATCCTCTTTGATCCTGCCCCTTACTGGGAGCGGATTCCGCTGCAACACGCCTCCCGGGAGCCGGACCATGTCCCCGATCAGCGCCCGTGAACTGGGGCTTTGCCGCTGCCATACCTGCGGGTTGCTGGTGCGCCATCAACACGGCATGAGCTGCCCTCGTTGTCACACTCCCTTGCAGATGCGCATCCCCCATTCCCTCGCCTGGTCATGGGGCCTGCTGGCGCTGGCCACCTTCATGTTGTTGCCTGCGAACCTGCTGCCCATCACCCACTTCTACAACAAGGGATTATTGCAGTCCGATACCATTTTCAGCGGTATCATGGCGCTCTATCGCAGCAAGATGTCCGGCATCGCTACCATAGTGCTCACCGCGAGCATCATCGTGCCCATCGGCAAGATCCTGGGCCTTGGCTGGATCTGCTGGCAGTTGCAGCGCAGCAAGCCGGTGCGCCGCAAACGCCAGCTCGTCATGTACCGCATCATCGATTTCATCGGACGCTGGTCCATGCTGGACCTGTTCGTCATCTCGCTGATGGTGGCCCTGGTGGATCGCGGCGTGCTGCTCAACGTGCGTGCCGGCCCCGGGGCGACGGCGTTCGCCGGCGTGGTCGTGCTTACCATGATGTCGGCCAGGATGCTCGATACCCGCCTGTTGTGGGACAAGGCGGCCCGTTAATGTTTTTTGTGTCGAACGTGCTGTGCATCACAGCCAATGTAAGGAGTCGGTATGGTCGGGGCTGAGCCCGTCATTGAGAAGCACCGCTGGTTATCCCCGGTCTGGTTGCTGCCCTTCATCGCCCTCTTGCTGGCGGGAGGCTTTCTCTACCAGCAGTGGACGAGCAGTGGTCAACTCATTCGCATCAACTTTGCCCAGGGCAACGGTATCTTGCCGGGCAAGACCCAGTTGCGCTATCAGGGGGTCGCCATCGGCGTGGTCCAGGAGCTGGAACTGGCACAGGATGGTCGCAAGATTGCGGTGCTGGCCAAGGTGGACAGCCGTGCCCGCTCCCTCATACGCAAGGGCTCCGACTTCTGGCTGGTGAGTCCGAAGGCGTCACTGACCGAGATCTCCGGCCTGGACACCCTGGTGTCCGGCAACTACATCAACCTGCAACCCGGACGGGAGAACAACCCGCTGGAGGATGAGTTCGATGCCCTGGATGGCCCTCCCCCCGGTTATCAGGCCCAAGGGCGAACCCTGCACCTGACAGCCGATTCTCTGGGGTCGGTGGGCATCGGCGCCAAGATCTATTTCCGCGGGCTGGAGGTGGGCAGTGTCATCAACACCCGTCTTGGGGAAGATAACCAGAACGTGATCCTGGATCTGGTGATCGAGCCGCGCTTCGAGCACCTCGTCAAGGCGGATACCCGCTTCTGGAACATCAGCGGCATCAAAGGCTCCTTCAGCCTGGCTGGCGTCAGCGTGGAGGCGGGCAGCCTCACCTCCATCCTGAGCGGCGGCATTGCGTTTGACTCCCCCAAGGATTCTCCCGTGGCGCAAAAGGGGGTCAATTTCATCCTCTACAAGGGGCTGGCCGAGGCCGCCCGGGGTGAGCGCATCACCATCCAGGCGGGGACTCTGCCCATCAAGGAAGGGATGCCCATCCTCTATGAGGGCATCGAGATTGGACGCATCGACCCCATTCGTCTGACCGAGCAGGGGCGAAGCGTGACGGCCCTCATCAACCCCGAGCAGGCGTTCCGGGTGACCGGCAAGAGTCGCCTGGTGTGGGAGACGGTCTCTCTCTCCCCTGCCGGGATCAAGCATGCGGATCGCCTGCTGGCCGGGCCCGCCATTCGTCTGGACTATGAACCCGGTGAACGGGTCAACACCATGACCCTGGAGAGCCAGGCACAGCGCGGCGGCATCAAGCTGACCCTGCAGGCAGAGGATCTCGCCGGTTTGAGCGAAGGGGCTCCGCTCTGGTTCAAGGGGTTGCAGATAGGTCAGCTCGGGGCACTGACCCTGGATACCGGCGGCAATGCCAGTGTCGAGCTGCTGGTGAACGAGCGTTATCGCCATCTGTTGCAACGGGCTCGCTTCTATCGCGCCGCCCCCTTGCAGGTGGAGGCGGACCTCAGCGGTATCAAGGTGGAGACCAGCCCGGCCAGTGCCTGGTTGGCGGGGGGCATCAAGCTGGTACAGGCTGCGAAGGGTGACAGGATTGACCGCCTCTACCCCAGCCAGGAGCTGGCCCTGCTTGGGAGCCGCCATGCCAAAGCGGTCAGCTGGACGCTGCGTGCCGCTCAGGCTGATGGTATCGGTGTGGGCTCCCCCGTCTTCTACCTGGGACTGGAAGCGGGCAAGGTCAAGGCGCTGGATGCCGATGGTCGCGGCGTGGCCATCACCCTGGAGATCGATGCCATCTATGCTCCTTTGCTCAAGCAGCAACCCCAGTTCTGGAAGAAGGCCGCCATCGACGGCAAGATCCGGCTCGACGGCGTGCAGGTCAAGATGGGGAACCTCGCCACCCTGCTGCGTGGTGCCATCGAATTCGACAAGCTGGGG
Source organism: Aeromonas sp. R7-1 (assembly GCF_040908115.1). Lineage (NCBI taxonomy): Bacteria > Pseudomonadati > Pseudomonadota > Gammaproteobacteria > Aeromonadales > Aeromonadaceae > Aeromonas > Aeromonas sp. R7-1. The sequence goes on along the minus strand of NZ_JBFODD010000038.1, from coordinate 1,045 downwards.
ACAGGTCGCAGCAGTCATCAGCTCTTTGACAGCAAGGAGCAGGCAAGCTCCCAGGTGCGCACCCTCACCCTCACGGCAGATCACAACCCGGGTCTCGGGGTCGGCAGCCCCATCCGCTATCGCGGAGTGGACATCGGCAAGGTGGAGCAGGTGGAACTGGACCCGACCCTGGGCCAGGTAAGCTTCAAGGCCGAGCTGAATGAGCAATATGCCGCGCGCTTCCTGCAATCCGGGGCGCGCTATGCCCTGGTGCAGGCCAAGGTCGGGCTGGGGGGCGTTGCCCACCTCGATACCCTGATCAAGGGGGCCTTTGTGGAGGCGACACCGGGCCGAGGGGCTGGCAAGGAGACCTTCCCCTTGAGCCAGAGTGGCCCCGCCGGTCTTGCCCTGACCCTCAAGAGCCCCTCCGTCGATGGCATCAGCGTGGGCAGCCCCCTGCTGTTTCGCAAGATGGTGGTGGGCAGCGTCACCGGCGTGACCCTGGCCCGGGATGGCAGCGAGGTACTGATCGATGTGAATGTGGATGGACAGTACGCCCATCTGATACGCGCCAACAGCCGCTTCTGGAATGTCTCCGGGGTCAAGGCCGATATCGGGCTGACCGGTGGCACCATCGAGGTCGAAACGGTGCAAAGCCTGCTGGCGGGCGGGATTGCCTTCAATACGCCGGAGCGGGAGATGGGCGCGACCGTCAAGGCGGGCCATCGTTATCCGCTTCATGCCAAGGCGGAAAAAGAGTGGCTGGAGTGGAGTCCCCGCATCTTGCCCTGAGTTATTCCCCTGCTCGTCAAAAACCGGCCTTGTGCCGGTTTTTTTAGGCTATGTCCCAATTACGTGTTGCATCGGGTGCCCTAGCGCCTCATGCAAACACATCTTGGTATTTACCTCCCTGCCGTAACGTTCCAGCATCCTGCGCCAGCCCAGATAATTCCTCAGGTAGTGGGTTGCGACTCCATGGAATCGTTCCATCCACTCCTTCAACCGCCGGTGATATCCGTTCACATGCTGGATGTGGTATGCCCCAATGACTCGCTCACCTCGACGG
>NZ_JBFODD010000037.1:0-239149 GCF_040908115.1 Aeromonas sp. R7-1 | reverse complement strand
CAGTTCCCTAGACACCTCACAGCCTTAAAATGAGGCAACTATTGGAGGTGTTATGACCCGTCAGCGTTATCCAGAAACATTCAAAATCGAAGCCGTTAAACAAATCACCGAGCGCGGGCGGCCGGTGGCTGACGTTGCACGTGCCATCGGGGTATCCAGCCACAGCCTGTATGCATGGCTCAAGCAGTACGGTAAGCCTGCTGACCAGCAAATAGAAGAGTCTGCCTTGCAAGCCGAGATCCGCCGCCTGAAAACTGAACTGCGCCAGGTCACCGAGGAGCGCAATATTCTAAAGGAGGCCGCCGCGTACTTTGCCAGCGAGTCAAGGAAAGGTACGCGTTCATAACCTCCCGACTCGACCGGTACAGTGTCGTTACCCTGTGCCAAACCCTGGGGGTTCACCGAAGTGGCTTCTACGCGTGGTTGAAACAGCCCACATCGCCACGACAGCAGGAGGACGAACGACTGACCGGATTGGTCAAGCAATCCTGGCTGGAAAGTGGTGCTGTCTACGGTTATCGCAAGATCCATCGCGACCTTCGTGACGCAGGGGAAGCCTGCGGCAAGCACCGTGTGGCCAAATTAATGAAGCGGGAGGGACTGCGTTCGCAAACGGGCTATCAACGCCGCAAGGGGCATTATGGAGGCAAGAGCACGCAAGCTGCCCCAAACACGCTGGCACGTCAGTTTAAGGTGCCAGCCCCCAACATCACCTGGGTGACTGACATTACCTACATTCGCACTCAAGAAGGGTGGCTGTACCTGGCGGTGGTGCTCGACCTGTTCTCTCGCCAGATCGTCGGCTGGGCGATGAAGTCACGCATGACGGCAGACTTGGCGGTTGATGCGTTATTGATGGCCGTCTGGCGGCGTAAACCCAAGCAGCCGGTACTGGTGCATTCGGATCAGGGCAGCCAGTTTACCGGTGGTGAATGGCAGGACTTTCTGAAGGCCCACAACCTGCGTTGCAGCATGAGCCGACGGGGTAACTGTCACGACAACGCGGTCGCCGAGAGCTTCTTTCAGTTGCTCAAACGGGAGCGGATCAAGCGCAGGATTTACGCGACAAGAGACGAAGCCCGCAGCGATGTGTTTGATTATATCGAGATGTTTTACAACCCAATCAGGCGTCATGGTTCCAATGATGGGCTGTCGCCGGTAGAGTTTGAAAGGCAGTTTATTTTTCAGCAACAAAGTGTCTAGAAAACCAGGGGCGATTCAGTCGTAGGTTCGACTCCTATTACCGGCACCAGACAGACGAAGGGTTGGCCTCAGTGCGAGGCCAACCCTTCGTGCTGTTTGTCTCGGGTCTCTGGCCAAGACGCCGAAGTGACTGCGCCAGAACCCCCTCCCCTTCCAGGACACCGCCATCCGCGGCGGTCCTGTTCATCTTTCAGAGCCTGACGCACCAACCTGGCCCCACCGACAGAGAGGGCAGCCAGGCAGCTACGCCCCGGCTGCACCTGGGTGAGCATCGTTATCCAGAGGCCCCTCAGCGCTGGGCATAGATCTGGTCGAACACCCCGCCCTCCTTGAAGTGAGTGCGCTGGATCACAGGCCACGCGCCGAAGGTCTTCACCACATCGAGGAAGGTGGCGTTCGGGAAACGGTCTGCAAACTCGGCGAGGATCGCCGGGTTGCGCGGGCGTAGATAGTTGCTGGCAGCAATGCGCTGGCCTTCGTCAGACCAGAGATAGGCCAGATAGGCTTCGGCCTCCTTGCGGGTGCCCTGCTTGTCGACCACCTTGTCCACCACGGCCACCGGCAGCTCGGCCACGGCGGTGACGCTCGGGTAGACCACCTCGAAGCTGCCACGGCCGAACTCGCGGGCGATCATCTCGGCTTCGTTCTCGAAGGTGACCAGCACGTCGCCTATGCGGTTCTGGATGAAGGTGGTGGTGGCGGCGCGGCCACCGGTGTCGAGCACGGGGACTTGCTTGAACAGCTTGCCGACGAACGCCTTGGCCGCCTTCTCGTCGCCACCTTGCTCCAGCACATATCCCCAGGCCGACAGGTAGGTGTAGCGGCCGTTCCCCGAGGTCTTGGGATTAGGCACTATGACCTGTACCCCCTCCTTGAGCAGATCAGGCCAGTCCTTCAGCCCCTTGGGGTTGCCCTTGCGCACGATGAACACTGTGGCCGAGGTGAAGGGCGCGCTGTTGTCAGGCAGGCGGGCCGCCCACTCTTTCGGCACCAGGCCGCCATGCTCGGCGAGGGCGTTGATGTCGGTAGCCATGTTCATGGTGATGACATCGGCGGGCAGGCCGTCGATGACGGCGCGCGCCTGCTTGCTCGAGCCGCCGTGGGACATATTGATCTGCAGCGGCTCGCCGCCTTCCGCCTGCCAGTGTTTCTGGAAGGCGGCGTTGTAGTCCTTGTAGAAGTCGCGCATCACGTCATAGGAGGCGTTGAGCAGGGTGGCCGCCTGGGCCAGCGGGGCGAGAGCCAGACCTGCGGCGAGCAGGGTGGCGGGCACGAGTCGTTTCATTGCACATCCTTGGAATGAGAGTCGAGTGACCAACTATAAGAGCCATTCATTTATTCTTTGAAAGAATAATTAGTGCGCAGCTTATGCGATTTATGGCATCACTCAGGTCGGGCGCGGCGAGTCTGCCGTCGGTTCTCTCTGACCGATGATGGCTGGATAAGCAGGCGCACCAGATCGACCACGCTTTTCACATTGGGCGATCGGCCCGGGCACAGCTCCCGTCTAAGGTGTGGTGTCCATGGCCCATAGCAGATAAAAAACGGGGCGAACCCTGAGGTTCGCCCCGTTGCTGCCACTATATCAGCGACCGGATGAGAGACTAGCCCTGCCCTGCGGAGGCCGTTGGGGCCTCCTTGGGGGCCTGCCAGCCGCCGCCGACCGCCTTGTAGAGGGCGACCTGGTTACTCAGCTGGGCGAGCCGGGTGCTGATGAGCCCCTGCTTGGCGCTGAACAGGGAGCGCTGGGCGTCGAGGCGGGTCAGGTAGCTGTCCACCCCTTGCTCGTAACGCACCTCCGCCAGCCTGAAGTAGGTCTGGTTGGCATCCACCAGCGCCTGTTGCGCCTGCAGCTGCTGCGCGTAGTCCGCCTGGGCACCGAGGGTGTCCGCGACCTCCTTGAAGGCGGTCTGGATGCTCTTCTCGTAGCTCGCCACCGCCTGCCTGGTCCCCACCTCGGCCACGTCCAGATCCGCAACGCGCTTGCCGCCGTCGAAGATGGGCAGATTGATCTGGGGCATGAAGGTCCAGGTGCCGGTGCCGCCGTCAAACAGACCGTTCAGCTGGTTGCTGGCGGTGCCCGCCGTCGCGGTGAGCGAGATGGTCGGGAAGAAGGCGGCACGGGCCGCTCCGATATTCGCGTTGGCCGCCTTCAGGTTGTGCTCCGCCGCCAGGATGTCCGGGCGTTGCTGCAACAGGCTGGAGGGAGCCCCCACCGGGATCGGCGCCAGTTTCACCTCTGCTAGGGTGGCCGGTTGTGCCGCCAGCACCGGAATATCGGTGCCAAGCAGCAGGGCCAGACCGTTTCTGTCCTGCTTCACCAGACGCTGGTATTGCGCCTGGCTGACCTTGGCGTTTTCCAGTGCCGTGCGCCCCTGGGCCAGCTCCATCTCGGAGGCGGCGCCCAGGCGGTATTTGTGCTCGGTGAGGGCATAGCTCTCCTGCTCGGTGGCGAGGGTCGCCTGGCTCAGGGCCAGCAACTCCTGATCCGCCAGCAGGGTGAAGTAGGCATTGGCCACCGAGGCCACCAGGGCGATCTGGGTGCTGCGCTGGGTCTCGATTTGCGCCAGATAGGTCTCAAGAGCCTGATCTTTCAGGCTCTGGATCCGGCCAAACAGATCCAGCTCATAGGCGGTGATGCCGATGTTGGCGCCGTACTGGCTGCTGATGGTGCCCTGCCCCGTACTACTGAGATCATCGGATCCCTGCTGGCGGGTACCGCTGCCACTGGCGGCCAGGGTCGGCAACTGGGCCGCCCGCTGGATACGGTATTTCGCCTCGTAGGCCTCGACGTTGAGGGCTGCCAGGCGCAGATCCCGGTTGCTCTCAAGGGCGGTGCCGATCAGCGTCTGAAGGGCCGGGTCCTGGAACTGCTGGCGCCAGGGGGCAAGTTCCCCCTTGGCGGCCAGGTCAGCTTGCCAGGAGGCGCCTTGGGGCAGCTCGGGGCGCTGGTAGTCGGGGGCCATGGAGCAGCCCCCCAGCATCAGGGTCACGCCAAGGGCGATCAGGGTCTTAGTCATGGTTGATCTCCTTGGTGTGGACACTCTCTTCCCCGGCATGCCTGCGTTCGGTGAAATAGCGCATCACCAGCACGAAGAACAGCGGCACGAAGAAGATGGCGAGCACGGTGGCACTGATCATCCCCCCCATCACGCCGGTCCCGATGGCGTTTCGGCTGCTGGCGCCCGCCCCGGTACTGATCACCAGGGGCAGTACCCCCAGGATGAAGGCGAGCGAGGTCATCAGGATGGGGCGCAGGCGCTGACGCGAGGCCTCCACCACCGCATCCCCGAGCCTCATCCCCTTGTCGTGCAGCTCCTTGGCGAACTCGACGATGAGGATGGCGTTCTTGGCCGACAGCCCGATCGTGGTGAGCAGGCCCACCTGGAAGTAGACGTCATTCTCAAGCCCGCGCAGGGTCGCGGCCAAAATGGCCCCCAGCACCCCGAGCGGCACCACCAGCATGACCGAGAACGGAATGCTCCAGCTCTCGTAGAGGGCCGCCAGACAGAGGAAGACCACCAGGAGCGAGATGGCGTACAGGGCCGGCGCCTGGGAGCCTGCCTGACGCTCCTGGAAGGAGAGGCCGGTCCACTCGATGCCGATCCCTTCCGGCAACTGTTTCACCATCTCCTCGATGGCCGCCATGGCGTCACCCGTACTCTTGCCAGGGGCCGCCTCACCGACGATCTCCATGGCGGAGACACCGTTGTAGCGCTCAAGACGGGGCGAGCCGAAGCTCCACTCCGTGCTGGCAAAGGCGGAGAAGGGCACCATCTGGCCCGCGCTGTTGCGCACGTACCACAGCTTCAGATCTTCCGGGTTCATCCGGAAAGGGGCATCCGCCTGCAGATAGACCTTCTTGACCCGGCCTCTGTCGACGAAGTCGTTCACATAGGAGGAGCCCCAGGCCGCCGACAGGGTGTTGTTGATGTCGGTGATGGAGAGCCCCTGGGCCAGCGCCTTCTCGTAATCGATCTTGATGTCGAGCTGGGGCGTGTCTTCCATCCCGTTCGGGCGTACCCGCACCAGGTTGGGATCCTGCGCCGCCATGCCGAGCAGCTGGTTGCGCGCCTGCATCAGCTTCTCATGACCCAGACCGCCACGGTCCTGCAGGAAGAAGTCGAAGCCGGTGGCCGTGCCGAGTTCCGGAATGGGGGGCAGGTTGAAGGCGAAGACCTGGGCTTCCTTGATGCTGAACAGGAACCCCATGGCGCGGCCGATGATGGCATTGGCGCTGCGCTCTTCTCCCTTGCGCTCACTCCAGTCCTTGAGTTTGATGAAGGCCATGCCGCTGTTCTGACCGCTACCGGCGAAGCTGAAGCCCGCCACCGTCAGCACGGAGTCCACGTTCTCCTTCTCGTTCTCGAGGAAGTAGTCGCGCATCTCCCCGAGCACCACCTCGGTCCGCTCCTTGGTCGCCCCCACCGGGAGCTGCACCATGGACATGATGACCCCCTGATCCTCTTCCGGCAGGAAGGAGGTGGGCATGCGCATGAAGAGCACCGCCAGCACCGCCAGCATGGCCAGATAGATGATGCCGTAGCGGGTGCCCTGCTTGATCACCTTGCGCACGCCGTTCTGGTAACGGTTGGCGTTGGTGTCGAAGAAGCGGTTGAACCAGCCGAAGAAACCGCGCTGGGCGCCGAATTCACCGTGCTTCATGGGTTTGAGCAGGGTGGCACACAGGGCCGGGGTCAGGATCAGGGCCACCAGCACCGAGAGCACCATGGCTGAGACGATGGTGAGGGAGAACTGGCGATAGATGGCACCGGTAGAGCCACCGAAGAAGGCCATGGGCACGAACACCGCCGACAGCACCAGGGCGATGCCCACCAGGGCGCCGGTGATCTGGGTCATGGACTTGCGGGTCGCCTCGAGGGGGGAGAGATCCTCCTCGCTCATCAGACGTTCCACGTTCTCCACCACCACGATGGCGTCATCCACCAAGAGGCCGATGGCGAGCACCAGACCGAACATGGTCAGGGTGTTGATGGAGAAGCCGAAGGCCGCCATCACCCCGAAGGTGCCGAGCAGGACTACGGGCACCGCGATGGTCGGAATCAGGGTTGCCCGGAAGTTCTGCAAGAACAGATACATGACGCAGAAGACCAGGAAGATCGCCTCGATCAGGGTCTGCACCACCTCCTCGATGGAGATCTTCACGAACGGCGTGGTGTCGTAGGGATAGACGATCTCCATGTTGGCCGGGAAGTACTCGGAGAGTTCACCCAGCTTGGTCCGCACGTGCTCGGCGGTATCCAGGGCGTTGGCACCGGTCGCCAGCTTGATGGCGACGGCGGCGGTGGCCTGGCCGTTGTAGAGCGCGGTCGCGTCGTAGTTTTCACCGGCAAGTTCGACCCGGGCCACGTCCTTGAGCTGGACCTTGGAGCCGTCCTGGTTCACCCGCAGCAGGATGTTGTTGAACTCCTCCACGGTGGAGAGCCGGGTCTGGCCCATGATGGTGGCGGTAAATTGCTGATCGCTCACCGCAGGGGTCCCCCCCAGCTTGCCGAAGGCAACCTGGGCGTTCTGGGCCTTGATGGCGGCCTGAATGTCGGCCGGGGTCATCTGCACCCGGTTGAGCTTGTGGGGATCGAGCCAGACGCGCATGGAGTACTGGCTGCCGAACAAGGTGATGTCACCGACCCCGTCCAGACGGCTCAGGGGCTCCTTGATGTTGGCTACCACATAGTCCGCCAGGTCATCGTTGGTCATGGCGCCATCGGTGGAGATGAAGGCGGCCACCATCAGGAAGCTGCTGGAGGTCTTCTGGACCCGCACGCCCTGTTGCTGCACCTCTTGGGGCAGGAGCGACATGGCCTGTTGCAGCTTGTTTTGCACCTGCACCTGGGCGATGTCGGGATCCGTGCCCGGCTTGAAGGTGAGGGTCACGCTGACGTTCCCTGACGAGTCGGATTGCGCCGACATGTAGAGCAGGTGATCCAGCCCGGTCATGTTCTGCTCGATGATCTGGGTCACCGAGTCTTCCACCGTCTTGGCGGAGGCCCCCGGGTAGCTGGCGGAGATGCCAACAGCCGGCGGGGCGATGGTCGGGTACTGGGCCACCGGCAGGCCGATGATGGCCATGGCCCCGGCCAGCATGATCACCAGGGCGATCACCCAGGCGAAAATGGGTCTATCTATGAAAAAACGTGCCATGAGGCGACTACTCCATCCTACTGCTTGGTTGCCGGGGTCTGTTGTGCGCTGTTGCCGGCACGTTCAGTGGGCGCCACCACGACCCCGGGTTTGACTTTCTGCAGACCGGCGACGATCACCTTCTCGCCAGCCTTGAGACCGGACTCCACCACCCAGCTGTCGCCGGACATGCGGCCGACCTGCACTTCACGCAGTTCCACCTTGTTGTCCGCCGTCACCACCATGACGGTGGCACCGCCCTTGGGGGTACGGGTCACGGCAGTCTGGGGCACCAGCAGGCCTTGCGGGCGCTCGCCCTCCTGCAGGGTGGCGCGCATGAACATGCCGGGCAGCAGCAGTTGATCCGGGTTGGGCACGATCACCCGCAGGGTCACCATGCCGGTCGCCTCGTCCACGGTCACGTCGGAGAACTGGAGGGCTCCTTTCTCGCCATACTGGCTGCCATCTTCCAGCTGGAAGCTGACACCGGCCCCGTCCTTCTCCCCCTGGGTCAGCTTGCCCTCGGCCACCAGGCGCTTGAGGCGCAGCAGGTCGGCGGTGGACTGGCGCACGTCCACGTACATGGGATCGAGCTGGGAGATGGAGGTGAGGCTGTCCGCCTGCTGGGCGGTCACCAGGGCACCCTCGGTCACCGCCGACTTGCCGATGCGGCCGCTGATGGGGGCCGTGATGCGGGTGTAGGCCAGGTTGATGTTGGCGGTCTGCAATGCGGCCTTGGCGGCCCCGATCTCGGCCAGCTGCTGTTTCCAGGCCGCGTCGGCGTCGTCATACTCCTGGCTGCTGATGGCTTTCACCTTCACCAGCTCGGCGTAGCGCTGGGCCTTGAGGCGGGCGCTGCGCTCATTGGCCTCGGCCTTGGCGAGGTTGGCCTTGGCGGAAGCCACTTCGGCCTGATAGACGGCGGGATCAATCTGATAGAGCAGTTGACCGGCCTTGACGTCGCTCCCCTCGGTGAACAGGCGCTTGAGGATGATGCCGTTCACCTGGGGACGCACCTCGGCCACCCGCAGGGGGGCGGTGCGGCCGGTGAGCTCGGACAACAGTTGCAGGGGGGCCGTATGGAGGGTGACCACGTCCACGGCGGCGGGAGGCATCTCCCCCATGGCCTGCTGGGCCCCGTCCTTGTCACCACAGCCAGCCAGCAGGCCGCTTGCCAGCAAGGCAAGGCCGACCGAACGTGCGAGAATATGTTTATGCATCAAGACTCTGAACCTCTGTTTCAATCAAAAAGAAGTGACAAAACCACAGGGTTTATAAGGCCCCTGTTGGTAAAACGGCGAAGATGAGGCAATATACATACATTCATGAATGTATGTAAGAAACTTTTTTCACTTTTAAACAGGACCGGAGTCAATGGCCAGACGCACCAAAGAAGAGGCGCAGCAAACCCGCTGCAACATCATGAGCACGGCCCTGGATCTCTTCTGCCAACAGGGGCTGGCACGCACCAGCCTGACCGATATCGCCAAGGCGACGGACCTCACCCGGGGCGCCATCTACTGGCACTTCAAGAATAAAGAAGAGCTGTTCGTCACCCTGTGGGAGGAGCTGTGTGCCCCCCTCTCCCACCAGCTCGATGCCTGCGTCGACGAGGCGGAGCCGGATCCCCTGGGCAAGCTGCGCAGCTTTCTCAAGGAGGTGATGCTCAAGATCAGCACCGAGCCCGCCCACCAGCAGATGTTCACCATCATGTTCAATCTGGAATCCATGGAGGGAGAGGCCGCCGTCATGCGCGAGCACATGCACCTGCAATCCATGAATTTCTTCCGGGATCTGGAGATCACCCTGGCCAATGCCGTGCACCGCGGCCAACTGCCCGAGGGGCTGGATCTGCGCCGCGCCGCCACCCTGCTCCACTGCACCCTGGACGGCTACATCATCAACTGGCTGCACTTCCCGGATCGCATCGATCTGATTGAGGAGTCGGACTTTCTCCTCGATACCCTGTTCACCCTCATCGCGAGCCCCACCCTTCGCCGCCACCCCTGAGTCTGCAAGACGCGCCGCCCCCGCCAATGCTCAACAGCCGGGGGCAAACCTGCTAGAGTAACGCCCCCCCACCACGATGAGCCCGACCCCCTTGCCACACGCCCCCGCGCCGGCGCACGACGCCGCCCCTCGCCCCGCCCTCGTGGCAGGCGCCCATGCCCTCTTCCTGGCCCTGCTGGGCAGCGGACGTCATCTGCTGGAGGCCGGTTGCGGGGCAGGAGAGGATCTGCGCCTCTTTCGCCAGCAAGACCTCACCGTGACCGCCTTCGATGCGAGCCGGGCGCAGGCCGCCGCCGCCTCGCGCCTGTGTGGCCAGCCGGTGCGGGTCTGCCGCTTCGAGCAGATGCAAAGCGTCGTTCCCTATGACGGCATCTGGGCCAGCGGCTCCCTCCCCTGTCTGCCCGAGCACGAGATAGCCCCGGCGCTCGGTCATATGGCCACCCTGCTCAAGGCCGGGGGCCCCCTCTACGCCTCCTTCCCCCACGGGAAGGGCGAACCGCTGCCACGGTCGGGGGAATATCCCCTGCAGACCCGGCTCGACGAGGCGGGACTGCGACGCCTGATCGCTCCCCTCCCCTTCACCCTGCACCATAACTGGGTGGGGGAAGATGAAGTGAACGGCCCCTGGCTGCACGCCTTGCTGGTGCGGCGCTGATCCGCGCCCCCCCCCCCCGAGGTCAGTGACACCTCACGGCATTCAGCCCGTTAACAATATTTAACCCTGAGTTAACCACCATAAAGCAGACAAGATGCGGTGTTTGTGTTAAAAAGCGGCATTAAAATCAAAATTAAATAACAAATCAGACACCAACACCTGGATTCCCCCATGAAACTCGTTCTCAATCTGGTTGCCGGTATCCTCGCCGGCCTGCTGCTCGGTCTCTATGCCCCCGAATGGGTCGCCCGCGTGCTGTTCACCGCCAAGACGGTGATAGGCCAGCTCATCACCTTCACCATCCCGCTCATCATCCTCTTCTTCATCATGAGCGGCATCGCCAGCCTGCCGAAGAACTCCGGCAAGCTGCTGGGCAAGACGGTGGGGCTCTCCTACTGCTCCACCATACTGGCGGGCCTGTTCGCCTTCACCGTGGCGAGCCACCTGATCCCGCACCTGACCACGGCCGCCGAGCCCACCGCCGAGGCTGCCACCAAGCTCGCTTCCTACATCAATCTCGAGATCCCGCCCCTGTTCGGGGTGATGTCGGCCCTGGCCGCCGCCTTCGTGTTCGGCATCGGCATCAGCGCCACCCAGGCCACCGACCTGCGCCGGGTCGCCGATCAGGGCCGTGACATCATCGACCGCCTGCTGGCACGCGTGATCATTCCCCTGCTCCCCTTCTACATCGCCGGCGTCTTCGTCGAGATGACGGTGGAAGGCACCGTCTTCGCCACCCTCAAGACCTTCGGGGTGGTGCTGGTGATGGCCATCGTCATGCACTGGATCTGGCTCTGCGTCCTGTTCGTCGGCACAGGCCTCGCCCAGGGGCGCTCCCCCGTCATGCTCATCAAGAACATGCTGCCCGCCTACTTCACCGCCCTTGGCACCATGTCCAGCGCCGCCACCATTCCGGTGGCCCTGCAAGCCAGCAAGCGCAACGGCGTGAGCGACGGCATCGCCAACTTCACCGTGCCCCTGTGCGCCACCATCCACCTGTGCGGCTCCACCATCACCCTGGTGACCTGCGCCACGGCGGTGATGTTCCTCTCCGAACACCTGGCCATTCCGGGCTACGGCACCATGGTGCCCTTCATCATGATGCTGGGCGTCATCATGATTGCCGCGCCGGGCGCACCGGGTGGCGGTGTCATGTCCGCGCTCGGCCTGCTCACTTCCATGCTCGGCTTCGGTGAGGCCTCCATCGCCCTGATGATCGCCCTCTACCTGGCCCAGGACAGCTTCGGCACCGCCTGCAACGTCACCGGTGACGGCGTCATCGCCCTGTGGGCCGATCGTTTCGCCCGGGGCGAGCCAGTACTCAGCACCGAGCAGGACGCAGCCTGATAGCGCAGGCAATAAAAAACGGGAGCCATCGGCTCCCGTTTTTCGTTGGCGCAAGAGGGCGTCTCAGCCCCGGCGACGGATCACCCCTTCCTGCATGGTGCTCGCCACCAATACCCCATCCCGGGTGAAGAACTGGCCGCGCACCAGACCCCGACCACCGCTGGCGCTCGGGCTGTCCACCACGTAGAGCAGCCAGTCGTCCAGCCGGAACTCCCGGTGGAACCACATGGAGTGATCGATGGTGGCCACCTGCATGTCCGGCTCCCAGTAGGAGACCCCGTGGGGCTGCAGGGCGGCGAACAGGAAGTGGAAGTCGGAGGCATAGGCCAGCAGGTAGTTGTGGACCCGCTGATCGTCCGGCACCGGGCCATTGGCCTTGAACCACGTGTAGCGAAGGGGCTCGTGGACATCCGGGCGGATGGGGTCCACCAGGGTCACCGGGCGAATTTCGATGGGCTTCTCGCACAGGATCTTGTCCCGCAGGGCCGCCGGGATCATCTGCTCGTAGGGACGCACCAACTCCAGCTCGCTCTTGAGCTGCTCGGGGGGCGTGATGCCGGCCGGCATCTTCGTCTGATGCTCGAAGCCCTCGGCCTCCACCTGGAAGGAGGCGTTGAGGTAGAAGATGGGCTTGCCATTCTGGATGGCCTTGACCCGGCGGGTGGAGACGGTCTGGCCGTCGCGGATGTTCTCCACGTCGTAGACGATGGGCTTGTTGGCATCCCCGGGGCGCAGGAAGTAGGAGTGGAAACTGTGGACCTGGCGGTCGCTTGCCACCGTCTGCTTGGCGGCTGACAAGGCCTGCCCCATCACCTGTCCGCCAAACACGGATCGCAACCCGAGATCCTGGCTCTGGCCCCGAAACAGGCCCTCCTCGATCTTTTCGAGCGCCAGCAACGCCAGCAGCTCATCCAGTACCTTGCTCATTGGTTTCTCCTGTCTTTGTGCGCGAAAGGCTAACAAGCCCGTCCCGGCAGGGCAACCATCCTGATGCACATCCCCGTCTGCAACCGCCTCCCCTTCAAAAAAGGGAAGTGTATGGCGCTTTCCAGCCCGTACAGAGGGCACTCTGGCCCCCTCCCCTGGCAAGGGGAGGGCTGGGGTGGGGTCAGACGCGATCAAGCCATGCCCGAATAGAGACAACCACCCCGGGTAGATTTTCCATCACCTCCCTGTTGCTAAATCTCAGTACCGTCAGCGACAGGGCCGCCATGTAGGCATCCCGTCGCTTGTCATGACGCAAACCCCGCATGTCGAAATGGCTGTCGCCATCAACCTCAATGACCAACAACCGCCCGGGGCAGTAAAAATCCGCAATGTATGGGCCTATACCTTGCTGACGGCGAAACTTGACTCCGAGTTGCCCAGCCCGAAGCGCCTGCCACAATCGCCGTTCAGGCTCTGTTGGATTGTTTCGCTGTTCACACCGTTTATCCAGCGTGGCCTCGCGGTTGAAAACACGAACTGGCTTCTCGTTCATGACAGTATTCCTCCGACTATGACCCCTGTCAGCATAACAACTACTCACCCCCTCCCAGCCTCCCCCTTCAAAAGGGGGAGGAGCTTGTCTGGCCCTTTCTCTCCCCTGTGCGATTCAGTCTCAAGGAGCCCGGCAGGAGCAGAAAACAAAAAAGCCCGCACCTTGGGGTGCGGGCTTGTGCCGTGTCGGGGGCGAGCGGCCCGTGGCGGCGGCTTACTTGCTGCCGGTGCCGGAATTGCGGGTGGAGGAGGTCGGCTTGCGACGGGCGGTGGTGGCACGGGCGCGCGGCTCCTTGCCCTGCATCTCCTTGTGGCGCTTCACGGCGCGACGGATCTGGGCGGCCTGCTTGTGGCGGGTGCTCTTGCCATCCTGCTGCAGATCGACCTTGGATTCGGTCTCGTTGGGCAGGTTGACCAGGCCGCGCAGGTAGTTCACCTCGGGGAGTTTCAGCTCCTGCCAGCCGCCGCGGGGGATGCCGCGATCCAGCTTGACGTCGCCGTAGCGGATACGCATCAGGCGGCTCACCTGCACTTCCTGGGATTCCCACAGGCGGCGCACTTCCCGGTTGCGGCCCTCGGTCAGGGTGACGTTGAACCACTGGTTCAGCCCTTCACCGCCGGCCGGCTTGATCTTGTTGAACTTGGCCATGCCGTCTTCCAGCTGCACGCCCTTGCGTAGGCGCTGCAGCATGGCTTCGGTGATCTCGCCAAAGACGCGCACCGCGTATTCCCGCTCCACTTCGTGGCTCGGGTGCATCAGCCGGTTCGCCAGCTCGCCGTCGGTGGTGAACAGCAAGAGACCGGAGGTGTTGACGTCGAGACGACCCACCGCAATCCAGCGGGCGCCATCCATCTTGGGCAGACGATCAAACACGGTGGGACGTCCTTCCGGATCGTGGCGGGTGCACATCTCCCCTTCGGGCTTGTGGTAGGCCAGCACGCGGCAGATCACTTCCTCTGCGGCGCGGGTCTTGACCTGGTGGCCATCCACCCGGATCACGGCGTTCACTTCGACGCGATCCCCCAGCGTGGCGACCTTGCCATCCACGCTGACCCGACCTGCGGTGATCAGGGCCTCCATCTCACGACGGGAGCCTTGACCCGCGCGGGCCAATACTTTTTGCAGTTTTTCACTCATCGGGTTTACCTGATTGTTGATCGCTGCCCGCCGACATCGCGGACAACCTTGGCTCTTGTGGGACGGCCCCGTTGGCCTCCCCACCATGTTCATGCTCAGCACGGCCTGCCAGAGGCTGACCGTCACCGCCCTCGCCCGGCATGAGCGACAAGGGGGCCTGCAGATCGGGATCCAGCTCGGGGAGCTGCTCCAGACTCTGCAGGTTGAAATAGTCCAGAAATTCACGGGTGGTGGCGAGCAGCTCGGGGCGACCCGCCACCTCCTTGTGGCCGATGCTGCGCACCCAGCCACGCTCCTTGAGGGTGTTGACGATCTGGCTCGACACCGCCACCCCGCGGATGGCTTCTATCTCCGCCCGGGTGATGGGCTGACGATAGGCAATCAGCGTCAGCGTCTCCATCACGGCGCGGGAATAACGGGGAGCCCGCTCGCTCCACAGGCGCGACAGCTCCTCGGCGTACTCCTGGCGGGCCTGGAAACGCCAGCCGGAGGCCACCTCTTTGAGCTCGACCCCCCGCTCGCTGTAATCCTGTCTGAGCTCTGCCAGCAGCAGCTGGACATAGCGGCCGGTGACCGGGTAGTCCGAGAGCACGCTGCCCTTGATTTCGCTCACCGTGAGGGGACGCCCCGCCACGAAGATCGCCGCCTCGATCAGGGTCTTCAATCGTTCAGCAGGCAGCGCCACGGTGGACCTCCCGGGTCCGCGCCCCTGGCGCCGCCCCTCGCTCAGTGTAGATGCTCATGCTCCTCCCCCTTCCCCTGACTCGCCAGGGCAAAATGGATGGGGCCCAGGGGCTCCGCCTGCAAGATCCAGATCAATTGTTCCTTGCACAGCTCCAGCAGGGCCAGGAAGGTCACCAGCACCCCCATGCGCCCCTCCTCGGCCCGCAGCACCTGCTCCAGGCGCAGGGTCTGGCCCAGGGAGAGCATGGCGAGGATCTCCGCCATCCGTACCCGGGTCGGGATCTGCTCGCGGCGGATCTGGTGATGTTCAAAATGAGTCGCGCGTTTTACCACACTTTGCATGTAAAGGGCGAGTTCAACCAGAGAAACATCGGGCGCCAATGGCTTCAAGGCACCAAAATCCGGCGCCATGGCGGCGGCGACGAAGATCTCCCGCTCCACCCTCGGCAGGGCATTGACCCGCTCCGCCCCCAGCTTGTAGCGCTCGTACTCCTGCAGGCGACGAATGAGGGTGACGCGGGGGTCTTCCCCCTCCTCCTCGTCTTCCAGCTCCGGGGCCTTGGGCAGCAGCAGGCGGGACTTTATCTCCGCGAGCCAGGCCGCCATCAGCAGGTATTCCGCCGCCAGCTCGAGGTTGAGCCCCTGCATCAGATCCACGTACTCCATGTACTGGGCGGTGATCTGCAGG
Source organism: Aeromonas sp. R7-1 (assembly GCF_040908115.1). Classification (NCBI taxonomy): domain Bacteria; kingdom Pseudomonadati; phylum Pseudomonadota; class Gammaproteobacteria; order Aeromonadales; family Aeromonadaceae; genus Aeromonas; species Aeromonas sp. R7-1. Next base: position 223,804 of record NZ_JBFODD010000037.1, on the reverse strand, counting down.
ATGGGCAGGTTGAGGATGTCGAGCTGCTGGCGCCGGATGAGGTAGAGCAAGAGATCCAGCGGCCCCTCGAAGGTGTCGAGAAACACCTCCAGCGCATCGGGGGGGATGAACAAGTCCTGGGGCAGCTCATGGTAGGGCTGCCCCAGCACGGTGGCGATGGGCGGGGGAAGGGAAGCCTCCCCCGTCGTGCCCGCGGGGGTTGTCAGCGCGGGCACGGGGTCGGCAAGATCACTCAAACGGCGTCGGATCCCCGGCACCGCGGCGACGCAGCACGGGCTCGTCGTCGGAGAAGTCCACCACAGTGGTGGGCTGCTCGCCCAGATACCCGCCGTTGACCACCAGATCCAGCTGCTTGCCGAGCTTGTCGGCAATCTCCTCGGGGTCGAACTCCGCCATCTCGGAGCCCGGCAGGATCAGGGTGGTGGAGAGCAGCGGCTCACCGAGGGCCTCGAGCAAGGCCAGCGCGATGTTGTTGGCCGGGACCCGGATGCCGATGGTCTTCTTCTTCTCGTTCATGAGGCGACGCGGCACCTCCTTGGTGGCCTTGAAGATGAAGGTGTAGGGTCCGGGGGTGTTGTTCTTGACCAGCCGGAAGGCGGTGTTGTCCACCTTGGCATAGGTGGAGATCTCCGAGAGATCCCGGCACACCAGGGTGAAGTCGTGGTTCGGCTCGATGCGACGGATGCGGCAGATGCGCTCCAGGGCATCCTTGTTGCCCATCTGGCAGCCCAGGGCGTAGCCGGAGTCGGTGGGATAGACGATGACGCCGCCGTTTTGCAGGATTTGCACCGCCTGGCTGATGAGGCGAACCTGGGGATTGTCGGGATGTACGTAAAAATGCTGACTCATATGCTCTTCTCGCGATAGGGGGCACGCTCGTTGCCCGCTTCATGGTCAAGGGCCCCTTGGCCCATGACACTACCTTAACCTGTTTGACGCAGACTCGCCTGCATCAAAGATGCCGGCCCGGGGGGGTCAGCGGCTGGCCAGCAGGCCCGCATGCTCCTCGGGGGTGAGCCCGAAATGACCGGGGTGACCCAGCCACAGCGGCATCCCCTCCTTGGGGAGCCAGAGGTGGCGGCCAAGCTCGGTCCAGTTGGAGGGGAAGTGAAAATCGGACCCCACCGAAATATAGAGATCGTGCTCCCTGGCCCACTGGCCGAGATTCGCCCGCTCCTGGGGGCTCTGCTGGGGCAGGGAGACCTCCATGGCATCCCCCCCGACGGCCTTGAAGGCCACCAGCAGCCGCTTGATCCACTTGGCGGTGAGATTGTAGCGGCTCGGGTGGGCCAGCACCGCCAGCCCGCCTGCGGCGTGGATGGCCTCGATGGCCTCCCCCATCCCGGGCCACTCGGCGGGCACATAGCCCTTGTTGCCCCGGCTCAGGTACTTCTTGAACACCTTCTGCATATTGTCGGCCACCCCGCGCGCCACCAGCACCCGGGCAAAGTGGGCCCGGGTCACGGCGGCGTCACCGGCGAGCTGCTTGGCCTCTTCATAGGTGCCCGGGATGAGGCACTTCTCCAGACGACGCCCGATCTCCTCGGCGCGCGCCTCCCGGCGAGCCCGCTGCCCTGCCAGAAAGGCGAGCAACTGGGGATTTTTCTCGTCCACCCCGAGGGCCACGATGTGGATCTCGTGATGCTCCCACCCGGTGGAGATCTCCACCCCGCTCACCAGGCGCAGTGGCAACTGGTCGGCCGAGATGGTCTGGCGCACTTCTTCAAGCCCGTCGAGGGTATCGTGGTCAGTGACCGCTAACACCTCCACCCCTTTTTCGGCGGCGCGGCGCACCAGGTCGGCGGGGCTCAGCACCCCGTCCGAGGCGGTGGTGTGGCAATGAAGATCGAATCTCATCGGCGTGTTTCGCTCTTGTTTGGGACCTGCCTGGAAAAGGCCGGCAAAAAAGCGACTTGACTTGGCCGCGGCTTTATCGTTTTCTGTAGGCACTTCATTGCAAACATCTTTTTACAGGACTCAATCTCATGCAAGCGACTTCCATCCTGACCATCTGGTGGTGGCACACTCCCTGACATGCGGGCGTGTGGTCGTTGCTGTACCTGTAATCTGACAGCAAGTTAAGAACCCAAAGAAAAAGCCCGCTGACCCCAGCGGGCTTTTTTATTATCCGGCAAATGGACCTGTGATGAAACCGACAATTCAGAGAAGCACACTGACATGGCGATGGCGAACTCGCTGACGTGACCCGAACCCGACCCATTTTCAAGAGAGACAGCGCCATGACCATCGGTGACACACAACACATGCAAGGGAAGGCATTATGACAGGCAACAAGACCCGTTTGCCCCTGGGCGAATTCGATACCATCCGGCTCAATGCCCCCTATGTGACAGACCCCCTGGCACTCTATACCCGACTCTGCCAGGACAGACCCAACAACCTGCTGCTCGAATCGGTGGAGATCGACTCCAAGGCCGGTACCCAGAGCCTGCTGCTGGTGGACGCCTGCCTGCGCATCGAGTGCCGCGGCCGCGCCGTGCAGGTGCGCCCCCTCGGCGACAACGGCGCCGCCCTGCTGCGCCTGCTGGAGCAGCGCCTGCCCGCCGTCATCACCCAGACCCGAGTGGCGGACGAGCTGCACCTCGACTTCCCGGCGTCCGATCGGGAGCTTGACGAAGACAGCCGCCTCAAGGGCAGCAGCGTGCTGGACGTGCTGCGCACCCTGCAGCGGGAGCTGCAATGCCAGCAGGGCAAAGAGGCCCTCTTCATGGCGGGCAGCTTCGCCTACGACCTCATCGCCTCCTTTGAAGACTTGCCCGAGGTGCCAGAGGGGAGCAACGACTGCCCTGACTACTGCTTCTATGTGGCCGAGACCCTGATCACCATCGATCACATCAAGCAGAGCACCCAGTTGCTGGCCTGCCTGTTCGGCGGCGAAGAGGATGAGCAGCTGGACGCGCGCTACGCCCGCCTGACCGCTCGCCTCGAGTCCTTCAAACAGGCCTGTCAGCAGCCGCTGCCTGCGCCGCAGGGCACGGCGCCGCTGACCGGCGCCCTGGCCGTCGACAAGGGGGACAAGCAGTTCTGCGCCGAGGTCGAGAAGCTCAAGGGCTTCATCCGCCGTGGTGACATCTTCCAGGTGGTGCCGTCCCGCAGCTTCTCCCTCCCCTGCCCGGATCCCGTCGCCGCCTATCGCCGCCTCAAGCAGACCAACCCCAGCCCCTACATGTTCTACGTGCAGGACGAGGGCTTCACCCTGTTTGGCGCCTCCCCCGAGAGCGCGGTCAAGTTCTGCGCCAACAGCCGCCAGGTGGAGATGTACCCCATCGCCGGCACCCGCCGCCGTGGCCTCAACCCGGACGGCAGCATCAACCTGGATCTGGACGGCCGCATCGAGCTGGAGCTGCGCCAGGACGAGAAAGAGGTGGCCGAGCACCTGATGCTGGTGGATCTGGGCCGCAACGACATCGCCCGCATCTCCGCCCCCGGCACCCGCTACGTCAAGGATCTGCTGAAAGTGGATCGCTACAGCCACGTCATGCACCTGGTCTCCCGGGTGGTGGGCACCCTTCGCGCCGACCTTGACGCCCTGCACGCCTACCAGGCCTGCATGAACATGGGCACCCTGACCGGTGCCCCCAAGCTGCGCGCCAGCGAGCTTATCCGCATGGTGGAAGGCAAGCGTCGCGGCAGCTACGGCGGCGCCGTGGGTTACCTCAACGGCGCAGGGGAAATGGACACCTGCATCGTCATTCGCTCCGCCTTCGTGAAAGAGGGGGTCGCCCATGTCCAGGCCGGCGCCGGGGTGGTCTATGACTCCAAACCCCAGGCCGAGGCGGACGAGACCCGCGCCAAGGCGGCGGCCGTGCTGGCCGCCATCGCTGCCAGCCATGGCACCTCCCTGCAGGCCCTCAGCGCCCAGCAGGAACAACACAAGGACGTGAGCCATGACTAACATCTTCCTGCTCGACAACTTCGATTCGTTCACTTACAACGCTTTGGCCGACCAGTTCCGCACTTCGAAGGAGCAGTCCCATGACTAATATCTTCCTGCTCGACAACTTCGACTCGTTTACCTACAACCTCGTCGACCAGTTCCGCACCCTGGGCTACCCGGTGCGCATCTACCGCAACAGCCTGCCGGCGAGCCGCATCATGCAGGAGATCGACGCCTGCGAAGGGGACGCCGTGCTGGTGCTCTCCCCGGGGCCGGGCGCTCCCCATGAGGCGGGCTGCCTCATCGATCTCATCAAGCTGGCCCGTGGCCGGGTGCCCATCCTCGGCATCTGCCTCGGTCATCAGGCCCTGTGCGAAGCCTACGGCGGCACCGTCGGGGCGGCGGGGGAAATCGTCCACGGCAAGCGCTCCCTCATCGAGCACAACGGCCATGGCGCCTTCGCGGGGCTGCCGAGCCCCTTGCCGGTGGCCCGCTACCACTCCCTGGTGGCCACCTATGTGCCACAAGAGTTGCAGGTGATTGCCCACTATCAGGGCATGCCCATGGCCATCGAGCAGCGTGACGAGCGGGTGCTGGGCTTCCAGTTCCACCCGGAATCCATCATGACCAGCGAAGGGGCCCGTCTGCTCACCCAGGCCCTCGCCCATGTCACCCGTCCAGAAAGCCACGTGCGGTAAGGAAGAGACCATGCATCAACATCTCAACACCCTCTATCAGGGTCAGTCTCTCACCCGCGACGCCGCCCGCGACGCCTTCGGCCAGGTGGTTCGTGGTGAAGTGGATCCCATCGTGCTCGCGAGCCTTTTGACCGCCCTCAAGATCAAGGGGGAGACCCCGGAGGAGATCGCCGGCGCCGCCGAGGCGCTGTTGGCCGAAGCCCGCGACTTCCCGCGCCCGGACTATGCCTTCTGCGACATCGTCGGCACCGGAGGGGACGGCCTCAACACCATCAACGTCTCCACCACCTCGGCCCTGGTGGCCGCCGCCTGCGGCTTGAAAGTGGCCAAGCACGGCAACCGCTCGGTCTCGAGCAAGTCGGGGTCGAGCGATCTGCTCGACAAGATGGGGATCAAGCTCGACATGAGCCCGGCCCAGGCCCGCCGCTGCCTGGACGAGCTCGGGGTCTGCTTCCTGTTCGCCCCCCAGTACCACGCCGGGGTGCGCCACGCCATGCCGGTGCGCCAGGCCCTCAAGACCCGCACCCTGTTCAACGTGCTGGGGCCGCTCATCAACCCCGCTCGCCCCAGCTTCCAGCTGATGGGGGTCTATGCCCCCGAGCTGGTGCGCCCCATCGCCGAAACCCTGCTGGCACTCGGCCTGAAAACCGGTATGGTGGTGCACGGCGCCGGCCTCGATGAGATTGCCATCCACGGCCCGACCCAGGTGGCGGAGATCCGCGACGGCGAAATTCGCGAGTACTTGCTCACCCCGGCGGACTTTGGCCTCGACACCTACCCGGTCAGCGCCATCCAGGGCGGTGAGCCCGAGGAGAACCGCGCCATCACCGCCGCCATCCTGGAAGGGCGCGGCAGCCCGGCCCACAACGCCGCCATCGCCGCCAACGTGGCGCCGCTCCTGGTCATGGCGGGCGAGGCCCCGGACTTTCGGCAGGCCGCCGCCCGGGTGCTGACGGTGCTGGCAAGCGGCCAGGCCGCCCTCCTCGCCCGGGATCTCGCCACCCTGAGCCATCAGGAGGCATGATGTCAGCCACCACCACAGCGTGCCCCAGGGGCACTCACCCAGAACGCCCGACGGGCAACAGCCAGCTTCGCAAGGATAACGAGATGTCAGATGTCATTGCTCCCCACGCCTTTCTGAACATGGCCTCCATCAGCCAGACCATTCTCGGCAAGATCGTGGCGGCCAAGCAGGAGTGGGTCGCCGCCCGCAAGGAGAGCCAGCCCCTGGCGAGCTTCCAGGACGCGCTCACCCCGAGCGATCGGGACTTCGAGGGGGATCTGCGCCAAGGCTCCACCCGCTTCATTCTGGAGTGCAAGAAGGCCTCCCCCTCCAAGGGCTTGATCCGCAACGACTTCAGCCCGGAGGCCATCGCCGACATCTATGGCCACTACGCCACCGTCATCTCGGTGCTGACGGACGAGAAGTTCTTCCAGGGGGATTTCGCCTTCCTGCCCCGGGTACGGGGCCGCGTCCAGCAGCCGGTGCTCTGCAAGGACTTCATGATTGACCCCTATCAGGTCTATCTGGCCCGCCACTATCAGGCGGACGCCATCCTCTTGATGCTCTCGGTGCTCACCGACGAGGGGTATCGCGCCCTGTTCAAAGTGGCGAAAGAGTTGGGCCTCGGGGTGCTCACCGAGGTGAGCAACGAGGAGGAGCTGACCCGCGCCATCGACCTCGGCGCCCCGGTGATTGGCATCAACAACCGGGATCTGCGGGATTTGAGCGTCGATCTTGCCCGCACCCGGCAGCTGGCCGCCAGGATCCCGGGGGATCGGGTGGTGATCAGCGAATCCGGCATCAACCACCGCGCCCAGGTGGCGGCCCTGCGCCACCACGCCAAGGGCTTCCTGGTGGGCTCCTCCCTCATGGCGGAGCCGGATCTGGAGGCCGCGGTGCGCAAGCTCGTGCTCGGCCAGAACAAGGTGTGCGGCCTGACCCGTCCCGAGGACGCCGCCGCCGCCCATCAGGCGGGCGCCGTGTTCGGCGGCCTCATCTTTGTGGCGAAAAGCCCGCGCTACGTGGACATTCCCGCCGCCCGCGCCGTGATGGCGGGTGCGCCGCTCTCTTACGTCGGGGTGTTTCGCAATGCCCAGCCCGCCACCATCGCCAAGACGGTGGATGCACTGGGGCTCGCCGCCGTGCAACTGCACGGGGATGAAGACGCCGCCTATATCGAGACCCTGCGCCCCCTGCTGCCGGCGGGCTGCCAGATCTGGAAAGCCGTAGGAATAACGAGCGGCGAGCCCCTGCCCGCCCTCGACTACCCGGCGGATCGCCTGCTGCTGGATACGAAAGTCGGCAGCCAGAGCGGCGGCACCGGTCAGGCGTTCGACTGGACTCTGCTGGCCGGGCTCGACAAGAGCAAACTGATGCTGGCAGGGGGGCTCAACCCCGACAACGCCCTCGAGGCCGCCCGGGTGGGCTGTCTCGGCCTTGATTTCAACTCCGGGGTGGAGAGCGCCCCGGGCAGGAAGGATGCCCACAAGCTGGCGGCCGCCTTTGGCGCCTTGCGTCAACTGTGAGCGCCCTCGTGACTCATTCAAAGAATTAATGAACTGCGTTTGCCCATAAGCACAAGGAATAATGTATGACCCTGCTCAACCCGTTTTTCGGTGAATTTCGTCGATGACATGTATGTGCCCCAGCCATACGCATCAGCCCGCCAAGGCTCATACCTGATCTCAATTGCAGAATGTAAAGGAAGATAACCATGACCCTGCTCAATCCGTTTTTCGGTGAATTTGGTGGTATGTATGTGCCCCAGATCCTCATCCCCGCCCTGCTCCAGCTGGAGAAGGCCTTCGTCGATGCCAAGGATGATCCGGCCTTCGTCGCCGAGTTTCAGGCGCTCCTGACCGAGTACGCCGGTCGCCCGACGCCGCTCACCCTGACCCGCAATTTGACCAAGGGCACCAAGACCCGCCTCTACCTCAAGCGTGAAGATCTGCTGCACGGCGGCGCCCACAAGACCAACCAGGTGCTGGGTCAGGCGCTGCTGGCCAAGCGGATGGGCAAGAGCGAGATCATCGCCGAGACCGGTGCCGGTCAGCACGGCGTGGCCACTGCTCTGGCCTGCGCCCTGCTCGGCCTCAAGTGTCGGGTCTATATGGGCGCCAAGGATTGCGAGCGCCAGAAACCGAACGTATTTCGCATGAAGCTGATGGGCGCCACCGTCATTCCGGTGCACTCCGGCTCCAGCACCCTGAAAGATGCCTGCAACGAGGCGCTGCGGGACTGGGCCGCCAACTACGAGTCGGCCCACTACCTGCTCGGCACCGCCGCCGGTCCGCACCCCTTCCCCACTATCGTGCGGGAGTTCCAGAAGATGATCGGGGAAGAGGCCAAGGCCCAGTGCTTCGAAAAAGAAGAGCGCCTGCCCGATGCGGTGATCGCCTGCGTCGGCGGCGGTTCCAATGCCATCGGCATGTTTGCCGACTTTATCGATGAGCCTTCCGTGCGCCTTATCGGGGTCGAACCCGGTGGTCACGGCATCGAGAGCGGCGAGCACGGCGCGCCGCTCGGTCACGGCAGCAAGGGGGTCTTCTTTGGCATGCACTCCTTCCTGATGCAGGACAACCAGGGCCAGATCCAGGAATCCTACTCCGTCTCGGCGGGGCTGGACTTCCCCTCTGTCGGCCCCCAGCACGCCCACCTGGCCGCCATCGGCCGCGCCGAGTACCCCTCGGTGACCGACAAGGAGGCGCTGGACGCCTTCCAGGAACTGGCCAAATCCGAAGGCATCATCCCGGCGCTGGAGTCCTCCCACGCCCTGGCCCACGCCCTCAAGATGGCCCGCAGTGAACCGGAAAAAGAGCAGGTGCTCATCGTCAACCTCTCCGGCCGTGGCGACAAAGACATCTTCACCGTTGCCGACATTTTCGAGAAAGAAGGAACCTTGTCATGAACCGTTACGCACAACTCTTTTCCCGTCTGGACAAGGCCAATCAGGGCGCCTTCGTGCCCTTCGTGATGCTGGGTGACCCCACCCCCGAATTGTCCCTGGCCATCGTCGATGCCCTGGTCGAAGGGGGCGCCGACGCCCTCGAACTCGGCATTCCCTTCTCCGATCCGGTGGCGGACGGCCCCACCATTCAGGGCGCCGCCCTGCGAGCCTTTGCCAGCCACACCACCCCGGACGACTGCTTCGGCCTGCTCGGCCGCATCCGCGCCAAGTACCCACAGCTGCCCATTGGCCTCTTGGTCTACGCGAACCTGGTCTATGTGCGCCACATCGACGGCTTCTACGAGAAGTGCCAGCAAGCCGGTGTGGATTCGGTGCTGGTGGCGGACGTGCCGGTGCAGATGTGCGAGCCCTACAAGGCGGCGGCCGACAGGTTCGGCATCGACAGCATCTTTATCGCCCCGCCCAACGGCGATGCCGAGACGCTCAAGGCTGTTGCCGAGCTCGGCTCCGGTTACACCTATCTGGTGAGCCGCGCCGGCGTGACCGGTGCCGAGACCAAGGCCGGCATGCCGGTGGAGGGCCTCATCAACACCCTGCGCGAGTTCAACGCCCCCCCCGCCCTGCTCGGCTTTGGCATCAGCGAACCGGCCCAGGTACGTGACGCGATCAAGGCTGGCGCCGCCGGTGCCATCTCCGGCTCCGCCGTGGTGAAGATCATCGAGACCCACCACCAGAACCCGGAGCATATGCTCACCCGTCTGAAGGAGTTTGTGGAAGGGATGAAGGCCGCGACCAATCGATAAGGGGCGGCATTGGTCAAATGCCATTGACCATGTCTGCAAAAAGGGAGCCTGATAGGCTCCCTTTCTATTTTCTGCTTGTTGCCGCTCCCAGCGTCTTTGTCCCCTCTCCCCTTGGGAGAGGGCAAGGGTGAGGGAACCCATAATCCCCCGGCGTTATCGAATCGTAGATACCGTCTGTGTTAGCAAGATTCCTGGCTGTAGTTTTTGTTATAAGGCTGACGGTTTTTAATGACGCCAAAGCACAGGTGTACCAGCTTGCGCATTGCAGCACCTAATGCCGACATTTTGCTTTTTCCAGACGCGATCAGCCGTTCGTAAAGTGCTTTTACATGGGGGTTATGTCTGCTTGCAACCACGGCTGCCATATAGAGCACCGCTCTGATATGCGAAGGCCCAGTCTTGGATAGCTTGGGCCTGCCAAGTACCGAGCTGCCAGACTGCCGCTGTATCGGCACCACGCCCAAATAGGCTGCGAGGCGTTCAGCTGTATGGAAGTGGTGGAGGTGTATGACTGACAAGAGGTGCTGACTTGTTTTTATTCCAACGCCCGGAATAGTGATCAGCAATGCGGCATCGTCACGAAGTTCCGGATGACGATTAATGTGATCATCTATGTCTTGCCGAAGCTTTTTGAGCTGCGTTTGCAGGAACATAATTGAGTCAGCCAGTGACTGGCGAATCAGTTCTGGCGTGTCTGTTGCGTCGGCTTTTTCCTGCCGATTTTTCTCACGCAGCAGGTCTTGGTGGACTGCATCAACTCGAGACAGCAAAGCTTGCAGGGCTCGAGCCTGTGGCGTTGGGGGTATCCAAATGGTGGGCTGGACTAATGCGCCGTAGCGCGCCAGCACCAAGCTATCGAGCCCATCCGTTTTACTTCGAATAGCTAATCCTTTGGCAAAATCGCGAGCCTGTGCGGAATTGATGATCGATACCTGCATCCCCGCGTCATGTAGTGCGATGGCTGCTCGTTCGTGATAAACCCCAGTGCCTTCCATTACCGCATGGGTATCAGAAGCCGAGATCCGTTGTTTATCAAGCCAATGGACTAACTCGGTAAAACCAGAGTCGTTGTTGTAAAAGGACTTTGTCTTTCGCTTACAGCTCGAGAGCTCAAGCAATAGACAACAATCCAACTTGGCCTTGGCCACATCAATACCGAGATAATGCACGGCAAATTCCTCATGTTAATGACCAAATCGCCCACTTGCCTTGTACATACAGGGTCTGAGCCCTTGGCTACCGTTCAGTGTCGGGTTTGGCGATGAGGTGAGGATGAGGGCCATATCTACGGCACAAGGTTTAGTTCCTTAAGGTTCGAATCTGGCTTCCTCAGCCTCATGTGATGAGAGCTAATCATCACGCAAGTAAGATACAAGGTTCGAATAGCGCAGCGTATTCGGACGTTCGCGATCCGGGCGGAGTTACTCCGAGCTCCCGAGCCAACGGTTGGCCCCCTGATGCGGCTGCACCGCATGGGACGCGAGGGCGCTGCCCTCGACAGGGTTTCGCCCGCCCTTCGGGCCTGGGCGAGTGACTTTGGAAAGACCCAAAGTCACCAAAAGTCTTCTCCCCTTGAGAGAGGGTTGGGGTGAGGGTAACTTTGCATTCCCAGCAAAATCAGTTGCTTACTCAGCGCACGTTTGAATGACTAATTTATTGATCCAACACAAATTCCCGCCAAAACACGCTTCTCAACACGCCACCAGCCCCTTAAGATACCCGAATGACAATCAACCTCTCGGAAGAACGCCATGACAGCGATTGTTGCTATTTCGCAGGTTAACAACAGCGAACTGGGAGCTGTCACTCAGGGGCGGTAGCCTTGCCTAATAAAATCGACAGGAACTTGTAAGTATGGTGGGCTCTTTGATTGTACTGTTGTCCAGAGGTCACTTGTGACGAAATAATTTAAGACGAGTTTTTCATGGCGATTATCAATATGACATGGAGTTATATTGAAAGCTTCCTTATCTGGCTAATACAGATGCTCACTTCATTACTGTTAAGTGAAAATATATTTTAGCCCCTTATCTATTGAGGTTTAATTTATGAATAAAAAAGAAATCGAATTGAGACTCAAGGGTGCCCTTTGCCCCATAAACAATGCCTTTGGCAACTCCATCCTATTCACAAAAAAATACAGGTCTATAAAAAAACTAGACGCTATGCTATTAGAACGCTGTGAGAAATATAATCTAGAGATTGATTCAATCCAAAGAAAATATAAACACATGTCAATCGACAATGATTATAAGACATTCGAGCTGGTTAATATGGCAATAGGATGCTTAGGAAACAAAGCCAGCAGCTTCGGAACGTCTTATTGCGTTGCTCATGATAAAAATTTGCACCGAGAGTTGAAAAAACGCTTAGAAAAGATCGGTCCAATTGGGACTAGCCCCAGCTCTGGCAAGACAAGCAATATCATTGGAAAATGTGCTGAGGTTAAGGCTGCAAACCCTGTTTTAAGAGGGGAAAAGGGTATATGTATAATAAACTTAAAATTTACACCAGCCAGAAGACCACGCACATTGCAAAAGCACCGCACATGCTCTAATTGTCAGGAAACTTTCGGATTAACAGAATGAGCCATTTTGACTTTGACTTTGATTTGTTTTTTTACCCAACACTTTCATTTGAATTACTTTTTAATCCCCTTGAAATCAAAAGAAATAAGAACCTCCAGCTAATTCACATTGCCACGGCCGGAGGCTATATATCAAACCAAGTCCATAGTAATACTTTTAACCACAGAATGCGCCATAAATTAAAAAACAGCATAGGGTTAGATGGTCCAGTTAGGATAAATCCAAACCTCGAATCGATATTGGGAACAAGCCTAGACAAAGACCTCAACACCCCAAAAAGAACCGCATTGAATATATATACCAGTAACTTTTCTGAATATGCACAACGTAATTGCTTTTCATTTGACAGAACCCATATCAGTAACCCACTAATCAACCTATATCATCTTGTAGCTGCACCACCTGACAAAAACGCTGGGGATAAAATACCTGACCACGGCTCACCCTATCATTTTTCTTTCTGTAAATTTAACAATTTTACATTTTTATTGTTAAACAACATCTATGAGCTCCTCCCTGACCTGGCAGATTTTTCTATCCCAATTAACGACTTTTGTAGTCCCCTTGATTGCAACAGCCTTAGCCGATACGAATTCAGTATAAAATCATCCATCATAGGGATTTCACCATTTGAATGGCCCAAGTATTCATAGCTACTTTCCAATAGCTGAAAATTCTGATGGGTAGGGCAACATCAAGATAATAGTACAACATAGCAATGGCCAATAAAAATATACAAGGCGAAACATATATCTACTTGGTCGGACTTGAAATGTATCAAAACCTGGGTTTTATCTTCGCGATAAGGCAATCTCAAATATAGGAAATGATGAAGAGTTCGAGTCTATACAGATAGTTAGGACACTCCCCTTTCTGAACACCTCGCTGCATTGCTGCATTGCTGCATTGCTGCATTGCTGCATTGCTGCATTGCTGCATTGCTGCATTGCTATAATTATTCAATAGCTTTATTTTTTAGGCATAGAAAAATATAAAATCATGATAGATAAAAATAAAATTGCATCAATTGCTAAAAAATCCAGTCAATTTGCAGGAGCTATTCTGTCCGCTATAGGGATAATCAATATCCTTGACGACCTAAATTCTTGGAGGCTGTTTGGGCTTTACTTGATTGAAAAATCTAGCTTTATTGGCTTAGAGGATGTGTTTCATTATACATTTTTGTTTATTCACACCATATCAACATATTGGCATTTGTGGTTGCATCCAATATTTGATTTATTAACATCATGGCTTCCTTTTAAAATCCCATTCTTGATTAAAGATATGCTAATAATAGCTTTATTTGTAATTATGGGAAAAAGAAAGGCATTTCGAGTTTTTACGCAAAGTTTGAAGAAAGAAAAACAAGTAATGTCTAAAATTGTGCACCAATATTTAAAAAACCAAAATGAACGTTTTTTATACTTTTCAATTAGAGATGCAAAATCATATATACTTATGCACAATGCCGACAAAGGTATTCTAGAATCATACGAAATACAAAACATAGAAAAATTCAACCGTTGTTTTGGAGAGGATGCCGAAGCATTTGCCTATGATGTATTAACAAACCCTGAATTACTACAACTTCACGAACAACATTTATCAGCATTAAACCTTTCAGAAAATCTTAAAAAGTCAATATATTTCCTAGCCTCAATAGTCATAGTTTTCTTACTTTTCGATTACATTTATCTGTTGCAACAAAATTTAAATTAAAATCATCTAACGAGAATTAGGACATCCACCGTTTCTGAGTAAAAATCAGCATCGCTAACATTCAAAATGATGGGAGTCCTACTGTTCTGTTGCCAGTTTGGGATTGGTCCAGCCACGCTAAATCCGCTAATCACTTCCCATCCAACCCCGTCCCCACACCCGCCACCCAATCAACACCAGCATCAATACCATCCCCGACAGCCATACCCAGTAGGCTCGGAGAGGATCACCGCTTCACCTCGGGCGGTGAGATAGGCCTCCAGCTTGAAGGGAGCGACCCGGATCACCTGCCAGGGGGCGAAGAAACGCTCGTCACGCCATGGCCAGAACCAACCTACCCCCTTGCCGCCGGTGGTATGCGCATCGAGCAGGCGGTGGGGGAGCAGAGAGACCAGAGCGGTGGCGGAATGCTGGGAGTATTCCTATGGACAGGCAGGCTCGTCTCCATTCGTGGCTCAAAACGCTTGCCATGGGTATCCATCTTACGCATCATTCACCATTTATAGAGTCATACGAAAACGGAATGGTGATGAAAAAAGGGTTATTCCTGCTTTTAATGCTGTTGCAAGCACAAGTTTTAGCCGAAGGCGCCCCTCTGAAAGCCAAAGATCCGCTCGATTTTGTCCCCAAGGGATATGTTGTCTTTGAGAAAATCGAGGGGGATTTAAACAAGGATGGCCAGAGTGATATGGTCATCGTCATCAAAGGCACTGACAAGCGCAATGTCATTGTTGACGAATACCGTGGTGAGCTGGATCGTAATCGGCGAGGCCTTATCATCGCGTTCAATAAGGGGGATCACTATGAGCTGGCGCTCGATAATCCAAGCTGTTTCTCCTCGGAGCATGAAGATGGTGGTGTCTATTTTGCCCCTGAGCTTTGGGTCTCCGTAGAGAAAGGGATCTTGCAGATCCACTATGGCCATGGACGTTATGGTTACTGGTCTTACAAATTCAGATATCAGAACGCCGGTTTCGAATTGATTGGCTACGACATGAGTGAAAACCGCGGCACCCTCGTCGAGCGGGTGACGAGCATCAACTTCTCGACCAAGAAAATATTAATAAAGGAGAACATCAATCAGGATGCGCAAGAAGATGGTGACGAAATCTTCAAAGAAACCTGGAAACGATTCACCTTGCCAGCACCGTTTACCCTAAAAACGGTTGCTGACTTTGATGATTTTTACTACGACAAACTGTACAAAATCATTCTCTAGATACCTTGAAGGGTATCTGGATAAAAAGACTACATATATAAAAACGGTAAATCCAAGCGAAGGCAGCGTATACCCAAGGCTTTGTGAGAATTTGTACATACAAGGAAAAGTAATGAATACAAATCAATTTGAGATGAGAATCCACAATCAACAGATTGCTTGGATTGCTCCTATAATAGAACAATGGGGACTACTCCACAAAGAATTCACTGAACAGAAGCAGTATAATGACTGTCTCTACTGGTATAATGAACGGGCTAATGTAAGCGCCTTTTCAGGAGCTGTTTGGAGAAGTGGCGGAATTGCCTTGGAAGAGTACTCCAGCCAAAAAGGTAACATAGATAACACGGTTAACGGCCGTGTTGATCTGTATTTTTCAAAGCAAGCTAATATCGCTATTGCTGAAGCAAAGATGGAATGGCTGTATTTTGGTGAACGAGCTAAATCAGATCTAGATGAAAAAATAAACTCGGTGGTGGGAAAGGCAAAGAATGATATAGAACATAGCCTAGGCCCCAGCGCCTATCACCTCGGCATAGGACTTTCCTTTATCGCTCCATATTGGCGAAAAAATTATGATGGTTCACAAGATATGCTGTCACTTAGGGCGTTGATAAGGTCATACAACTGTGCCTTCTATGCAATATTTGAGTCCAGTCGTGATGTCATCAGTAGCAAAGGCAATGTTTGCAATGCAATAGTTCTTATTGGCACCATGCATTTAAAGTCAGAAGACATTGTATAGATATATAAACACTGTTATTTCTTAAGGTTTGGTCGCATGGCCTGCCCACAAAAATGTGGCTTCCGACCTCGCTCTATAACCAAATGTCATCATATAAAATGAAAAGGGAATTCTTGTGAGCTCTGAATATATTGAGGTAAGCAAACAGTTTTCTGTTGGGTGGGAAACATTGATGTTAATCAATGCTGTCCTCGCCCAAGGGAAGAACCGTAGCGGTTTAGCCTGGTTTTTTATTTCATTGCTGCTAGGCCCGGTTGCAACATTGATATTGGCTCTGGTTCCAAAAAGAACAGAAAGTCAATGACAAGACATACTTTAACCATGATGCTTTTCAATTTTGTGATAACAGGTGGATCATGTAGCGATTCATTTTTATCAATTTGGCAGGTTCTAAAAATCAGTCAATATGCTTGAAAAAAACAAATTATATCGCTGTGAACTGGCGCTATATGAATTTTCCTAGTTGATGTTCATGTTTGTACCGCAATCCAGGCCGTGTATCAATCCCTCACCATGAATATATTTCCATCAGACATATTCGGATATCCCGGTAAGGACCTGGTATCTGATGGTGCGATCATGCTCTCAATCTGAGGCTCATCAAAAATGAACCCCCTTTTTTTATCTGAAAGACATCCTGTTTCCCATAAGGCGGCCATTCTTGCTGATGAAGGGACTTCGGTCTGGCTCTACATGACAGACTCCGGGTCTGATTACCCTGCAGCGGACTGTTGGCTGCTCAATACGGTACCATCCCCTGCACATCTGAATGAGCACTGCGACAACAACGCACCGCCGGCAATCCTCAAGTTTGTTGTTCCTGGTAGTGAAGGTGATGCACCCCTCGAAAGCGATATTGAGCTGCGTTGGGCGCCTGACGGTCATTCCGTCGCCCTGTTGGTCAAGGGTACTCCACTGGGGTTTATTGCACAGGGAAACAAACATGGCTACAGCAAGAATCTGGTGACTGCCAGCCCGTTTGGCATGCCATTTGAACAAGAGCTTTATGAGCGGTTGTTCCCATGATCACTCCTGTCTTGTCGGCCTGTCATTCAAGACGTTCATAGCCTTCACTGGTCTGGATTGACCACCCCATCTTGCCAACAGGTCGGGCAATATTGCAGCCAAATCCCAAACACAGAATCTGCCGCAGAACAATTTTCTGTTATGCATGTTGACCGCGAGATAGGTTGCCGCCGCTGGATATAACACGCCATAACATAGAATCTGAGAAGGCAAAATGGACAATCTGGAAAAAATCAAAAACCTTATTCCGCTATGGTATGCACAAAGGAAGTGGGCTGAAGAGCTGCTTGTACGTGTTTTTCATCTGGCCTCCGCAGAGGAAATATTGGAGCCAAAGCATAGGGAAAGCATGACCCTACCAGGGAATCATTGGGTCTATCGTACTCATGGTGTTGGTGTCGGTATATACCGAACTGCTTCTGTCGGTGGAATAGACTTTGATTTCAACAAGCCAGATCCCGACGAATGGCGCTTAAAAATATTCTTTGAAAAACAGTACAATGAAGGCAACCTCTCTTTCACCGCGTACCACGATCTGTATGAGGACGAAGAACTGCTTGACCGCGTTATAAAAATAGCGCTTGACAGGTGATCTACAACACCTGCCGTTTATCAAACCAATATCTGGTTTTAGTGGGTCGTGTCACGACAGGGCGGCGTAGATTTCCCGGGCAAGGTGTCATTCGATCTGGAGGATAATGATGGACATTCGACATAGAGAGCCCGTCAAAGAGTATGTTATCAAGGCAGGCATGACGTCTGTTTCGAACAATTCCAAATGGAATCGTCTTTTTGCGTTGCTGCATCAGAGCAACAGGTTCTTCCAATACCGGCGAACGGATCTGGATGGTTCCACATTTCCAGAAGATGGCAAGAGCTATACACCAGAACTGGCCCAATATTGGGGCAACTTCTGGGCCATGGAGTTCCTGGACGTCCTGGCATACCAGGCTCACTCCAGAGGGGCATTGCTGGCACCGGATATTGAAGATTTCACGGATGAAGCGATTCATATTGCGAGCCAGGCCGGTGTCAAATTTACCATGCTGGAGCGTGGTATCCGGGTCTGGGGTTATGTGAGAAAAGAGAGCCATCCCGTTTTCGTCTGTATGCACAACCAGTCTCTACAGGCGCAGCGGCAGGACCACTGCGCGAACTAGCGTACTGTGTTGACCCTTATTTTTCTGCATTGCGCAAACGACTTGCGCCCCAAAAAGAGCGACGAATGTCTTGGTGCAAATACATGCCCTACACAGGGTAGTGTCACTGGACATATCAACCATCGTCACACACCAGATGTTGCAGGTAAAGCAATATGCTCGATGAAATACAGCTGGCATTTACGCCAGACAATGTAAAACAGGTTTTGACATGGGGCGCCCATCCAGAAAGTGCACCTCACCATCATGAGTCCATTGCTCACTGGTGTGAGGCTTTCTGGAACAAATACGCTGATGTGGATGCCCCCGCAGAGATTGATGCCGTGATGCCCATACTCGCGGAGGTAGAATCGAACTGGGATATCCACGTTGCGTTGAATAAAGAGTCTGCCTCCATGCCTGCTGAATGGTTTGTCGCATGGTTATCTCAACTACCGGAGTGACAAGGCAACTCCCCGTCAGGCCGGAATCGCAAAATAGCACCTCGTGACAGAATAGAGAGCCGGAAGAAGATGACCCATTGTTGAATTACACCAACTGGCATGGCTGATTAACGCTGCGAAAGGCTAGCGACAAGCGCCTGATCCTCCATATTTCACATCCAATAAGTGAATCGCCCCATGACAAGAACACTTATCCAGCTTCTGTTGACACCGCTTCTGGCGGTTGCCTTCCTCTATCTTTGCAGCCTGCCGGAGGATCTCTATTTCGACCCGCCGCTCTTAAGCTATGTCGTCATGTTTCTTGTCACTCTGGCTGGCACCGCCTATGGCAGGATCAAGGCCTGGCGCGCCTCCTGACCGACCTCATCACAGATTCTCAAGGCTGCGCAGACGCAGCCTTGAGCCCATGGCGGGCATTGCCTACAATGACCCACTTTTTATCACACTCAGGTCTATAAAATGAGCGACAACAAACCTGCACTGCCCGACCGTCTGGCGGCCAACCCGCGCAGCCCGCACCATGTGGCAGAGTGCTTCGAGCACGAGATCGGCATTCGCGTAAACGGCAAGGAGCGCACCAATGTCGAGGAGTACTGCATCAGCGAAGGTTGGGTGAAGATCCCCTCCCCAAAGGCCAAGGATCGCTACGGCAACCCCATGCTGATCACCGTCAAGGGCACCGTCGAGGCCTTCTACGCCTAAGCTGCGTATGACCGCGACGCCCAGAGCAGGGGCGCGACCCTGTTATTTCAGAACACCGGCCTTGCGCCGGTGTTCTGCTGTTGAGGGCGGCCCAGGGTGACAGGCGCCTCTCTTTCTTTGCTCTCTGTTGCCTTCCTGTTTCTTCCTTTCCCTCCCTTTCTTTCGCCTTATTCCTTTTCATCTGGGCCCTGATCCGGCAGGCGAGCCGCCTTTGGCATCCAGGCAGGGCGACGCTCTTGTCATCCCTGCCGGTTTACCCAGACCATCACCGCATCACTCACCCTCGGGAACGCGACTTGCCGCCCTGCCAGCGCTGCAGAGCTGCACCGGCCAGCACCAGCAGAGTGCCGAGCAGATCGCTCATTTCTAGGCGCCCGGCCAGGGCATCGAGCAGCGCGCCCCCCGCCAGCTGGCCCGTGACGATGAGCAGGGCGCAGGCCAGGGCGCCGATCCGGCCGATGGCCCAACTGCTGATGGCGACGAAGAGCGCCCCCAGCACCCCGCCGAGCAGCAGCCAGGGATCGAGACCGGCGAGCCGCTCCCAGGGTGCCCCTTTGAGGATGAGCAGGACGCCGAGCAGCCCGAAGCCGAACAGGTGGTTGGCCAGCGACGCCGTCATGGCGCCCCGGGCGCTGGCGAGGCGGCCATTGAGGGTGCGCGACAGGCTCACCGCCACGCCGTTCAGCAGTCCCAGCAGAATCAAGAGGGTCATGGTGTCTCTCCTAATGCAGCACGATGAGCAGGGCGCCGGCCATCACCAGCAAGGCGGCGAGCGCGTCCTTCCCCGAGGGGCGGCGGCGAGCCAGTCCGAGCCAGCCGAGGCCATCGCACAGGGCACCAAACAGCAGCTGGCCGAGCAGCAGCAGGGCCAGGGTGCCCGCCATGCCGAGGGGCGAGTTGAGGCAGAGGGCCGCCAGCACCACGGTGAGCGCCCCCGGCAGACCGCCGAGCCAGGCCCAGGGCGGGGCCGCCTCCGGCGTCGGGGGCCTTGGGGAGAGCCACCACAGGAGCCCGGCCACCAGGCTGCCGACCCCGTGGGCCAGCCAGCTCGCGAGCCAGGGGTCGGTGGCGCGGGACAGGGCGCCGTTCTGGGCGATCATCAGCGCCAGCAGCAGGCCGGCAGCGAAGGCGGCCAGGGCGCCTAGGGTCTGGCCAAGTGTCTGGCCGAGGGCGGGGCGGCCGGGGCCGCGGTCAACAAGCGGGGGGATCATGGGGTTGCTCCTTGGTTGAACTGACGAGCAGGGTAAATTGTTTTTGATTTGGGGATAATCTACCCTCCTGGAACAACATTGTTTCCATATCGAGAACAACATGAACCAGGAAGCCTTCGCCCTGCTCCCCGCCTTCGTCGCCGTGGTGGAGTCGGGCACCTTCTCCGGCGCAGCCCGTCAGCTCGGCCTCAGCAAGTCGGTGCTGAGCAAGAAGGTGAGCCAGCTCGAGCAGGCCCTCGGCTGCCAGCTCCTCTATCGCACCACCCGCTCCCTCACCCTCACCGAGGCGGGGGAGCGCTACTTCGAGACGGTGCGCCATGCAGTGCGCCTGGCCAGCGACGGGGAAGATGCCATCGGCGCCCTGCAATCGGCCCCCCGCGGCCTGCTGCGGGTGACGGTGCCCATGGTCTATGGCCGGCGCCACATCGCCCCCCTTGTCCCCGAGTTTCTCGCCCTTCACCCCGAGGTGCAGTTGCAGTTGGAGATGAGCGACGCCCGGCAGGATCTGGTGGCCGAGGGGTTCGACGTGGCGGTGCGCATCGGCGAGCTGGAGGATTCGAGCCTGGTCGCCCGCCGCCTCGCCCCCTGTCTCAGCACCCTGTGCGCCGCCCCCGCCTACCTGGCGCAGGCCGGCACGCCCCGCACCCCGGCGGATCTCGAGCGCCACAACTGCCTCTTCTACTCCCTGTTTCGCGGAGGCACCCAGTGGCGGCTGCACGGCCCCGAAGGAGAGGTGGCCATCACCCCCAGGGGCAATTTCGAGGTCAACAACAGCGATGCCATCCACACCGCGCTGCTGGCGGGGCTTGGCATCGGCAACATGCCGGACTTCATCGTGGCGCGGGATCTCGCCATCGGGCGGCTGGTGCCCGTCCTGCCAGACCATGCCCTGCCCGAGCACGGCATCTGGTGCGTCTATCCCAAGCGCCGCCACCTGCCCGCCAAGGTGGCGGCCTGGCTGGCCTTCCTGCAGGAACGTCTGGGGCTGCGCTGAGGGGGGTCATCGGGATAACCGGAACGGTTCACGTTTTTTTCATCGGGAAGGGAGTAGAGTAGGCAGCAAACCAAGCATCTGTTTTTATTGGAAAAGCATTCAGGGGACGAGCCACGGCATCGCGCCCCGCACCCCAGAGGGAGCCCCATGATGAAGAAAACCGCGATTGCCCTGACCCTCACCAGCCTGCTGACGCTGCCGCTCGTTGTCTCATCCGATGCCTGGGCCGCCCCGGTGCGCTCCCTGCAAAAGGAGCAGAATTACGAGCAGTTCATCAGCAAGCGCCAGGTGGTGGATCAGCTGCTGGCAGACGCCGCCCGCATCTTCCACTCCCCCGCCCGGGTCTCCGATGCGGGCTTCACCGCCAAGATGCCGAGCAACATGGAGCAGGTGACCACCCTGCTGCTGGAGGCCCACCAGCTCGAGCCCTATCGCACCGATCTGCTCGTCTCGGCGGCCAACGCCCAGATCTACAACGGCAACGTGGACAGGGCCATCGCCCTGTTCGAGCAGGCCCTCACCGCCGCCCCGGACGATCTGGACATCAACACCTATCTCGCCACCTGGCAGCGCTTCAAGGGCAACCAGGCCAAATCCGATGGCTACCTCAAGCGGGTCGGCGAGCTCAATGCCGGTCGCGCCGCCGACTTGCAGCGACTGTTCGCCACCGTGGACAGGGTGGTCGCCACCCCCCTCAAGGAGCGTCAGGGACGGGGCGAGAAGAAGGGGCGCCGCGCCATCGTCACCCTGGGCTATGCCCTCAATCCCGATGGCTCCATGCACGAGATCCTGCTGGGACGCCTCGAGACCACCCGCGCCCTGGCCCAGGCCGATCCGGCAGCCCTCATCATCCTCACCGGCGGCGTGCCCCAGAACCGCCAGACCGAGGGCAAGCTGATGGCGGACTGGCTGGCGAAAAAGGGCATCGACCGCTCCCGCATCATCGAGGAGAACTACGCCACCAGCACGGTGGAGAACGCCCTCTACAGCGGCTATGCCCTCGCCCGCCACGAGATTGAGTTCGCCACCCTGGTGAGCTCGGCGAGCCATGTGCGCCGGGGCCAGACCCTGCTGGAAATCGCCTGTTGGCAGAGCGGCCCGGCGAACATCCGCATCGACAGCGTCGCCTACCCGGACAAGCCCCTCTCGGCCCTGGCCAAGGCAAGCCCGGAGGAGCTGCTTGGCATCTACCGGGACGCCCTGCGCACCTACGGCCTGTGGAGCTACCGCTCGGCCCCGCTGGTGGAGCGCTGATCCCCCGGCCCCGCCACCCTGGCGGGGCCTTTTCCTCTCTTCTCCCTGTCAGTCACTGCCCTCCCTGTTGGCCAGCCCCTGCACGCACCTGCTGGCCCCTGGTGGCCGGCCCTTGGCCCCTTGCGCCAGCCACCCGATAGACGGCGGGTGAGCAAGCTATCCACTTTCTGGCATATCTCAATCAGATCATTGATTTACCGTTCTTTTTCTAAGAACCAAACGGCATGAGAACACCCTTCTCGTTCCTTCGCCCCCGGGGATGTTCAGATAAAGATGTGGCTTCCAACACCCCCAACAAGGAAGTGCATCATGACAGCAAAAGGCATCTCTCTGTGGCTCGCAGCCTCCATGCTGCTCGGCCAGTCCGCCCAGGCCCTCGACGTCACCGTGGCCTACCAGACCTCCGCCGAACCCGCCAAGGTGGCCCAGGCCGACAACAGCTTCGCCAGGGAGAGCGGCGCCACCGTGGACTGGCGCAAGTTTGACAGCGGCGCCAGCGTGGTACGGGCGCTCGCCTCCGGCGACGTGCAGATAGGCAACATCGGCTCCAGCCCCCTGGCGGTGGCGGCAAGCCAGAACCTGCCCATCGAGGTGTTCCTGCTCGCCTCCAAGCTCGGGGAGTCCGAGGCTCTGGTGGTGAAGCAGGGGCTCGCAAAACCCGAGGATCTCGCGGGCAAGCGCATCGCCGTGCCCTATACCTCCACCACTCACTACAGCCTGCTGGCGGCCCTCAAGCACTGGAACGTCGACCCCGCGACGCTGCAGATCGTCAACCTGCAACCACCAGCCATCATCGCCGCCTGGCAGCGGGGCGACATCGACGGCGCCTATGTCTGGGCCCCCGCCCTCAACCAGCTCACCAAGGAGGGCAAGGTGCTGACCGACTCCGCCCAGGTGGGTGACTGGGGGGCGCCGACCCTGGACGTCTGGGTAGTGCGCAAGGACTTTGCCAAGGCCCACCCCGAAGTGGTGCAGGCCTTCGTGAACAGCACCCTGGCCGCCCAGCGCGACTACCTGGCCAACCCCGACGGCTGGCTCACCAAGCCGGACAACCTCGCCAAGCTGGCCAAGCTGAGCGGCGTTCCCGAGGCGGACGTTCCCGCGCTGGTGAAGGGCAACACCTACCTCGATGCGAAGGCCCAGAGTGCCGAGCTCGGGCGCCTCGTCAACCAGACCATCATCGACACCGCCCGCTTCCTCGAGAGCCAGGGCAAGGTCGCGAACGCCGCCTCGGACTACCGCCAGTTCGTGACCGATCGCTTCGTGAAAGCCGTGGCCCAGTAAATCCAAGGAGACGACCATGTTGCAGCTCTCTCATGTGTCCGCCGAGTACGCCGGCAGACGGGTGCTCGACAACATCAACCTCTCCCTGTCCGAGGGGGAGCTGATGGTGGTGCTGGGGCCCTCGGGCTCGGGCAAGACGACCCTCCTCAACCTGGTGGCGGGCTTCGAGCCTTGCCACCACGGCCAGATAAGCCTTGAGGGCAAGCCGGTCACCGGCCCCGGCGCCGAGCGCGGCGTGGTGTTCCAGAGCGAGGGGCTGCTGCCCTGGCGCAACGTGCGAGACAACGTGGCCCTCGGCCTGCAGCTGGCGGGCGTGCCCAGTGCCGAGCGCACCGAACAGGCCCAGGCACTGCTGCGTCAGGTGGGGCTGGAGGGGGCCGGCGATCGCGCCATCTGGCAGCTCTCCGGCGGCCAGCGCCAGCGGGTCGGCATCGCCCGGGCCCTCGCCACCCAGCCCCGCCTGCTCCTGCTGGACGAGCCCTTCGGCGCCCTGGACGCCTTCACCCGGGAGCAGATGCAGACTCTGCTGCTGCGCCTGTGGCACGAGCACCGGCGTCAGGTGCTGCTCATCACCCACGATATCGAGGAGGCCATCTTCATGGCCACCGATCTGGTGCTGCTCTCCCCCTCCCCCGGGCGGGTGACGGAGCGGCTGACCCTGGATTTCGGTCGCCGCTTCGCCGCCGGGGAGCCCTGCCGCAGCATCAAGTCCGATCCGGCCTTCATCGAGCGCCGTGAATACGTGCTGGAACGGGTGTTCGCAGAGCGGGAGGCCTTCGCATGACCCTCGCCCTCGCCCGGCAACGGGATCTCACCCACACACGGGCAGCGGGCTGGCCCCTGCCCCGCCGTCTGACCCTGAGCCTCGCCACCCTGATCGTGCTGCTGGCCCTGTGGTGGCTGGTGGCCCACTTCGGCTGGGTCGATCCCCTGTTCCTGCCGCCCCCACAGCGGGTGCTGGCACAGCTCATCACCGTCGCAGGCCCTATGGGCTTTATGGATGCCACCCTGTGGCAACACCTGGGGGCCAGCCTGTGGCGCATCCTGGTGGCGCTCGCTGCCGCGGCGTTCTTTGGCATCACGGTGGGCATCGCCATGGGGCTCTCCCCCACGGTGCGCGGCGTGCTGGATCCCCTCATCGAGCTCTACCGCCCGGTGCCGCCGCTCGCCTACCTGCCACTCATGGTGATCTGGTTTGGCATCGGTGAAACATCGAAGGTGCTGCTCATCTATCTGGCCATCTTCGCCCCCGTGGCCCTGGCGACCCTGGCGGGCGTGCAGAGCGCCAACGCGGTGCGAGTGCGGGCGGCCCAGGCGCTGGGCGCATCCCGGTCCCAGGTGCTCTGGCACGTGATCCTGCCCGGCGCCCTGCCGGACATCCTGACCGGGCTGCGCATCGGGCTCGGGGTGGGCTGGTCCACCCTGGTGGCGGCCGAGCTTATCGCCGCCACCCGGGGGGTGGGCTTCAT
Organism: Aeromonas sp. R7-1; assembly: GCF_040908115.1. NCBI lineage: Bacteria > Pseudomonadati > Pseudomonadota > Gammaproteobacteria > Aeromonadales > Aeromonadaceae > Aeromonas > Aeromonas sp. R7-1. The sequence goes on along the minus strand of NZ_JBFODD010000037.1, from coordinate 198,677 downwards.
GGTGCAATCCGCCGGCGAGTTTCTCGCCACCGACGTGGTGCTGGCGGGCATCCTGGTGATCGCCCTGATCGCCTTCGTACTGGAACTGGGCCTGCGCGCCCTGCAGCGCAGGCTCACCCCCTGGCATGGAGAAGGACAATGAGCCACAGGCTGACCGCGATCCTTCGCCCCCCTTTCCTATTGGCATCGGGCCTTCACGCCCCCAGACATGGAGCAAGACCATGACCGACAAGTTGACCATTACCCCCCTCGGCCCCCACATCGGCGCCGTCATCGCCGGCGTCAATCTGGCCGAGCCCCTGAGCCAGGGGCAGTTCGAGCAGCTCCATCGCGCCCTGCTCAAATACCAGGTGCTGTTCTTTCGCAACCAGCCCATCACCCCGCGAGCCCAGCGGGCGCTGGCGAACCGCTTCGGGGATCTGCACATCCACCCCGTCTACCCCCACACGGAGGAGGCCGAGGAGATCATCGTGCTCGATACCCACGACGACAATCCGCCGGACAACGACAACTGGCACACCGACGTGACCTTTATCGAGACGCCCCCGGCACTGGCCATTCTGGCCGCCAAGCAGCTGCCCCCCACCGGGGGGGACACCCTCTGGGCCAGCGGCATCGCGGCGCTGGCGGCCCTCTCCCCGCCCCTGCAAACCCTGCTGGCAGGGCTGGAAGCCGAGCATGACTTCACCAAGTCCTTCCCCGCCCATCGCCATGATGACAGCGAGGAGGCGCGCCAGCGCTGGCAGGCGGCCGTGGCCCGTCACCCGCCCCTGCGCCACCCGGTGATCCGCACCCACCCGGTGAGCGGCCGTCAGGCCCTGTTCGTCAACGAGGGGTTCACCACCCGGCTGCCCGGGCTGCCCCCCAAAGAGAGCGAGGCCCTGCTCGGCTTTTTGTTCGAGCACATCACCCGCCCCGAGTTCCAGGTGCGCTGGCGCTGGCAGGAGAACGACATCGCCATCTGGGACAACAGGGTGACCCAACACTATGCCAATGCCGACTACCTGCCGGCCCGCCGGGTGATGCACAGGGCCACCATTCTCGGGGACAAGCCCTTCTGGCGCCCGGGCTGAACGTCCCCCATGGAGAGCGACCATGAGATAACGCCCAGCAAAAAGCCCGCCGGCTGGCGGGCTTTTTCATCATCTGACGGGCCTGGGTGTTGCTATCGGCCCTTGCGCTCCGGCCACCTGGGTGACCCGATGGCCGGTCTCAGCCCTTGAGCTCCAGCACGGTGGTGAAGCCTCCGAAGATCATGCGGGCGCCGTCAAACGGCATGGTCTGGTGCAGGGGATTGGCGGGGTCCATCCTGGGGTCCTGCATCATCTTGCCCATGGCGTCGTCCCGCACCGCCTTGCTCGGCCACTCCACCCAGGAGAAGACCACGGTTTCATCCTCCCTGGCCGCCACCGCCCGATAAAAGTCGGTCTGCTTGCCGTGGGGCACGTCGTCCCCCCAGCACTCCAGCACCCGGGTGGCGCCGTATTCGAGGAAGATGGGGTCAAACTGCCCCGCATGATCGATCAGGGCCTGCTTGTTGGCCGTCGGCACGGCGAGCACGAATCCGTCCACGTATGACATCAGAGGTTCCTCCTGTGAGTGAGGATCTCAGCATAGCAGCCGCCCATCAGCCCGCGCTCTGCGCCGCCCCGCGCAGCCAGCCATCACAAAGAGACCAGCCGCTCCAGATCGCTGCGGGTCAGGCGCTTGCTGTCCACCTTCACGTAGAGGGAGTGCTCCTCGCGCACCAGCAGCACGTCGCTCACCCCCTCGCAGGCGCGGATCCGCTGCTCCAGGGCCGGGGTGGCCTCGACCCCTTCCGGCAGCACGATGCGCAGGCTGCTCACATAGGGGGGCTCGGCCATGGTGAGGCTCACCCCGAGCCAGGCAAGGGCCAGGGCGGCACAACCGCCAAACACCAGGGGGCCGCCCCCCAGGCTGTAGAGCAGGCCACCGAGACTGCCGCCGATGGCGACCCCGAGGAACTGACTGGTGGAATAGACCCCCATGGCGGTGCCCTTGTAGCCCGGCGGGGACTCCTTGCTGATGAGAGACGGCAGCAGCGCCTCCATCACGTTGAAGCCGATGAAGAAGAGCTGCAACCCGGCGAGCAGACCCCACAACTGCTGGCCGCTCTGCCAGAGCACCAGCTCGGCGGCCAGCATCACCACCACGCACCCGATGAAGACCCGCTTCATCTGGCGGTGCTTCTCGGCATAGATGATGAAGGGCACCACGCTCACGAAGGCGATCAGCATGGTGACCAGATAGGCCTGCCACTGGCTGTCACGGGGCAGGCCCGCACGTTCCAGCAGGGGCGGCAGGGCCACGAAGCTCGACATCAGCAGGGTGTGGACGCAGAGGATGCCGAGGTTGAGCTTGAGCAGGCGAGGGTTGGTGAGCACGGTACGAAAGCTGCCTCGCACCATGGCGGACTCGCGATTTTGCAGGTGGGCCGCCGGGGTCGGCACCACCCAGAGCACCATGGCGATGGCGGCCAGGGCCAGCAGGGCGATGAGCCAGAAGAGGCCGGACAAGCCCAGGGCATGGGTGATGAGGGGGCCGGTCACCATGGCGATGGCGAAGGTGATGCCAAAGCTCACCCCGATGAAGGCCATGGCCTTGGTGCGATTCTGCTCCCGGGTGAGATCCGACAGGAGCGCCATGACGGCGGCGGAGATGGCGCCGCTCCCTTGCAGGGCGCGCCCGACGATGACCCCCCAGATGGCGTCGCTCAGGGCGGCGATGACACTGCCAAGGGCAAACATCAGCAGGCCGCCGACGATGAGGGGCTTGCGCCCCACCTTGTCGGAGAGCAGGCCGAAGGGGATCTGGAACAGGGCCTGGGTCATGCCGTAGATGCCGATGGCAAGCCCGATGAGCGCCTCGGAGGCGCCCGCCAGGGACATGCCGTAGGTGGTCAGCACCGGCAGCACCATAAACATGCCGAGCATGCGCAGCGAGAAGACGGAGCCGAGCGCCCAGGTCGCGCGTCGCTCGCCCCTCGTCATGGTGAAATCATTCATGAGGGCCTCGATGAGTCAAAAAGAAGAGAGAAAGAAAGGGGTGACAGGCGCCCGGCCGCCCCCGAAAAATCGGCGATGCCCCTCGCAGGGCGGCGCCCATAATAGCAGAGCCGGGAAGATTCCCGGCTCTGGATTTCATGCATTTCAGGGGTGCAGTTCACACTATCAGGGCAGCATGCTCACCAGCAGCGGCGCTGCGTCCGGCTGGAAGCCCACCGACATCATCACGCTCAGGCAGGTGAAGATGATGACGATGGAGAACATGTCAGCTCCAGCGTCAGGGCAGCATGCTCACCAATACAGGCGCTGCGTCCGGCTGGAAGTCCACCGACATCATCACGCTCAGGCAAGTAATGGTGACGATGGAGAACATGAACAGCTTGCGCGCCCAGAGGGAGTCGTCCACCGCCGCCTTGTAGCCCGACAGCGCCATCCCCAGCCACCAGACGCTCACCGCGGTGGCCACCACCAGATACTTGTAACCGGCGTAGCCGCCGAGGAACAGCATCAGGGTCGGCACCATGAACGCCAGGATGTAGAGGGTGATGTGGAGCTTGGCCACCGGGATCCCCTTCACCACCGGCAGCACCGGGATGTTGGCGGCCTGGTAGTCCTTGAAGCGGAAGATGGCGATCGCATAGGAGTGCGGCATCTGCCACAGGCTGAAGATCGCCAGCAGGATCAGGGCCCCCGAGTCGAACTGCCCGCTCACCGCGCAGTAGCCGATGACCGGCGGCGCGGCGCCGGAGAGGCTGCCGACCAGGGTGCCATAGACCGAGTGGCGCTTCATGTAGAGGCTGTAGACCCCCACATAAACCAGGAAGCCCAGCACCGCCAGCAAGGCGGCCAACGGATTGGCCGCAAAGTAGAGCAGTGCAATGCCCGCAACGCCCAGCGCCGTCGCATACCAGAGGGAGACACCGGGGGCGATGAGCCCCCGCACCAGGGCGCGGTTCTTGGTGCGCTCCATGATGCAGTCGATGTCCCGGTCGATGTAGTTGTTGAACACGCAACCGGAGGCCACCACCAGTGACACCCCCACCATGGTCAGGATGAACAGGGGCACATCCAGGCTCCCCTTCGAGGCCAGCAGGAATCCCCCGATAACCGAGATGAGGTTGCCGAAGATGATGCCCGGCTTGGTCACTTGCAGGTATTGCTTCATCATCATCAACCCGCTCAGTGAACCATCATGTTGATGTTGAGGTTGTACATGATCCACAGGGAACCCACGACCACGATGGCGATGATGAGCACGGTAAAGACCAGTGCCACCAGGTTCCAGCGCTCCTCGGAGGAGGTGTTCATGTGCAGGAAGTAGACCAGGTGTACGAAGATCTGCACCACCGCCATGGCCACCACGGTGCCGAGCACCACGGCGTGGGAGGCGGAGCCGTCCATCACCATCCAGAACGGCACGGCGGTCAGGATGAGTGACAGCACGAAGCCGATCATGTAGGACTTGACGCTGCCGTGGCTGGCGCCGTGATTGTCAACGGAATGACTCATTTACATGACCCCCATCAGATAGACCACGGTGAAGACGCAGATCCATACCACGTCGAGGAAGTGCCAGAACAGGCTCAGGCACATCAGGCGAGTGCGGTTGCGCTCGGTCAGCCCCTTCTTGGTGATCGACACCATCATCACGATGATCCAGACCAGGCCGCTGGTCACGTGGATACCGTGGGTCCCCACCAGGGTGAAGAAGGCAGAGAGGAAGCCGCTGCGATCCGGGCCCGCCTCGTGCACGATCAGGTGATGGAACTCGTAGATTTCCATCGCGATGAAGCCGGCACCCAGCAGGAAGGTGACGAACAGCCAGGTGTTGACCGCCGCGACCTTGTTCTTGTTCATGGCCAGCATGCCGAACCCGAAGGTGATGGAGCTCAGCAGCAGCAGCATGGTTTCGGCGAACACGAACGGCAGTTCGAAGATGTCCTTGCCGGTGGGGCCGCCGGCAGTGCCGTTGACCAGGACCGCATAGGTCGCGAACAGGGTCGCGAACAGGATGCAGTCACTCATCAGGTAGATCCAGAAACCGAATACCTTGGTGGCACCGGCATCGTGGTGCCCATCCTCATGGGCACCGTGAGAGTGATGTAGTACGTCAGTCGCCATGGAATTAAGCCACCTTGTTGATGTTGTCGAAATGCTGACTTTCGATGCGCTCGATCTCGTCAACCTGTACGTAGTAGTCCACATCGTCGTTGAAGCTGTGGATGATCCAGGTGGCGATCATGCCGATGAAGCCGGCGATAGCCATCCACCAGATGTGCCAGATCATGGCAAAGCCGAACACCACGCTGAAGGCGGCGATGATGACACCGGCACCGGAGTTCTTCGGCATGTGGATGGGGGCATACTGGGCAGGCTTCTTGTAAGCGCTGCCGTCAGCCTTGGCTTCCCAGAAGGCGTCCAGACCGGTGACCTTCGGCTCGATGGCGAAGTTGTAGAACGGCGGCGGAGAGGACGTCGCCCACTCCAGGGTACGGCCACCCCAGGGATCGCCGGTCAGGTCGCGGTTCTTCTCGCGGTCGCGGATGCTGACCACGATCTGGATGACCTGGCACAGCACGCCCAGGGCAATCAGACCGGCGCCGCAGGCGGCGACCACCAGCCAGCCGTGGAACTCGGGATCGATGTTCTGGCTGACACGACGGGTCATGCCCATGAAGCCCAGCACGTAGAGCGGCATGAAGGCCACGAAGAAGCCGGTGATCCAGCACCAGAAGGCACGCTTGCCCCAGACGTCATCCAGCTTGAAGCCGAACGCTTTCGGGAACCAGTAGGTGATACCGGCGAAGCAGCCGAACACCACGCCGCCGATGATGACGTTGTGGAAGTGGGCGATGAGGAACAGGCTGTTGTGCAGCACGAAGTTGGCGGCCGGCACGGAGAGCAGTACCCCGGTCATGCCACCCACGGTGAAGGTGATGATGAAGCCGACGGTCCACAGCATGGGCGAGGTGAACTCGATGCGACCGCGGTACATGGTGAACAGCCAGTTGAAGATCTTCACCCCGGTCGGGATGGAGATGATCATGGTGGTGATGCCGAAGAAGGCATTCACGTTGGCGCCGGACCCCATGGTGAAGAAGTGGTGCAGCCAGACGATGAACGACAGCACGGTGATCGCCACGGTCGCCCACACCAGGGAGGTGTAACCGAACAGCTTCTTCTTGCAGAAGGTCGCCACCACTTCGGAGAAGATCCCGAACACCGGCAGCACCAGGATGTACACCTCGGGGTGACCCCAGGCCCAGATCAGGTTGATGTACATCATCATGTTGCCACCCATGTCATTGGTAAAGAAATGGGTACCCAGGTAGCGGTCTGCGGTGAGCAGGGCGATGGTGACGGTCAGGATCGGGAAGGAGGCGATGATCAGGATGTTGGCACACAGGGCGGTCCAGGTGAAGACCGGCAGGCGCATCATGGTCATGCCAGGGGCACGCATGCGGATGATGGTGGCGAAGAAGTTCACGCCGGTCAGCAGGGTACCCAGACCCGAAATCTGCAGACTCCATATCCAGTAATCGACCCCGACCCCGGGACTGAACTCCAGCCCCGACAAGGGCGGATAGGCCAGCCAGCCGGTCTGGGCGAATTCACCGACCCCGAGGGAGACGTTGATCAGCACCACGGCCGCGGCGGTGAACCAGAAGCTCAGGTTGTTCAGGAAGGGGAAGGCCACGTCACGGGCACCGATTTGCAGCGGCACCACGATGTTCATCAGACCGATCACCAGCGGCATGGCCACGAAGAAGATCATGATGACGCCGTGGGCGGTGAAAATCTGGTCGTAGTGATGGGCGTTCAGGTAGCCTTCGCCACCCCCGGAGGCGATGACCTGCTGGCCACGCATCAGCACGGCGTCGGCAAAGCCACGCAGCAGCATGACCATGCCCAGAATGAGATACATGATACCGAGGCGTTTGTGGTCGACCGAGGTCAGCCACTCTTTCCACAGATATTGCCACTTGCCGTAGTAAGTGATGAGACCGGCGATGGCCAGGCCCCCCAGAATGATACCGGCTATCGTGACCATGATGATGGGTTCATGGTACGGAATAGCCTCGAGTGTCAATTTTCCAAACATCGATTATTCCTCGGATCCTGCTTTCACACTCTTGTCGGCCGACATGGCCATGTGTCCGGCATGGGCGTCATGGTTCATGGCCTGGTTCTCCATGGCGTCCTCTTGCGAGGCCTCATGGTTCATCCCTTCGTGGTCCATGGCACCCGCTTTCGGGGCGGCGTCATGGTTCATGGCCTCGTGGTTCATGCCCTCGTGATCCGCGGAGCCCGCAGCCGGGGTGGCGTGACCACCATGGGACATGCCGCCCATGAACTTGTTGATGATGTTGACGAACAGCTTGGGATCGGCGCTGGCGAAGTACTCCACCGGGTGGTTTTCGCTCTTCTTGGCCAGGGCATTGAACTCATCCATGGTGCTCAGGGCCTTGGAAGAGGCCTTCACCTTGGCTACCCAGGCGTCGAAACCGGCTTGGTCCTGGGTCGCGATGGCCTTGAACTTCATGCCGGAGAAACCGGCACCGCTGTAACCGCCGGAGATGCCCTTGTACTCGCCCGCCTCGTTGGCAATCAGGTGCAGCTTGGTCTGCATGCCGGCCATGGCGTAGATCTGGCCGCCCAGTTGCGGGATGAAGAAGGAGTTCATCACGGTGTCGGAGGTCACCCGGAAGTTGACCGGGGTGTTGACCGGGAAGGCCAGTTCGTTGACCGATGCAATGCCCAGCTCCGGATAGACGAACAACCACTTCCAGTCCAGGGAAATGACATCCACCTGAACCGGTTTGACGTCCGATTCCAGCGGCTTGTAGGGGTCGAGGGAGTGGGAAGTTTTCCAGGTGATCACCGCCAGGATGACGATGATGATGACGGGTACAGTCCAGACGACTGCCTCAATCTTGTTGGAGTGGGCCCAGTCCGGCGCATAGGTGGCACTGGTGTTGGACGCCCGGTATTTGTAGGCGAACGCCACCGCCATGACAATCACTGGCACCACCACGATCAGCATCAAGCCGAGTGCGGTGAGTATCAGTGACTTCTGCTCCATACCGACCTGCCCCTTGGGGCTCATCAGTGCCATGTCGCAGCCACTCAGCAAGCTGGCGGTCGCGAGCAGCAGCAAAGCGCCCAAGCCCCTCTTCACATCAAAGAGTCTCATGCAATGTCCTCATCTTTTGAAGGCTTATTGGTATAAAAAAATGCAGCATTTTATTGCATCAGACCGGCATGTGAACAACATGAAAAATTAATCCCAAAAATGTTCAAAAGGTGATGGAAAGCGGCATCAGATGTTAATCCCTTGACAATGACCAATTTATTCAAGTTACACCGCGGCAATTCATCTTCCGTTAATCTCTCGCGCCACCAAAAGTGACCACCAATTAACCAAAAAGATCCATATGGTCTGTTTTTAACCCGCCATTGCGATCAAAAAAGAGCCATACAGCCCCTTTTCGACTCACAGGTCATTTTTCCACACCTTGATCTGGATGGGTATTTTTCGGGGAAGATAAAAAAAATAATTAATCAAACGAATGTATGATTAACTTCCCGCCCCCCGACAACGGTCGCAACCCCTGGCACCAGAGGGCACACTTCGTAACAAAACGGGCCCTTGTGCGGGCCCGTTGACAATCGTTTTCTCTCCCTCCCTCGGAGTCGGAGTCAGGAGTGATTGTGTTCCATCCGGGTCGCCACGGCGATCCGGTTCCAGGCGTTGATGGTGACCACCTGCACCAGACACTGGGCCAGCAGGGTTTCCCCCAGTTGGGCCAGCGCCGCCTCATAGGTCTGCGTCGTGAGCCCCTTGTCGGCGATCAGGGTCACCTCGTCGGTCAGGGCCAGCACCGCCCGCTCCCGGGCGTCGAACAGCGGCGACTCCTGCCAGGCGGCCAGCGCCAGCAGACGCTGGGCACTCTCCCCGTGCTTCATCGCCACGTCGGCGTGCATCTCGATGCAGTAGGCGCAGCCGTTGATCATGGAGGCGCGCAGCTTGATGAGCTCCTTGAGCGACAGGGGAATGTCGGTGCCCCCGAGGTAGGACTCAAGGCCCATCATGGCCGAGACGGCGGCGGGCACCTGGTTGGCGAGCTGGATACGGTGTGACATGGCAAGACTCCGGTGATGGACCCCGGATGGGGCGGTGAGCTGATTGTTCACTTTTTCATTGTTGATTAGAATATCGTCATAACCTGCAACAGTTTTGCGTTTATCGCAAAGGTGAATCCATGCTGGATCGCATCCGCATCCTGGCCCAGGTGGTGGAATCGGGCAGTTTCTCCCGTGCCGCCCGCGCCCTCAACCAGGCCCCCTCCTCCGTGACCCGTGCCATCGACGCCCTGGAGCAGCAGCTCGGGATCCCGCTCTTCAAGCGCAGCACCCGCCAACTGGTGCTGACCGAGCAGGGCGCCTATTTTCTCGCCCGCTCCCTGCCCCTGCTGGAGGAGGCGGATCAGCTGGTGCAATCCCTGCAACCCCTCTCGGTGGCGCCAGAGGGGCCGCTGCGGGTCTCGGTGTTCGAGAGCTTCGGCGCATCCTGGCTCTCTCCCCGCCTGCCCGACTTCCTCGCCCGCTACCCCGGGGTGCGCCTGGAGGTTGCGCTGGACAACCGCATGGTGGATCTCGATGCCGAGAACGTGGACGTGGCGGTGCGCATCGGCAAGCCCGCCGACAGCAGCCTGCACACTCGCCATCTGCTCACCAACCGCTCGCTGCTGGTCGCCTCCCCCGCCTATCTGGCCCGCCATGGCGAACCCGCCCATCCCGCCGAGCTGGCCCACCACAACTGCCTCATTCGCGGCCATGGGCGCCAGCGCCAGCACTGGTACTTCCAGCAGGGCACGGAGCGCGAGAAGGTGGCGGTGCAGGGCAACCTCGCCTCGGTCGGGGGCACGCCCCTGCTCTGCGCCGCCCTCGCGGGGTGCGGCGTGCTGCTGCTGTCGAGCTGGATGGTGCAGCAAAGCATCGACGAGGGCACCCTGCTGCCGCTGCTGCCAGAGTGGCTCGCCTCCCCCTACGAGGATCGCCAGGACGAGATCCACGCGGTGTTTCGTGGCGGCCGCTTCCTCAAACCCCAGACCCGCGCCTTCATCGACTTTCTGGTCGAGGCGATCAGGCCCTTGCAAGGGCCGCGCTGACCGCAACAGAGCCTCCTGGCGAAACGCTGAAAACGCAGACGCCGGGCACAGGGCCCGGCGTCTGGAAATGAGGGTCGCCACGGCGACCGCTCAGCGTGATTTTCGCCCGTCAGGGCTCGGGGAGAGCCCCCGGTAATCCCCGTAGGGGAAGATGTTGCGCAGGCGCTGGGCCACGGGCTCGGGGATGGAGCGGGAGAAGACCAGCCTCACCCCGTTGCCGTCCCGCAGGCCCAGGATGCGCCCGCGCACCGGCTCATGGTGCAGGATCTGGGTCGCCTGGGTTACAAAGCGCGGCGGCACCGAGCCCCGTTTCACCACCACCTTGCCCGGCGCGAGCCGGACCTCGAACAGGGCACCGCGCCCCAGCGTCATCAACCACCCGATCAGGGCTATCGCCACCAACAGAGACAACCAGGCCATTGCGTCTTCCTCCCGTCAACCCGATGTTCGCCAGTATAACCGGGGGCGCCTCACCATGACCCGGCCGCCATCACGCTTTCACTCACTGCCGGGCCTTATCGGCGCCCCTGGCCCCAGGCCACCAGGGTATCCCGATAGAGGGCGAGCAGGGCCTGATCCCGCACCGCGACCCCGACCTGCTGGGCCGGGCAGTGGGCCCACTCGTCATGGGGATGGCGGGTGTCGTCAAATTTTTGCAGGGTATGGCCGATGGCGGGCCCCTCGGTGATGACCCGCACCGGCCCCTTGCGCAGGGTGAACAGCGCAGGATCGATCACATAGGCGATGGCGGAGGGGTCGTGCACATGGCACCCCGCCATGCCGATGCGCTCGGAATAGAAGCGCAGGTAGAAGCGGCTGACATCCCACAGGAAGCGGCCCGGCTCCCCCGCATCGTCCCGCAGGGCATCCAGATAGTCGGCGGTGAAGATGCTCTGCTGGGTGACGTCGAGCCCGATGATCACCAGGGGCCAGGGGGCGGTGAAGACCCGGTCCGCCGCATCGGGATCGTCGTGGATATTGGCCTCGGCATAGGGGGTCACGTTGCCGCGATGGCCGTTGACGCCAAAGGCGCCGCCCATCACGACCACTTCTTTCACCAGGGCGGCTACCTCGGGGGCCGCCTCGAGCGCCAGCGCCAGGTTGGTGAGGGGCCCGATGGTCACTAGCGTGATCTCGCCGGGGTGGGCCTTCACCGTCTCGACGATGTATTGCCAGGCCGGGCGGGGATCCGGAATGAGGGTCACCTCCCCCGCCTGGACGTCGCCAAACCCGCTCGGGCCGTGCACCACCGTGGTCGGGCCCACGGGCTCGCGCAGCAGCGGCGCGGCGGCGCCCCGGGCCACGTCCGCCTTCATGCCATATTTTTGCTTGAGCCAGAGGGCGTTGCGGGTGCCGTTTTCGATGGTGGCATTGCCAAACACAGTGGTGATGGCGAGCAATTCGATGGCGGGGTGCGCCTCGGCAAACAGAATGGCCATGGCATCGTCGATGCCGGGATCGGTATCCAGAATGATCTTGTGGGTCATGGGTCCTCCGTGAAACGAGAGGCCAGTGTAGCGGGCCGTCGCCGCTTTGACAGCACCGGGATCACAACCTCGGGGTTTCCTTTGCATCAGGCATCCTGGCGGGAGCACTCGCCCCTGGGGTCAGGGCAGGAGTCACTCGGAAGGGGCGACCACCGCCTCCTCTCCCCTGGCGGTGCGTTTCAGTTGCCCCATGAATTGCTTGAAATGGGGGAGAAACCCCTTGAACAGCTCCTCTTTGCGATGCTGCATCATGACTTCGCCAAACAGCTTCAACCCGACGATAAACGCCTGATGTTCCTGCTCCGACATGGGCAGCTTCCCCTTGCTGAGCGCCAGGATGGCAAAGATGTCGTCGTGATTCTGGCAGTCGAACTGCAACGGGGGCACCTCGCGGTCCAGCGCCTGGACCTGTACACGATAGGTGTGTGGCATCTTTCATCTCCTCTCGGGCTGGGCTTTTACCCATATGGTTGATAAAATCAATTAAACCCTTTTAAGTTGACTTTATCAACCATGAAGTTGTCAAACCGCCTCTTCCGGATCCTCGATCAGTACAAAATCGCCATGACGCAGCATTTCCGGGCACAGCAGATCGCCCTTAGCCCCCTCCATTACAAGGTGCTGCAACTGATCCATGCGCTGGATCCCGCCACGCCGCAGCTCATTGCGCAGCGGTCGGGCCGCGACAAGGCGCAGGTGACGCGCCTGCTGCAGGAGATGGAGAAACAGGGGCTCATCGAGAAGCGGCCCCATCCCACTGACAGACGCAGCATCTGTCTGGCCTTGACCCCGCTGGCCTGCGAGCGGGTCAACCAGGGGGAGCAGGAGGCCGCACGGCTCGACGAACGGCTGTGTTCCCTGCTGACGCCGGCGGAGATAGCGCAGTTGCAGCAACTGCTGGACAAGATAGAAAAAGGGCTTGAGTCGACCGATTAGGGTCAGCGTCAGGGGCCCGCTGCCTGATTTGTGGCCAACCAGCGCGGCCTGCGCTGGCGGCGCCTTGTGAGCCACTCCCGGAGATGGTATCACTGGCCCCACTCTCCCCTTCCCGCCGAGGCGCCATCGTGATCACCCTGATTAAAGAGTCCGACCAGTTGAAAATGCCCTGGAAGAACAGGCAGGGCACCACGGCCCAGATCCTGATCTCCCCCCCTGGTTCGACCCTGGACAAGCTCGACTTTGACTATCGGCTGAGCTCGGCCCCCATCAAGGAAGCGGGGAGTTTCTCCCGCTTTCCCGGCTACCAGCGCATCCTGCTGCCCGTCAGCGGTGCCGGTTTCGTGCTCAACGGCCACCCCTACGCCACCTTCGAGGCGGCCCACTTCAGCGGGGATGACGAGACCCGCTGCGAGCTGCTGAAAAAAGAGGTGACGGATCTCGGGCTCATCTACCACCCGGCGCGCATCAGCGCCAACGTGCGGGTGCTGAACCTGCCCTTCCCCCTCAGCCTCACCCTGGAGGCGGACAAGTGCTACCTCTGCCACCTGCTGGAGGGCCAGCTCACCGTGCAGGGGCAACAGGTCGCACCGGGCGAGACCCTGGCGGTGCAGGGGGAGGAGAGCATCCGCTTCGAGTGCGGCAAGAAGACCACCCTCGCCTTCTTTACCCTGCAAGCAAACGTACAATAACCGCAGCCCATTTATGACTAGGCCAAAAAATCATCTGCAGATTGATATTTGGCCTCATGGGAGTAGCATGGGTCTCTCTGGTTTATGTGATGAGAGATCCTATGCAATACACATTGGACGGATTTGAAGCACCACCTGAGCTCAGTACTGAAGAAGAAAAAAGTAATCAACAGTTGCAGACAAAAATAAGGGGCATCTTAGAGGAATTTAAATATGCAGAAGGAAATAACCTTGCTATTCCCAAGACGTTCAAGACTAGAGTCCCCTACGAAGATCTGTATGGATTGAAAGCCTTTAGTGCTTTTGTCATTAACCATCCACTCGATGGCTTGACTAGAGTGGAACCTCACCAACAACAGGTTTCAGGCTCAGTTGACCGTAAGTTTCCTTTCTTTTTACAAAGTGCCCATAAAGCACCAGAACCTAATGTCATTATCTTGATTGAAGGCCAAGGGCACAAAAAAGCAGCATTCGAATGGTTGAAGTCTGAAGCAACGAAGTGCGCAGAAAAGAATATCAAATGCTATGACCTGGCGGAGTTTACCCTCTGGCTATAAGGGTCAAAACAAAAAGCCGGGATACCCCGGCTTTTTCCTGTCAGGCCATGGCGGCCTACCCCACCTTGAAGCTGCCCTTCATCAGGGCGAAGTGGCCCGGGAAGGAGCAGAAGAAGGTGAGATCCTTGCCCGCCAGGCCGTCGGTCTTGAAGGTGACGCTGGTGCTCTCGCCGCCCCCCACCAACTTGGTGTGGGCCAGGATCCTGGGGTCATCCTTGGGCAGGTAGTCGTGATCGACCCCGGCGCTCATGCCGGCGGTGGCGATGGCCTGATAGTCGGCGGTGTTGGCCAGCACCCAGTTGTGGCCCATGTTGGCCACCGGCAGCTTGCCCGTGTGATTGAGGGTCACCGTCACCTCCTTGCAGGTGGCCGGCACGCTCATCGCGGTCTGGTTGTACTGCATGGCGTCATTGCCTTCGATCACCAGTGCGCACTCGTCGGCCAGGACCGGGGTGGCGAGGGAGCCAAGAAGCAGCAGGGTTAACACCTTTTTCATCATTTTCTCCTTTGATTGACGAAGGATGACAGCACAGGCATCTCGCCCCCATGGGCGCGACCCGCAAAGATGCTGTCAGGATCGATCTTCATTGTATTCAAATGTCACCGAAGGACGACCGCTTTTGGGCCAGCCTGCGGGCCCGGTCACTTCTTTTCTCCCGACCCCGGGCCCAAAGCGGGTTGATCAAATTCCCCTCCGGCTTAATTATTTGCGGCCTTCCCGCCCACGGCCACTCGCCAGCACCACAGCCGTTGGCTAAGCTGCTCCCCCGTCGATGACTCCCGCGAGAATGAGAGATGAAGTTCCCCTTTGCGCCTGCGCTGGCGCGCACCCTGCTGCTCTCCCTGATCCTGCTGCTTGGCGCCTGCCAGCCGGCCCCGACCCAGACCCGCATCCAGGGCAACACCATGGGCACCTATTATGCGGTGACCCTGAGCGACCCCTTCCCCGGCGGACAGGGGGCTCTGCAACAGGAGGTGGAGGCGCTGCTGGCACGCCTGAACAAGGAGATCTCCACCTATGATCCGGGCTCCCTCATCTCCCGCTTCAATCAGGGAACGGGGCAGCCCCCCCAGGTCATCCCGGCCACCATGGCGAAGATTGTGCAACAGGGGATTGACGCCGGGCACCTCACCCGGGGGGTTCTCGATGTCACCGTGGGCCCCCTGGTCAATCTGTGGGGATTCGGGCCGGACAAGCGCCCGGTCAGGCGGCCCGGCGCAGAGCAGATCGCCAAGGCGCGGGAGCGGGTCGGCATCGACAAGCTCACCCTGACCCCCGAGGGGGATCACTTCCTGCTCGGCAAGGCCATCCCAGACCTCTATCTGGATCTCTCCACCCTGGGCGAGGGGGCAGCCTCCGACGAGATAGCCGGGCTGCTGGAGCAAAAAGGGGTCCACAACTACCTCATCGAAGTGGCGGGGGCGGTGCGCAGCAAGGGGCACAACGACAAGGGCAATCCCTGGCGGGTAGCCATCGTCGAGCCCTCGGACAGACCGGGCGCCATCGAGGACGTGGTGACCCCGAACGGCATGGCGGTGAGCACCGCCGGCAGCTATCGCAACTATTACGAGCTCGACGGCAAGCGCTACTCCCACATCATCGATCCCGCCACCGGCGAGCCCGTGACCCACAAGCTGGTCTCCGCCACCGTCATCACCCCCACGGCCCTGGAGGCCGATGCCCTCGACACCGCCCTCATGGTGATGGGCCCCGAGCGGGCGATGGCCTTTGCCAGGGAGCACAAGCTGGCGGTCTATCTCATCGAGAAGACCGCCACGGGCTTTGCCGCCAGCCACACCCCCGAGTTTGCTCCCTATCTGGTGCGCAAGCAGCCCTGAATGACGAGGCCCCGCAGTGCGGGGCATCGTTCACTGACCGCCTATTCGATGGGGATGCGGTGGGGCGCGGGGCTGGCCGCCTGCTTGGGCAGGCGCAGGGTGAGGATGCCGTTGTCAAAGCGGGCGCTCACCTGCTCTGGCGACACCTCCACCGGCAGCTCGACGCTGCGCGACACGCTGCCATAGTAGCGCTCGCTGCGCAGGGCCCGTTCATCCTTGTTCTGGCTGTCAAACTGGCGGATCTCCGCCTTCAGGGTCACCAGCTTGCCGTGCACGTCCACGTGGATGTCCTCCTTCGCCACCCCGGGCAATTCCGCCTGCAGCAGGTAGTCATCCCCGCTCTCCCGCAGATCCAGCTTGATCTGGCTGGGCAACGGGTCCCCGTGCAGGGGGCGGATGTAGAAGCCGGAGGCCATGTCGTGGAACAGATCATCAAACAGGCTGGTGCGACTTGGTAGCAAACTCATCTGATCCCTCCTTGTGAGCGGGCAAGGGAGCAGACGGGCACCCTGCCCTCTGCCGCCTCCCGCATGCTGACGCTCTTCAAGTCTAAAAACCGGGACGTCGCCTGCCAGTGCCAACTCGCCTTCCCTTGACCGGGATCAAAGGCAAGACACCCTTTTTTTCACCCAAGGTCTGCGGGTAAAACCGGGGGGCCTCCCCATGTGCAATTGCCTGCCTGCGGACTTTGGTGGCACACTTCTCCCACCAGCCCGTAGCGCCTTGATGCCAGACAGATGCAGACACCGGACTCCGTACCCGAGAAGAAACCCCAGCCCAAGCCCAAGCGCATCCTGCTGGTCAACGAACAGCGTTCCTTCCAGATGATGATGAAGGCGATGCTGATCAACATCGGCATCAACCGCATCACCTACACCAACTCCGCCGACGAGGCGCGCCGCCGCTGCCAGAAAGAGAGCTTCGACATCTATCTGCTCGACTATGAGCTGGGGGCGGGCGAGAACGGCCGCCAGTTGCTGGAAAGCCTGCGGGATCAGCAACTCATTCCGCCCCAGAGCGTGGTGATCATGGTCAGCAGCGACGGCTCCCGCGCCATGGTGCTGAGCGCGCTGGAAGCCGAGCCCGACGAATACCTGATGAAGCCCTTCTCCCAGGAGCAGTTCTCGTTTCGCCTCAAACGCGCCCTCGCCCGGCGCCAGGCTCTGGAGAGCGTCTTCAGCGCCCTCACCCGGGACGATCTGCCCGCCCTGGTGGAGGCCTGTGCCAAACAGGCGGACGCGGTGCCCCGCTTTGCCAACTTCTGCCGCTGCCTGCAGGCCGATACCCAGCTCAAGCTGGGCCAGGCCAAGGAGGCCCGCAGCCTGATGCGCCAGCTGCTGGCGGGGCAGGAGAACAGCTGGGCTCGCCTCACCCTGGGCAAGGCGTGCCATACCCTGGGTCTGCACGAGGAGGCGGTAAGCCACCTGCAAGCCACCCTGAAACACACCCCCCTGATGGTGGAGGCCTACCTCTGGCTCGCGGAATCCCTGCTGGCGCTGGGCAATGACGAGCAGGCCCAGCAGGAGCTGCGCCGGGCGGTGGACATCTCTCCCCAATCGGTGCAGCTCTCCCGCCGTCTGGCGGAGGTGTGCCTGCAACGGCACGACTACGCCCAGGCCAAGGACGTGCTGCTCGCCCTCATCGACTTGTCGCGCAACTCAATCCACCGCACGCCACATTATCTCGGGGCCTATATCCAGACCCTTACCCTCTATGCCCTCAACAGCAACGACGGCTACCACATCGCCAACCTGCAAAAGCAGGTGAACTCCGCCCTGTCGCGCATCCGCGACTCCCTGATGATGTCGGAGTTCAACTACCCGGTGTTCGAGCAGATCTGCCAGGCCCGGGTGCGCATCGCCCTGGGGGAGCTGCTCAAGGGCAAAAAGATGCTCTATCGCGCCAACCAGAACTGGCTGGACGAGCCCGCCACCATGCCTCCGGCCCTCCTTGGCGAGACCATACTCGCCCTCTATCAGCTCGGGGAGTTCGAGTACGCCGAGAGCCTGCAATCCCTGCTGGCGGAGGATGAGGATCGGCTGCTCACCACCTGCATCCAGGTGACCCGGGATGACAAGACGGTGCAGGAGCGGCGCCAGCGCTATCAGCAGCTCAACGATCTGGGCATCAAGGCCTATCAGGCCGGGGAGCTGGAGCAGGCCCTCGGCCACTTTCGCGAGGCCCTGCGCCGGGCGCCCGCCAATACCGGCGCCGCCCTCAACAAGATCCAGGTGCTGCTGCAACTCATGCAGAAGAACCGCAAGAGCCCGGAGTTTGGCGCCGAGTGCAAGGAGACCCTGGAGGTGCTGGAGGGCATCCCCCTCAACCCCGCCCAGCAGGAACGTTTTCGCAAGCTGCGCCAGGAATATCATCAGCACAGCTGATATCCCCCCTCCTCCCCTCACCTATGCTGATACTGACTCAGGGAAGGGAGGGGCAACACCATGGCAATGTGCCGATACCTGGTGGCCGATGGCCGCCACTGCACCGAAGAGGCAGGGGATCATGATCTCTGCCGCTGGCACGACCCCGCTGCGGCCCACAACACCCCTGATACCGCCCAGGCGCTGGAGCGCTATGTGCGCCAGGGAGGCCTGTGCCACGGCCTGCAACTGGCCCGCGCCGAGCTGGCGGATCTCAACCTGGTGAACAGACAGGGTCCGGAGGGATTCTTGCTGGAGCAGTGCAACCTCTATCGCGCCAACCTGCGGGGGGCCCATCTCTACGGCATTCGCATCAAGGGCGGCAGCCTGATGAAGGCCGATCTGAGCGAAGCCAACCTCCACTGCGCCACCCTCGACGACGTCAACCTGCTCGGCATCCGCTGGAAGAACACCCGCCTCGACAACCTGGAAACGGGCAAGCGGCTGATGCAGGACAGAAAGGGGCGCCGCGAGCGGGACCCGGCACAGGCCCGCGTCTGGTTCAAGGAGGCGGAGGAGACCTACCGGGATCTGCGCAAGGCCTCCGAGGCCCAGGGCATCTTCACCATGTCCGGTCGCTACATCCAGCAGGAGCTCACCATGCGCCGCCTGCAGATGCCGTTCTGGTCCTACCGCCGCTTCGCCTCCTGGATAGTGGATCTCTTCTGCGGCTACGGCGAGGCCCCGATGCGGGTGGTGCTTTTTTCCCTGCTGCTCATCGTCATCTGCAGCATTTTTTACTTCTTCTGCGGCCTCAACTTCGCGGGCACCCACCTCATCTATCGCCCGGACGCCCCCCTGGAGCAGAACGCCATCTTCCTGATGGAGTGCCTCTACTACAGCGTGGTGACCTTCACGACGCTGGGGTATGGGGACTTCACCCCGGTGGGGTTGTCGCGGATCTTCGCCGCCTTCGAAGCCTTTACCGGCAGCTTCACGCTGGCACTGTTCGTGGTGGTGTTTGTCAAGAAGATGACCCGCTAGAAACCTGTCCACGATCTTGCTGGGAGGCCGCTTCCAAGGCTCATGTGCTGCTCGCTTATGTGTCGCCAGGCGCTCTCATGTATACATATGCACTCAGGTTCCTCTGCTGCGCGTCACCTTGCTGACAGACTCTCGCGACAGATCGTGAACAGATTCCCGAGCCGCTGCGCCAGTCACAGCCCCCGAACTTGCATCCATCGCGGATTCCTAGTCCAATAAGCGACGAACAAAAACGACATGAGCACCCCGAACATGAAGATCATCTCTTTCAATATCAATGGCCTGCGCGCCCGTCTTCATCAGTTGCAAGCCCTTATCGACAAGCACCAGCCGGACGTGATCGGCCTGCAGGAGATCAAGGTGCACGACGAAGCCTTCCCGGTCGCGGACGTGGAGGCCATGGGCTACCACGTGGTCTTCCACGGCCAGAAGGGGCACTACGGGGTCGCCATCATGAGCAAGCAGGCTCCCATCGAGGTGCAAAAGGGCTTCCCCACCGATCCGGAAGATGCCCAGCGCCGCATGATCATGGCCAGCTTCAAGCGGGAAGACGGCTCCGTCATCAAGGTGATGAACGGCTACTTCCCCCAGGGGGAGAGCCAGGATCATGAGACCAAGTTCCCGGCCAAGCAGAAGTTCTATGAGGACCTGCAGCACTACCTCGAGACCCACCACACCCCGGACGACCAGATAGCGCTGATCGGGGATATGAACATCTCCCCCACGGATCTCGACATCGGCATCGGCGAGGCGAACCGCAAGCGCTGGCTGCGGGATGGCAAGTGCTCCTTCCTGCCCATCGAGCGGGAATGGATGGAGCGGCTCAAGGGGTTCGGACTCACCGACACCTTCCGCGCCGCCAACCCCACCGAGTGCGAGCGCTTCTCCTGGTTCGACTACCGCTCCAGGGGCTTTGACGAGAACCGGGGCCTGCGCATCGACCTCATCATGGCCTCCGACGCCCTCAAGGACAAAGTGACCGAGACCGGCATCGACTACGAGCTGCGTGGCATCGACAAGCCCTCGGATCACGCCCCCATCTGGACCTGCTTCGCCTGATCCCCACGCCAGGCTCGCCCTCGCCAAAAGCCCCGGCCCCCGCCCATGCGGGGGCTTTTTTTGTTCACTGCCCCGCCCTTTCTTAATTCATGTCAATTCCCAGGCAGACGGCGCTTGCCAGGCCTTGACCTTCTCCTTTCGGCAAGGTTTAGATTCGGCCCATCCGTCACAGGGAAACCACCCATGCTCTCATCGAGATTGCCCACCACCTTCATCGCCCGGCTGTTGCTGGGGCTGATGCTCGTCTGCAATCTCACCCTGTGCATCGGCTGGCATGGGGCGGCCACCGCCCTGCCAAGTGACGCATCCGCATCCATCCTGACTCCGGCGCAGCTCCCCTTGTCTCATGGACGGCACCAGAGCGAGCCTGTGCAGCACTCCGCCATGCACCAGGCCGACACAGCCTCCCTCTCCTGCCACGGCGGCCCCCAAAGTGAGGCGGCCCCGCCCGGGGAGGAGTGCCAGATGCAGAGCGGCGCCTTCGGCGCCACCAGTGCACCGCCCCTGCTCGGCCTGCTGCTGTCACTGCTGCTTCCCCTGCTGTTGCTCCCTTCGTGGCGCCTCGCCCCCCTGCTGGACAACTGGTTGCGGGATCCCTTCCTGCGATCCCGCGGCACCCACCCTCCCTCCTGGCCACGCCGACACCTGATGTTGTCGGTGCTGCGCCACTAGAAAGCGCTTCTCTCGCGGCAGCGACAAGCCTCGGCTTGCCCGTTTTCTGCCGCCTTGCCTGACCCTGTGACGACTGGCCCCGCCAGTAACAGGGAGCCGTGCGTTCGCTGACTCGTCAGCAACGCCCCGTTTGCCGCCTCGTGGTGATGCCCTGCCCGCGCACACCACCACACAGGCGGCCTGACAGAAGAGAAGAGATATCATGTCATCCACCCCCGTTATCCGGTCTGCCTGCACGCGGCCGTGCCAGTCCCCCCTTCGCCTCCTGTGCGTCGGAGGCTTGTCATGAACAAGACGCTGTTGATGTCCGCCCTGCTGCTCGCCCTCGGCGCCGGTGGCGGCTACTGGGCCGCCAAACAGACCGGTGCAGGCCCCGCCGCCAAAGAGAAGACGCCGCTCTACTGGGTCAACCCCATGGATCCCCGCGACAAGCGCGACGGCCCAGCCAAGGACAACATGGGGATGGACTTCATCCCCGTCTATGAGGAAAAACAGGGCGGCTCACCGGGCACAGTCACCATCAGCCCCGAGATCCAGCAGAATCTTGGGGTGCGGCTCGCCAAGGTGGAGAAGCTCCCCATCCACCAGCAGATCGAGACGGTGGGCTACGTCGGCTATGACGAGGACAGGCTGGAGGCGGTCAACGCCCGCATGGCGGGCTGGGTCCGCACCCTCGCCATCAAGAGCGAGGGACAGCAGGTGAGCAAGGGAAGCCTTATCTACGAGCTCTATGCCCCGGATCTGGTCAACGCCCAGCACGAGTATCTGCTCGCCCTCAACACCAGCAACCCTCTGTTGCTGCGCGCCGCCGAAGGCAAGCTCAAGTCCCTGCAGGTACCGGCGGATCAGATAGCGGCCCTCAAACGCACCCGTCAGGTGCAGGAGACGGTGCGCATCTATGCCCCCAGCAGCGGCTATGTCTCCGAGCTGAAGGTACGCGAAGGCCAGTATGTGGAGCCCGCCGCGGCGCTCTTTAACATCAGTACCCTCAAGCAGGTGTGGGTGAGTGCCGAGGTGTTCGAGCGTCAGGCGGCCCAGCTGAAGGTAGGCGATCCGGTCACCATGACCCTCGACTATGCCCCCGGCCGCCACTGGCAGGGCCGGGTCGATTACCTCTACCCGACTCTGGATGCCACCACCCGTACTCTCAAGGTACGGCTGCGCTTTGCCAACCCGGACGAGTTCCTGAAACCCAATATGTTCGCCAAGGTGACCATTCAGGCGGGCAAGGGAGAGCCGCAATTGGTGGTGCCGAGCGAAGCGGTGATCCGCACCGGCAGCCAGGACCGGCTGGTGCTGGCGCTGGGGGATGGCAACTTCAAGTCGGTCGCCGTCACTCTGGGCCCCCAGTTTGGCGACAAGGTGGCCATCAAGGCAGGGGTAGAGGCTGGGGATAACATCGTCAGCTCGGCCCAGTTCCTGCTCGACTCGGAATCGGCCATCGATTCTGACTTCCAGCGCATGACGGCGGTACGCCCCGCCCAGGTGTGGACCCAGGGGGAGGTTGAAAGCATCGATCTGGCCAACCGTACCCTGATGGTCTCCCACCAGCCCATCCCCGAGTGGCAGTGGCCCGCCATGGAGATGGAGTTCACCGTGGCAGATGGGGTCGATATCAGCAAGCTGGCCGAGGGGCAGACCCTCCATCTGCAAGTAATGCAGGAGGGTGATGAGTACCGCATCACCACTATCCATCAGGAGAAGTCACCCGCTACTGACGGCGACGCCAAGCCTGTGGCAGATGAGATGGGCAAGATGGAAGGCATGGACCATAGCCAGCATCAGATGGCGATGCCCGAGATGGAGAAGAAGTCATGATCCCTGCCATCATTCGCTACGTTGCCAACAAACAGGCTCAGCTCTCTGCACCCAATGAGCAAGGAGCCCAATCATGATCCCGTCAATCATTCGCTGGTCCATCGGCAACCGCTTTCTGGTGCTGCTATTGACCCTCATGCTCACCGCCTGGGGACTCTGGTCGGTGAAGCAGACTCCGGTGGACGCCCTGCCGGATCTCTCCGACGTGCAGGTGATCATCAAGACGGCCTACCCGGGCCAGGCGCCTCAGGTGGTGGAGGATCAGGTGACCTACCCGCTCACCACCGCCATGCTGGCGGTGCCGGGGGCGACCACGGTGCGCGGCTACTCCTTCTTCGGTGACTCCTTCGTCTATGTGCTGTTTGACGACAGCACCGACCTCTACTGGGCCCGCGCCCGGGTGCTGGAGTATTTGAGCCAGGTCGCACCCAACCTGCCCGCCTCCGCCCGCCCCCAGCTCGGCCCCGATGCCACCGGGGTGGGCTGGGTCTATCAGTACGCCCTGGTGGACAGAACCGGCAAACATGATCTCAGCGAGCTCACCTCCCTGCAGAACTGGTTCCTCAAGTACGAGCTGCAGACGGTGGACGGGGTCTCCGAGGTCGCCACCGTGGGCGGCATGGTGCGCCAGTATCAGGTGCGGGTCGACCCGGACAAGCTGCGCGCCTACGGCATTCCGCTCTCCCTAATCGAGACCGCCATCAAGCAGGGCAATCAGGAAACCGGCGCCTCCGTCATCGAGATGGCGGAAGCGGAGTACATGGTGCGCTCCAACGGCTATCTCAAGAGCGTCGAGGATCTGAAGCAGATCCCGCTCGGTACCAATGTGCGCGGCGCCCCGCTGCTGCTGGGTGACGTGGCAGATGTGATCACCGGGCCCCAGAGCCGACGCGGCCTGGCCGAGCTCAACGGCGAGGGAGAAGTGGTGGGCGGCATTATCGTCATGCGCTACGGCGAGAATGCCCAGCACACCATCGACGGGGTCAAGGCGCGGCTCGCCCAGCTGAAAAGCAGCCTGCCGGAGGGGGTGGAGGTGGTCACCGTCTACGACCGCTCCGACCTTATCCAGCGCGCCATCGACAACCTCTCCGGCAAGCTGGTGGAGGAGTTCGCGGTGGTGGTGCTGGTCTGCCTCGCCTTCCTGTTCCACCTGCGCTCGTCGCTGGTGGTGGTCATCTCCTTGCCCATCGCCATCCTGACCGCCTTTATCGTGATGCACCTGCAGGGGATCAACGCCAACATCATGTCGCTGGGGGGCATCGCCATCGCCATCGGCGCCATGGTGGATGGCGCTATCGTGATGATCGAGAACGTCCACAAGCACATGGAGCGGGAGGTGCTCACCGACAAGAACCGCTGGCGCATCATCACCGAGGCGAGCATCGAAGTGGGGCCCGCCATCTTCTTCTCCCTGCTGATCATCACCATCAGCTTCCTGCCGGTGTTCGCGCTGGAGGCGCAAGAGGGGCGGATGTTCCACCCGCTCGCCTACACCAAGACCTACGCCATGGCCGCCGCGGCCGGGCTCGCCATCACGCTCGTTCCAGTAATGATGGGATACTTCATCCGTGGCAAGGTGCTGGCGGAGCAGGCCAACCCGCTCAACCGCTGGCTAAGCCAGGGCTATGTGCCGCTGCTCAAGACCGTGCTGGCCCGTCCGAAAACCACCCTGGCCATCGCCGCCGTGGTGACGGTGGCGGGCTTCTGGCCGCTCAAGTATCTGGGTTCCGAGTTCATTCCGCCGCTCGATGAGGGGGACATCATGTATATGCCCACCACCGCAGCCAATATCTCGGTGGGCAAGGCGCGGGAGATTTTGCAGCAGACCGACAAGCTCATTCGCACCGTGCCCGAGGTGCAGAACGTGTTCGGCAAGGCGGGGCGCGCCGAGTCGGCCACCGACCCCGCCGATCTGGTAATGATGGAGACCAGCATCCAGCTCAAGCCACGCGATCAATGGCGCCCCGGCATGACCCCGGAGAAGCTCAAAGAGGAGCTCGACTCCCTCATCCGCTTCCCCGGCCTCACCAACGCCTGGGTCCCCCCCATCAAGACCCGCATCGACATGCTGGCTACCGGCATCAAGACCCCGGTCGGCATCAAGATTGCGGGGCCGGATCTCAAGGTGATCCAGCAGCTCGGCCAGCAGCTGGAACAGATCGTCGGCAAGGTGGAGGGCGCCTCATCGGTCTATGCCGAGCGGGTGGCCGGTGGCCGCTATGTGAAGGTGGACATCGACCGACTCAAGGCTGCCCGCTACGGTCTCAACATCGCCGACGTGCAGGCGGTGCTCGCCACCGCGGTGGGCGGCATGGAGGTGGGCCAGACCATTGAGGGGCGCGAGCGCTACCCCATCAACCTGCGCTACCCCCAAAGCTATCGCGACTCGGTAGCCAGCCTGGAACTGCTGCCGCTGGTGACCCCGAGCGGCGCGCGCATCGCGCTGGCGGACGTGGCGCGGGTCTACATCAGCGACGAGGCGCCCATGCTGCGCAGTGAAAACGCGCGCCTCAACGGCTGGGTCTACGTCGATATTCGCGGCCGCGACATCGGCTCTTTTGTGGCAGAGGCCAAGGCCGAGGTGGACAAACAGCTGGTGCTGCCGGCGGGCTACGCCCTCACCTGGTCCGGTCAGTTCGAATACATGGAGCGGGCCAAGGCGCGCCTCGCCTACGTGGTGCCATTGACCGTCACCATTATCGTGCTGCTGCTCTATCTGGCGTTTCGCCGCGTCCAGGAGGTGCTGCTCATTCTCACCACCTTGCCGCTCGCGGTAGTGGGCGGGATCTGGACCCTCTGGCTGCTGGACTTCAACCTCTCGGTGGCGGTCGGGGTGGGCTTTATCGCCCTGGCAGGCGTCGCGGTGGAGACCGGCGTCTTGATGCTGGTCTACCTCAACCACGCCTGGGATGACCTCGTCGCCTGCGGCAAGCCGGACCAGGCGGGCCTGCACCGGGCGGTGATCCACGGCGCCGCCCTGCGCCTGCGCCCCAAGATGATGACGGTAGTGACCATCATTGCCGGCCTGTTGCCCATCATGTGGAGCCAGGGCACCGGCTCCGAGGTGATGCAGCGCATCGCCGCCCCCATGATTGGCGGCATGGTGACGGCACTGGTGCTGACCCTGCTGGTGCTGCCTGCGGCCTATTACCTCTGGCGCAGCCGCAACCTGCCTGCTTATCAACAATCCGAATGACCCGATTTCCCAACCCTTTTCGACTGAACGATTGAAGGAAAACACCATGAACTACAAGACGCTGACCCTGACATTGCTGCTGGGCCTTGCCACCCACACCAGCCTGCAGGCAGAGGAGATGATGAACCACCAGGGGCACGACATGGCGCAAATGGAGGGGATGAACCATGAGGGCCACGACATGGCCGCCATGCAAACCGAGCAGACCCTGATCAAGGGGACCATCACCCGCCTCGATGCCGCCAACGGCAAGGTCGGCATCAAGCATGAGGCCATCGCGAACCTCAAGATGCCAGCGATGACCATGGTCTTTCGGGTGGCCGATCCGGCCCTGCTCAAGGATCTGAAGGTGGGGGATGCGGTGCGCTTTCACGCCGAGAACCCGGCCGGCAAGCTCACCGTGACCGCCATCCAGAAACAGTAAGCAGACTGATTTCAGTAAAAGACGGCGGGATTATCCCGCCGTCTTTATTTATGACATCACAACATGTGGCTCTGTCAGCCACGAATATGCGCGATAAAGGCGTCGATCTGCTCGCGGGTGCAGGCGGGGTTCATAAAGACCGCCTTCTCCCCGGCGATATAGGAGTACTTGCCACGCTCGTCGTATTCCGAGTGCGCCACCGCCTCCACCCAGTTGGTGTAGAGCCCCACCTTGCCGCGTCCCTTGAACAGGCTGCGGTGGTACTCGGTGTTGCGGGCCAGCCGCGCCTTGTAGGCCGCATCCGGGCTGCGGGCCAGCTCGAAGGCGAATTCGGCTTCCGGGTCCTGCACCCACTCGGGGTTGTAGATCTTGAAGCCGACACTGGGCCCCTGATTCTCCTGGGCCACCAGCTTGACGTTGCCGAGCTGGCTTAACCGGAAGCGGAAATAGTTGGCGTTTTGCAGGCAGTGGGCCAGCACGGTGCGATACCCCTCCACCCCCAGGTAGTTGAGGGCCGCATAGGCACCGAACAGGCCGCTCGCCCCACGGGAGCACTCGATGGTGGATTGCAGGTGGGTCTGACCCTGGATGTCCCGCTCAAAGTAGGAGAAGTTCTCCGGATCGTTCTCCATCGCCTTGAGATCGCTCTGCTCTTTTATCATCACCAGGCTGGAGGTGTAGGGCACATAGCCCCACTTCTGGAAGTCCACGGTGAAGGAGTCGGCGTATCTGAGCTAGGCGAAGCGGCTCACGTTGCGCGCGATCCCCGCCAGGGTGGCGGCGTTGATGGCGAGCGGGTTGGCGGCAAAGTCGTAATCCAGGAAGAAGATCATCGACCAGCCGATGGCGGCGTCGACGTGGATGTGGGGCCTGACCGCCACCTCGAAGCGCTCGCAGAGGCGATCCCGCAGCTCGACCACGGGTTTGACCCTATCCACCCCGAAGGTGTCGGTGGTGCCCATGGTGAGCATGATGGTGGGCACCACGTGATGAAGGGCAAAGCAGGCGGTCAGGGTACGCTCGAGGTGGTCGAGATCGATGTCGTTGTTCTCGCCGACCTGGATGCGGATGGTCTTGTTCTCGATGTCCACCCCGAGCAGGGAGAGGTTGGTGATGTTGGAGTAGTGACCGCCCTGGGAGTTGATGATGCGGTAGTCCTGATAATGGCCTAGCCCCTTGTGCTTGGCCTGTGGCAGGCTCTTGCGGATGCCGAGCAGGTAGCCGTAGAGGTTACAAAACGTCCCCCCCTGGGTGAAGATGCCGGTGGCGCGGGCCGGGTCGTAACCCGCCAGCAACGCTATCTGGCGCACCACCTTCTTCTCCAGCTCCTCCGCCACCCCGGCGTATTCGGAGTAGACCAGGTTGGGGTTGGCCAATATGCCCATCTGGGCACCATAGATGGCGGGATCCGCCGACATGGTGATGACGTTCTCGACGCTGGAGGGGTTCTCCCAGTCCTTTGACAAGGCGCCGGCAAACAGCAGCTCGGCCATGGGCTCCCCCGGCGTGCGCATGGTGGCTGGCACCGGCATGGTCTCGCAGAGATCCGCCAGACGGGCGCGGCCATCGGGCCAGGCAGTGAGCCGCGAATCCGGCGCCAGTCCACGGGCGCGAAACTCGTTGAGGGTGGCAAAGCCGGGCTCGCGAAAGACCGGCCAGAGATCGGGATTGCGGGAGAAGAAGTGGGCTTTGACGGTGGCAAAACGGCGGGCGAATTCAGGGGAGACGGCGTTGACGCCCTCATCTTTCAGATAGACCAAGTGATTCATTTTTATACCATTGATACTGCTGAGGTGCGGTTTTTATACTCCAGTGACACCTCTATCAACAGAGACAATAACTAATGATCTGCCCTACTTTTTGTCATGTTGGCGCCCTGACGGGCGCCGTGCCCCCTCTCCCCTCTTTTCCCCTGTTCATCTTGTGATCCTGGGCATGGGCAAGGTCAGCGCAGGGCGGTCAGCAGCCATGCCGAAAACCCTTCCAGCTCGGGGTTGGCCGAAAACGTCGCCCGCCACTGACGCAACAACTCGTCGATGGCCTCGGGACGATAGGCCACCCCGGGCAGGCGTGCGGCCAGGTCATCCAGGGGCGCAGGGTCCAGGGTGTCACTGAATATCTGTGCCCGTCCTATCACCCCCTTTTCCACGTCGAAATGAAGCTCGACCCCGCCCCAGGGGAAACGCTCCTCCAGCAGGTGGCTGAAGGCGGGAGCATGGCCGAAGTTCCACTCCCAGCTGCG
Organism: Aeromonas sp. R7-1; assembly: GCF_040908115.1. Classification (NCBI taxonomy): domain Bacteria; kingdom Pseudomonadati; phylum Pseudomonadota; class Gammaproteobacteria; order Aeromonadales; family Aeromonadaceae; genus Aeromonas; species Aeromonas sp. R7-1. The sequence continues at coordinate 170,150 of NZ_JBFODD010000037.1, read as the reverse complement.
TTGGCGGGCAAAAGTCTCGGCAAAGCCGGGCAGGTCGGGCATCCGCTCGGGGGAGATGTGCTCGGGCTGCACCACCTCACCGTGATGGGCAAAGAAGGCGTCGCACAGGGCCTGCACCACCTGCTCATGACCCAGGCCAGGCAACAGCTCGCCAAGGTTCGCCACCCGGCTTCTCACCGAGCTGATGCCCTTGGCCGCGAGCTTCTTCGGATCCGGGTTGAGGTAGTTGGCGAGCCGGCTCAAGTCTGCGTCCAGCAACAGGGTGCCGTGGTGAAAGCCGCGATCCTGGGTCTCCCGGTAGGCCGAGCCCGACACCTTGCGATCCCCGTCCGGGGCCGCCACCAGCAGATCGTTGCGGCCCGAGGCGAAGGCCTCCACCCCGAGCCGCTTGAGCGCGTCCAGCACGATGGCGGTGGAGATGCTCTTGTCGTACTCCGGCTTGCCCGCCATGAAGGTGAAGCAGCTGTTGCCAAGGTCGTGGAACACGGCGCCACCCCCGCTGCTGCGCCGGGCCAGGGTCACCCCGTCCTCTTCCATGCGGCGGGTGTTGCACTCCTTCCAGGGGTTCTGGGCCCGGCCTATCACCACCGTATTGTCATTGCGCCACAGGAACAGCACCCGCTGGGCCGGGTCCATCTGGCGAAAAATGCACTCCTCCACCGCGAGGTTGAACAGGGGATCGTGGGAGTCGGAGAGCAGCAGGCGCAAGGAAGACATGACAGGACCTTCTCGGAAAACAGGAAACGGATGACTACCATACCACCCTGAACGGAGGAAGGCGTCCCCCGACCGCCACAGGTCGACACCCGATCGGGGCAAGAGCATCAACTTCTGATACGACAGGAGAAGACAAGCGGGAGTCGCCGAAAACACGCAGTTTATCATTAACAGGCGAGAAGAGAGGCGGCAGCCATCCCTCCTGGAATGACACCTTATGCCCTTGTCACCGGGCCGGTGACGGGTTGACAAGGTTTCAAAACGAGCCGTGACGCCCATTGGCGTGATGAATGACACAAAAATGACTTTTACTGCCTCTCGCGCCCCATCTTATTGGGGCCTGCTCCCCTTGCGAATGGCAGGAAATTGTTTGACTCTAGCCAGAAGAGCACCTCCCGAGAGAACAGCGGTATGACGGAGTCCGATGCATCTCGCCAGCCTGTACGCTGGCTTCTGCCCTTCTGGGTGATGATTGCCACCCTGACCACGGCTGACCTCAGGGCGGATGAGCGCGTCATCCTGCAACTTCCCTGGCAGCACCAGTTCCAGTTTGCCGGTTACTACGCCGCCATCGCCAAGGGGTTCTACCGGGAGGCCGGTCTGCAGGTCACCCTGCGGGAGGCGGGGCCGGGCACCGACGTCATCAATGAAGTCACCACGGGTCGCGCCCAGTTCGGCATCCGCGGCAGTGATCTGCTGCTGGCCCGGGCAGCTGGCCGCCCAGTGGTGGTGCTCGCCGCCATGTTGCAGCACTCCCCCCTGATGCTCATCACCCTGGAGCGGCCGGATATCCAGACCCCGGGCGATCTGGCCAACAAGCGGCTGATGCTCGAACCCGGCTCCAACGAGCTGCTCACCTACCTGCATCGCTACACCCGCAGCCGGCAGTGGGATACCCTGCCCTACGAGCGGGGGGTCCAAGCACTGCTGAGGGGCCAGGCGGACGCCATCAGCGCCTACAGCACAACCGAGCCCTTCACCTTGCAGCAACAGGGCATTCCCTACCGGGTGTTCAGTCCCCGCGACATCGGGTACGACTTCTACGGAGACAACCTCTTCACCTCGGAAAATGAGGTCTTCAACCAGCAGGAACGGGTCCAGCGCTTCTTGCAGGCCAGCCTCAAGGGGTGGCGCTATGCCATGGATCATCCCGAGGAGATGATCAACCTGATCCTGGAGCACTACCCCAGCGGGGCCGGGCGTGAGGCGCTCGCCTTCGAGGCCCGTGAAACCCGGGCCCTGATGCAGCCCGACATCATCGAGCCCGGCTACATGCAGCAGGATCGCTGGCAGCAGATCGCCCGCACCTACCAGGAGGCCGGGATGATCAAGGCGGTGCCCAACCTCACCCCCTTCCTCTACAACAGTACCCAGGCGAGCCTTCGCCAGCAGCGCCAACTGCTCGACAGGAGCGTGGCCATCGCCATGCTGATCTCCTTCTCCCTGCTGGCCCTGCTCGGCGTCTTCCTGCACCTCTATCTGCGTCTGCGGGAAGAGGCCAGTGACCGACAGCGGCTCACCCGGGAACTGGCCCAGCGCGAGCAGCACTACCGTTTCGTGGCGGAGAACAGCGGCGACGTGATCTGGACCATGGACACCGACAGCCTGCGTTTTCGTTACATCAGCCCCGCCATCGCGTCCCTGAGCGGCTATGAGCCCGCCGAACTCTTTGCCCTCTCCCTGCGCCAGCTGCTCCCCGATGAGTCCTGGAAACAGCTTCGCGACGGCATCACCGCCTCCCTCGAGGCCTGGCAACGGGGGGATCATGGGCAGACCCGGTGCGTCATCCACTCCCAGCTGCGCCACAAGCAGGGTCATCTGGTGGCCATCGAGACGGTCACTACCTTGCATGGCAGCGCCAGCACAAGACCGGACGCCATTTTGGGGGTGACCCGGGATGTCACCGAACGTTCGGCCCGGGAGGAGATGATGCGCCGCCTCGCCTTCTATGACCCCCTCACCGGCCTGGCCAACCGCCGCCTGCTGCAACAGCGGCTCAAGGAGACCCTGGAGCAGGCTCCCCAGCAGCCCCTGGCCCTGGTCTTCATCGATCTCGACCACTTCAAGCCCATCAATGACACCTTCGGCCACGAAACCGGCGACCTGCTGCTCAAGTTGGTGGCCGAGCGCATGGGGGAGTGCGTCAGGGAAGAAGATCTGGTGGCACGCCTTGGGGGGGACGAATTCGTCATCATGCTGCCCGATACGGATGCCTCGGCCCTCGCGGTCGCCGACAAGCTGCACCACTGCCTGCATCACCCCTTCCAGCTTGAGCAGCAGGCGCTGCGCATCTCCGGCAGCATAGGGGTCGCCCTCTATCCGGATCACGGCACCGACCCCAAGACCCTGATGCACCACGCCGATCAGGCCATGTATCAAGCCAAGCACCATGGCCGGGGCAGGGTCTGCCTGTTTTCCACCGGGCAGGATCCCCTCCCCGGCACCCTGCAATGGCAGCCCGCCCACGCATGCGGCCACCCCCGCATCGATGCGGACCACCGCCAGCTCTACCTGCTGGCCAACCGCTTGCTCGAGCACATGCAGGATCCCGGCATCCATCCGGATGCCTTGCTGGCAGACATGGCGCAGATATTCGAGATGGCGCGCCAGCACTTCCTCCTCGAAGAGCAGGTCCTCGCGCAATATGGCTATGAGGAGCTGGCGGCCCATCGCCAGGAGCACCAGCATCTGCTGAAAAAAGCCGGTCAGCTGATGGCGGCCGCACAGGCGGGCACCCTTGGCAACGACGCCCTGCTCAACTTCATCATTCAGGAGCTGGTCGTGGGTCACATGAGCCAGGCGGATCGCCGTTATTTCCCCCTGATGAAAACCTGCGATGCCCGCGAGGCGGTGTGAGACCCGAAAACAGGGGGCACGTGCCCCCTGTGTTTACCTCTGACTTCGGCGCACAAGCAGGCTGTAGTAGAGCAGCGGGATCACCACCAGGGTGAGCAGGGTGGAAACCAGGATCCCGAAGATCAGGCTGATGGCGAGGCCATTGAAGATGGGGTCATCCAGGATGAAAAGCGCCCCTATCATGGCCGCCAGCGCCGTCAGCATGATGGGTTTGGCTCGCACCTGCGCCGCCTCGATCACCGCCTGCTCGAACGCCATGCCACTCGCTCGCTGCTGCTCGATGAAATCCACCAGCAGGATGCTGTTGCGCACGATGATCCCGGCCAGGGCAATCATCCCTATCATCGAGGTGGCGGTGAACTGGGCCCCCAGCAGGGCGTGACCCGGCATCACCCCGATGAGGGTGAGCGGAATGGGGGCCATGATGATGAGCGGCACCAGATAGGAGCGGAACTGGGCCACCACCAGCAGGTAGATGAGGATCATCCCCACCCCGTAGGCCAGCCCCATGTCGCGGAAGGTCTCGTAGGTTATCTTCCACTCCCCGTCCCACAAGAGGGCCACCTCCCCCAGCTTGTCGGGCTGATGCACGTAATACTGTGGCAGCGAGATGTCGGCACCGGCGGCAAACATGCCGTAGAGCGGGCTGTCGGCATGGCCGCCCATGTCAGCCACCACCATCACCATGGGCTGCATGTTCTTGTGCATGAGGTAACTGGGGGCGACCTCGTCACGACGGCTCACCAGCTCGGAGACCCGCACCAGCTGGCCGCTCTGGCTGCGCACCTTGAGAGCCAGGATGCCGGTCAGATCCCGCTTGTCACCGGGGGCGAGCTCGATGCGGATCGGCACCGGATACTTGGCGCCTTGCCCCTGCAGCCAGCTGGCATCCTGATAGCCCACCCCGCCATTGAGGGTCGCCACCAGATCCCCGAGATCGACCCCGAGCAGGGCCGCCTGGGCGCGATCCACCACCAGCCGCCACTTGGGCTGGGGGTCGGTCAGATAGATGTCCACGTCCACCAGATCCGCCGTGGCCACAAAGCGGGCCTGTACGGCGCGGGCAGCGGCTTCACGGGCGGCCTGCGTCGGGCCATACACTTCCGCGACGATGGGCGACCAGACAGGCGGTCCCGGGGGCACCTCCACCACCTTGAGGTTGCCCCCTGCCGCGCTGGCGATGGCCTGCAAGGGCGCACGCACCGACCGGGCAATCTCGTGACTGCTGCGATCCCGTTCATGCTTGTCCACCAGATTGACCTGAATATCACCCACGTTGGCGCCGCTGCGGATGAAGTAGTGGCGCACCAACCCGTTGAAGTTGATGGGGGCGGCGGTGCCGGCGTAGATCTGGTAATCCTTCACCTCGGGCACCCTGGCGAGCTCCCGACCCACCGCCAGCAGGGTGCGCTCGGTCTGCTCCAGGGTCGCCCCCTCCGGCATGTCGAGCACCAGCTGGAATTCCGACTTGTTGTCAAAGGGGAGCATCTTGAGCACCACCCACTGCACCACGGGCATGGCGGCCGCCCCCGCCACCAGCAGCAGAATGGCCAGCCAAAGCTTGTGTCTCGCTCTTTTGGCACCCGCCCCCATCAGGAAGGGGGTCATCAGCCGGTGAAAGAGCCCGGCCTTGGCCTCACCGTGGGCGACATGCCCCTCGCGCTTGAGCAGGTGATTGGCCAGCCAGGGAGAGAAGATAAAAGCCACCAGCAGGGAGATGAGCATCCCCATGCTCGCATTGATGGGGATGGGGCTCATGTAGGGGCCCATCAGGCCGCTGACGAAGGCCATGGGCAGCAGGGCCGCGATGACGGTCAGGGTCGCCAGTATGGTCGGCCCCCCCACCTCGTCCACCGCACCCGGAATGAGATCCTTGAGGGACCCCTTGCCCAAACCGCGATGGCGGTGAATGTTCTCCACCACGACGATGGCGTCATCCACCAGGATGCCGATGGAGAAGATAAGGGCAAAGAGGGACACCCGGTTGAGGGTAAAGCCCCACGCCCAGCTGGCAAAGAGGGTCAGCGCCAGGGTGATGACGATGGCGACCCCCACCACCAGCGCTTCGCGCCACCCCATGCTCACCAGCACCAGCAATACCACCGCCGTGGTGGCAAAGATGAGCTTGCCGATGAGGGTGTTGGATTTGGTCTCGGCGGTGACGCCGTAGTCACGGGTCACCGTCACCTCGACCCCAGCCGGGATGAGCCGATTCCTGAGGCTCTCCACCCGTGCCTCCACCCGCTTGGCCACCTCCACCGCGTTCTGCCCCGGCTGCTTGCCGATGGCCAGGGTCACCGCCGGGTAGCTGGCTTGCCCCTGCCCCATCCAGCTGCGCTGGACCGGTGTCTCTTCCCCAAGCGCCACCCGGGCCACCTCACCGAGATAGACGGGCTTGCCGTCGTGCAGCCCCACCACCAGCTCCCGGGCCTCCTGCTCGCTTTGCAGGAACTGCCCCACCTGCACCTTGATCTCCCGGTTGTCTTGCACCACGGCCTGCTCGCTACCCGCCTGGTTGGCGGCGGCGAGCCGTTGGTTCAGCTCGCCCCAGCTGATGCCGTGGGCGCTGAGGGCCGCCGGATCCGGCATCACCCGCAACACGGCGCTCTGGCTGCCCAGCGTGTAGATGTCCCGGGTACCGGGAATGCGCTTGAGTTCGGTCTCCAGCTCGTGGGCGACCCGGGTCAGATCGGGGGCCCCCAGCTGCTTGCTCCCCTCTTTGCTCCAATCTTTGCTCCATAAGGTCAGACTGACGATGGGAACATCGTCTATTCCCCTGGGTTTCACCAGAGGCTGACCCACCCCCAGCCCCTGGGGCAGCCAGTCTCGATGGGAGTCGAGCTGGTTGTTGAGATCCACGATGGCCTGCTCCCGGCTCACCCCCACCTTGAACACCACCACCAGCAGGGCGCCATCGGGTTGGGAGAAGGAGTAGAGGGTATCTATCCCCTTTATCTGGGAGACCACCTGCTCGGCAGGGGTGGTGACGAGGGACTCCACCTCTGCCGGGCTGGCCCCCGGGAAGGGAATGTAGACGTCGGCGAAGGTGACATCGATCTGGGGCTCCTCCTCCTTGGGGGTCACCAGCACGGCAAAGAGGCCGAGCAAGAGCCCCACCAGCGCCAGCAGCGGGGTGATGGCCGAGCCCTGAAACAGGGCCGCCAGCCGACCCGCCGGCCCCAGGCGGCCATGGTTGCCGTTCAGCTCGCTACTCATGGGGCACCTCCTGTTGACGGCTCCAGGCATCGGGGGCCAGGGTGTCACCGCCCTTGAGACCCGCCAGGACCTCGCACAGCCCAGCCTCGCAGTGGCCGACTCGCACCGGGGTCAGGGCCCAGCCCTCCCCCTCTTTGAGGTAAACGCCGTTGAACTCCCCCTGCCGCAGCAGGGCGGGCTCCGGCACTTGCAACACCTGACGCTCACCCTGTTTGAGCTGCACCTTGAGCCACATGCCGGGCAGCACCCCTGCCGTGTTCGGCGGCAGATCGAGGCGCAGCCGGAAACTGTGGCTCTGGCTGTCGGCGTAGTTGAAGCGGGTCAGCTTGACGGGAGTCACGGCCTTGCCACCGGGCAGCAGCACCTGCACATCCAACGGCTGGCCGGCGAGAGCCAGCGCGGACTGGGGCAGCTCCAGCTCCACCCTCAGCTCGCCCAGGGAGAAACCGGATAGCAGCGGCGTACCGGGGGCCACCGTCTCCCCCAGCTCCACCAGCCGCCTGGTCACCACCCCGGCGTAGGGGGCGAGGATACGGGTATAGCCGTAGGCTTCCCGGGCCTGGATGAGGGCGGCCTCGGCGGCATTGACCTCGGCGCGGGCGGCCCGATCCGTTGCCTGGGCGTTGTCGAGCTGGGCCCGGGTGATCACCCCCTTGGCGATGAGGGCCTGATAACGGGTGAGCTGGCGCTCGGCCTCCACCTGCTGGGCCTGGGCCCTGGCCACCCGCGCCTCGGCGCCGGTCACGGCGGCAGACTGCTCCTTGCCGCTTATCTCGAGCAAGGGTTGCCCGGCCTGTACCTCGTCGTTCACATCCACCAGCATGCGGGAGACCCGGCCACTGGTCTGGGCCGCGACCGTCCCCTGATGAATGGCGCTCACGGTACCGCTCAGGGTGAGCCAGTCGGTGACGCGCTGCGGGGTCAGCGTCAGCGACCCCTTGGCCTCCTCGGCCGCCACCAGGGTGGATGTCATGACCAGCAGGGTGGTCACCAGCAACCGGATTGTGTTCATCATGATTCTCCTTCCCTGGCTCATTGGCACCTTGAAAACTCAGGCAATACGGTGCTGGCGAGCCTTCTCCAGCACCCTGTTCCAGACCTTGTCCACCAGCAGGATCCCGGCCGCCATGGCCCCGATGAACAACAATATCATGGGCTGTCCGCTGGAAATGAGACTCAAGGCAGGCCCTGGACAGATGCCGACCAGGCCCCAACCGATCCCGAACAGTGCGGCCCCGCCAATCAGGCGGCGATCCAGCACGGGAGCGGGGACCCGGGCCATGGGCTCCCCCAGCAGGCTCAGACGACGGGGCTTCACCAGCAGGAAGTAGCCCGGCATGAAGACAGCCAGGGCCCCTCCCATCACGAAGGCCAGGCTGGGATCCCAGGCACCGGCCAGATCGAGAAACCCGGTGACCCGCGCCGGATCCATCATCCCGGAGAGGGCCATTCCCAGCCCGAACAACAGACCCGCAAACAGACTTGTCAGCAATTTCATGGCAATCAACCCGTCAAAACATGTGGTGAGTAAAGAACACGGTCGCCACGCCCATCCCCATAAAGGTGAGAGTCGCCACCACGGAGCGCGTCGACAGCCGCCCCATGCCGCAGATGCCGTGACCGCTGGTGCAGCCATTGCCAAGACGGGTGCCGATGCCCACCAGCAGGCCGGCCAGCACCACCACGGGCCAGCCGGGCAAGGCATCAAAGGCGGGCATGGTGGCCCAACCCAGGGTCAGCGCCAGCCAGGCCCCCAGTCCCAATCCCAGCAGAAACAGCACACGCCAGGGGGTTTTGTACTGCATTGCACCGGCCAGAATGCCGCTGATCCCGGCCACCCGGCCGTTGAACAACATCAGGATCAGGGCCGAGAGCCCCGCCAGCATGCCGCCCCCCAACGAGAGCAGCCATTGGCTTTCCATCATCGAATTTCCTCATCTGAGTGACAAAAATGGGTTTGCAGCGCCGCCAGCACATCGGCCGCCGCCTCGCTCACCAGGGAGTAGTAGATCTGCTGGGAGACTTTGCGCGAGCGGACAAGGCCCTGGCGCTTCAATACCGACAGTTGCTGGGAGAAGGCCGACTGCCCGAGCTGGCTGTGGGCCAGCAGCTCCCCGACCCCCTTCTCCCCTTCCACCAGCTGGCAGAGCACCATCAGGCGTTCGGGATGAGCCAGCGCCTTGAGCAGGCCGGCGGCGGCTGTCGCATGTCGGTTCATCTCGTCGAAGTGGCTCATAAGATTAAATTAGCAATTGCTGATATTTGTTCTATTGTATAAAACATCCCTAAATTAGCAATCACTAAACAAGAAAGGAGACGAGAAATGACTGTCGATAACGGAGTCAGAGTGGTCGCAGGTGGCATGTTGCTGCTGTCGCTGCTGCTCACGGCCTGGGTCCACCCGGGCTTTGTCTGGTTGAGCGTCTTTGTCGGGGTCAACCTGATCCAGAGCGCGTTCACCGGGGTCTGTCCCGCCGCCGCCGTGCTCAGGCGAATGGGGCTCAAATAGGCAGGCAGACATATTGGCTCACAGGAGCCGTGTAATAGAGCGGAGGCTCATTATGGCAACCATCATCATCATCGGGGCAGGGTTGGGGGGCATGTCGGCCGCCTACGAGCTCAAGGCCGAACTCGGCAAGCAGCACGACGTCATCCTGGTGAACGACAAACCCGACTTTGAATTCAACCCTTCGAACCCGTGGATTGCGGTCCGGTGGCGAGAGCGCAAGGATATCTCCCTCCCCATAGAGCCTCATGTGAAGAAGAAGGGGATCCGCTTCATCCACGCCGCCCTGACCGGGTTGCAACCCCTCGAACAGCAGATCCGCCTCTCCGATGGCCAGCACCTGCACTACGACTTTCTGGTGCTCTGCACCGGCCCCGCACTCGCCTTTGAAGAGGTGCAGGGTGCGGGCCCGACGGCGGGCGGCACCGCCAGCGTCTGCACCCTCTCCCACGCAGAGGAGTGCCTGCACAGTGTCAACGGGCTGCTCGACGAACCGGGTCCGGTGATCGTCGGTGCCATGCCCGGCGCCTCCTGCTTCGGCCCGGCCTACGAATACGCCTTCATCCTCGATCGCCACCTGCGCGACAAGAAGGTGAGAAAGGACGTGCCCATGACCTTTGTCACCAGCGAACCCTACATCGGTCACCTCGGCCTCAACGGCGTGGGGGATTCCAAGGGCATGCTGGAGAGCGAGCTGCGCATGCGCGACATGCAATGGATCTGCAATGCCCGCACCGTGGCGGCCAGGGATGGGGTGATGACGGTGGAGGAGCTGGATGAAGATGGCAACGTCAAGCGCACCCACAGCCTCCCCTACAAGCATGCCATGATGCTGCCCGCCTTCGCCGGCATCAGCCCCCTGCGGGGCCTTGAGGGGCTGGTCAATCCCCGCGGGTTCGTCATCGTCGACGAACACCAGCGCAACCCTGTCTTCCCGCAGATTTACGCCGCCGGGGTCTGCATCGCCATCCCGCCCCAGCACAAGACGCCGGTACCGACCGGGGTGCCCAAGACCGGCTACATGATCGAGGCCATGGTGCGTACCTTAAGCCACAACATCAAGGCGGAGCTGGACGGCCAGCCCCCGGTCACCCGGGCGGTGTGGAATGCCATCTGTCTGGCGGACATGGGGGACACAGGGGCCGCCTTCGTGGCCATGCCGCAGATCCCGCCGCGCAACGTCGCCTGGTTCAAGAAAGGGAAGTGGGTCCACCTGGCCAAGATAGCGTTCGAGAAGTATTTCCTGCACAAGATGCAGGTGGGTGACACCGAACCCATCTATGAAAAACTGATGCTCAAATACCTGGGCATCGACAAGACCCGGTAACCCCCCAAGGGCCCGCCGGTGAAGGGAAGAGGGCTCCCTTCACCGGCTCTTTCATCTCTTTTTTATTATGTTTCAATATGTTGCTATCAAGGGCTCGGGGTTTACCCAGGCCGCCGTATCGGCTACCATGTCGCCTCTTTATCACTAGCGGAGACCATCGGTGGGCAACTCATCAAGTGACAGACGCACGCCGGCCCTCGTCGTCGGCACCCTGGTCGCGAGCTAGCCGCAGGTTTTTCTCTGCCGCGACTCGCCACCCTGCGAGAAGTGGATCCCTCTTTTCCCCGCTTTTCACACTTGACGTCAGGTGACGCGGACTCATCCCACGACACCTTGCCTGCATAGTTTCTGCTTCCCAAAAGGAGGCTGCTATGCGCTTGATTTCAAACAACCCTGTCGCTGACAAATCCCCTTCCCTGCTGAGCAGACTGGGACGGGGCCTGCGACCACTCTGGCAACGTGGCAGACGGCGTCAGCACCTCTATCGGCTGCACATCCGCTGCGAAGACAGAGCCGACATGGAGCAGGTGCTGGCGGCAGTGAGCCACACCCTGCAACCGGCCGGACTCAGGCCTATGCAGTCCATGCAGCCCGGGCGCGGTGAAGGCCGCGTGCTGGTGCTGAGCCTCTACTGCACGCCGCCCCAGCGCCGCTATCTGGTGCAGTTCATCCACCAGGTCGGGGCTGTCCACCCGGTACGCTGGGAACTGCGCCCCCGCGCCGGGGACGACGCCACCAGGCATTGACCCTCGAATGAGGCGGGTCCTTCCCGGGCAACCGTGAAGGCCCTCTTCCCTGCTCTGCGCCATCCCGCCCCGTCAGGAGGCGGGTCGCGCCCTTGCATTCACCACGATGTCGACCTTGCCCCCCGTCTCTCACGCAACCCGGGGGCGAAGGCTGGTCGGCATCCCCAGAAGGAGACCCTTCATGAGAATGTGGCAACAACTCGATTTTCTCGCCCTGCTCGACACCCTGGCCAGCCTGCTGCTCGCCTTCGTGCTGGGCAGCCTGGTCGGCCTGGAGCGCCAGTACCGCCAGCGCACCGCCGGCCTTCGCACCAACGTGCTGGTCGCCGTGGGGGCGGCCCTGTTCGTCAACCTGGCCCAGCGCATCTATGACCTGCATGGTGGCACCTATGGGGTCGTCCACGTGGTGGCCTACATCGTCTCCGGCATCGGTTTTCTCGGCGCTGGCGTCATCATGCGCGAGTCCGGCAACATCCGGGGCATCAACACAGCGGCCACCCTGTGGGGCGTGGCCGCTGTCGGGGCCGCCTGCGGCGCCGGGTTCGCCCTGGAGGCCATCCTCGGCGCCCTCTTCGTGCTGGCCGCCAACACCCTGCTGCGCCCCCTGGTCAACCAGATAAACCGTGACCCGGTGGACAACATGGACACCGAAGTGACCTATCACGTGACCGCTCTCATCGGCCGCGCTCACCAGAAGGAGGTACTGCCCTGGCTCGAGCAGATGCTGGAGCAGGCCCACTACCCCCTGAGCGAGCTCGACATCACCCCCTTCGGCGATCAGGATCTCGAGATCTCGGCGGCGCTGCTCGCCACCGCCATCGATGGCACCAAGCTCGATGCCCTGATGAACACGCTCGGGGAGCACCCTCACATCAAGCAGATCTTCTGGCGGGCCAGCATCACCGATTGACGCCCTCATACCAGACGCAGCACAAAAAGCCCCGCCGGATCCGGCGGGGCTTTTCACAGGAAAGGGAAGCCGTGTGCCTAGCGGCGGCTGCGCCAGCGCACCCTGGGGTTAATGACCTGGGCGGTCTGGGCAGGGGGATTGCCCGCGATGAGTTGCTGCATCATCTCGAAGGCGGCCCGGGCCAGGGCCGGGCAATCCTGGGCCACGGAATCGATGCGCATGGGGATGCAGTCGAGCAGATCGTGATCGTCGAAGGTACACAGGCGCATGCCGGTCTCCATCAGTTCCGCCTCGTTGAGGTAGCGCAGCACCCCCTCCAGCAGGGTGAAGGAGGCGGTAAAAAGCCCCTTCGGCGGCGCCCCGAGTTCGTCCACCAGCTCAGACATCAGCTGATAACCCGAGCTCGGCTGGTAGTCACGGTGGCGGACCCGGTCTGAAGTGGCCTCCAGCCCGGCCCGGTGCAACCCGAGCTCGTAACCCGCCAGCCGGTGGCGGCTGGGGGAGAGATCCAGCAGGCCGCCGAAGTAGTAGATCTCCTCCCCGCAATCCTCGGCCATATCCTGTACCAGCTCGGCGGTAGCCTTGCAGGCGTCCGAGATCACCATGGGCAGGCGCGACTCACCGATGTGGCGGTCGAGCTGCACCACCGGCAAGCGGTCGTGGATGCGGGCATAGATATCGTCGCTATGGCCACTGGAGGCGACGATGAGGCCATCCACCTGACGGCTGATGAGGTTGTCCACCACCCGCTGCTCCAGGGTGGGGTCATCCTCTGAGCAGGCGATGAGCAGCTGGATCCCCACCTCCCGACAGCGGGCCTCCAGGGCACGGGCGATGCTGGCGAAGCCGAAGTTGGTGAGGTCGGGGATCACCAGCCCCCAGGTGTAGCTGCGCACCTCCCGCAGGGAGCGGGCATGGATGCTCGGCTGATAGTGGCACTCGTCCGCCACCGCCTGGATCCGCTTGCGGGTATCGTCGGCGATGCGGTATTCCGCACTCTTGCCGTTGAGCACCAGGCTGGCGGTGGCCTTGGAGACCCCCGCAAGCGTGGCTATCTGGGCAATCGTGATCCGTTTCTTCTTCTCCACCTGACCTCCCGGCAAACTGATACCGGGCTATTGTACTAGGCAGGTCGCCAGCGGCCAGTGATCGAGGCAAATTTTGCTGCCATCACCACCGCAACGTGCGGAAAGTACTGGGTTTTCGCCGGGGAAGTAACGGGTCGACAAGCTCTGGCGCCCGCCATCGACGAAGCACTCCAGGCTGGAGCGGTCACACAAGACGGTGATCTTGCCCCCAAGCCAGGGGGCGCTTCGCTCCTCCCACTCCCCGCTCTGCCAGTTCTGGCGCCGCAGCACAAGACGCCCCGGCTGCCACACCAGCTCGACCACGGCCCCGAACCCGAGGCGCCCTTCACCGCACAGCGCCAGATCGAGCCAGGCCGAGTCGATGGCAAGGCGCGGCAGCTCGCCCGGCGCCCCCTCGAAGCGGGTCTGCTCCCCTTTCAGGGCGCCCAGCTCTGCCACCGGCCGCTGGCAGAGCCACTCATCCTGCCAGAACAGCTCCCGCGGGCAGCTCATCTGGTGGATCCAGCCGTGATCGAGAGTGGGCTGGCTCATCTCGTTCTCCTCCGGCAAGCCCAGCCAGCCGAACAGCAGGCGCCGCCCCTGGCTGTCCTGAGTGGTCTGCGGCGCATAGAACTCGAAGCCCCTGTCCAGTTCATGGAAAGCCCCGTGGGCGAAATGCTCGCCGTCGAAGTCACCCGCCAGCCAGCCGCACTGGTAGAGGTTGTGATAATCCTCTCCCTGCGGGGCAATCCCCTGCGGGCAGCTGATCAGCACATGGCGATCTCCCAGGGGGAAGAGGTCCGGACACTCCCACATATAGCCAAACTCCCCGAGACCGCCGCGCCCGCTGCCGGCGATGGGGCCCACCAGCGTCCAGGCATCCAGGGTGTCACCGCGATAGAGCAGCACCTCCCCCCGATCGTCCAGGGTGCGGGCCCCCAGCACCATCAGCCACTGCCGACCGTCGTGCCACACCTTGGGGTCGCGCACATGGCCGCTGTAGCCTGCGGGCAGGTCCAGCACAGGGCCCAGCTTGGCAAAGCCCCCCGCACCGTCGGCGCGGGCCAGACACTGGTAGGCGGTGCGGCTGCCGTCCGGGTATTTGACGTTGCCGGTGTAGATGAGGGTCAGACGCCCCTGCTCATCGCTCACCGCCGAGCCCGAATAGCAGCCGTGGCTCTCATAGGCCTCGGTGGGCAATAGCGCCACCGGCTCATGCTGCCAGTGCAGCAGATCGGTGGAGGTGACATGCCCCCAGCCCTTGTTGCGGTGCTCGCAACCGAGCGGGTTCCACTGGTAGAAAAGATGGTAGTGCCCGTCGTGCTCGATGAAACCGTTGGGATCGTTGAGCAGCCCCACCGGGGCTGCCAGATGCCAGCGGGGCCGATGGGGATCGGCCGCCACCTTGAGCTGTCCGGCCAGCAGGGACCGGACAACCTGGTTGAGGAATTGGCTTTCCTTCATCACTCCACCTTGTACTTGAGCAGGTAGGAGGCGGCGAAAGCGGCGCCGAAGGCGATCACCAGACCGATGACGTAGTGGATGAGGCTCATGGGCTGGACGATGGCCATGCCGGGGATGCCGGTCAGGCCCACCGCCGTCATGCCGACCTTGGCCGCCACCACGTAGGCGCCGCCGCAGGCCCCGCCGAACAGACCGGCCAGGAAGGGCTTGATGTAGCGCAGGTTGACCCCGAAGATCGCCGCCTCGGTGATGCCGAGCAGGCAGGACATGGCCGCCGGCACCGTGATGGCCTTGATCTTCACGTCCCGGGTCTTGAAGTAGACCGCCAGACAAGCCCCACCCTGTGCCACGTTGGCCATGGCCCAGATGGGCAGCAGGAAGTTGACGCCGATGGCAGGGTTGGCCAGCAGGCCCGCCTCAATGGCGTGGAAGCTGTGGTGGATGCCGGTGATGACGATGAGCGAATAGGTGCCGCCAAACACCAGACCCGCCAGCCAGCCTGCCTGCTCATAGAGGGCGCTCAGACCGAACGAGATGCCATCCCCCAGCACCCGACCGGCGGGGCCGATGAAGAGCAGCGCCACGAAGCCGGTGATGATGACGGTCAAAAACGGGGTGAGGATGAGATCCAGGGCGTCAGGGATGCGCTTGCGCAGCTGCTTCTCCAGGTGGGACATGAACCAGACCGCCAGGAGCACCGGGAAGACGGTGCCCTGGTAGCCGATCATGGCGACATCCAGGCCGAAGAAATCCATGGTCTTAAAGCCCCCGGCCACGCCCCAGGCGTTGGTCAGGGCCGGGTGGGTGAGAATGCCGCCGAGCGTCGCCCCCAGATAGGGGTTTCCGCCGAATTCGCGCGCCGCCGTAAAACCGATGAGGATCGGCAGGATGATGAAGGCTGCCGAGCTGAACATGTCGAGCATGACGAACAGGGCGCTGTCGGCGTTGACCCAGCCGTAGGTGCGCACCATGCCGAGCAGCCCCATCAGCAGACCGGAGGCGACGATGGCCGGAATGATGGGCACGAAGATGTTGGAGAGGGTCCGCGCCAGACGCTGGGCCACGTTGAGCTTGGCCGTCGCCATGTCGGTCAGCTCCGCCTTGCTGGCGGTGCCGGTCCCGGTTAGGGTGACGAACTCCGCATAGACCTTGTTGACCAGGCCGGTGCCGAAAATGACCTGGATCTGGCCAGCGTTGCTGAAGCACCCCTTGACCCCCTCCAGCTTGTCGATGGCGGCCTTGTTCACCTTGCTGTCGTCCGCCAGCACCAGCCGCAGCCGGGTGGCGCAGTGGGCGGCGCTGACGATGTTCTCCTTGCCCCCGAGCAGGGGCACCAGATCCTGGGCTATCGCACTGATATTCATATTCTTCCTCTTATGGCCCGCCGTCGGCAGGCCCATGTCACATGAGAGTAGGGTCTGTCGACCCGCGGTTCTAGCCGCGGATCAACAGCCGTCTGCGCCTGATCGCAAAAATTCATCCAGCCGGGTGCGGGTGGGCAGTGCCGTCATCGCCCCCTTGGCGGTGGTGGCGAGCGCCCCGCAGCCGTGGGCCTGAGCCAGGATGGCGGGCAGCTCGGCCAGCGTCGGCAGCGAGGTCCGTTCGGCCAAGGCCACCAGCAGCCCGGCGACGAAGGCGTCCCCCGCCCCCGTGGTATCGAGTGGCGTCACTTTGGGCCCCACCCACTCCAGCAACTCGCCACCCAGACGGGCCACCACGCCCCCCGCCCCCCGGGTCACCAGCACCAGTGCCGGGCCTGAAAGAGTGGCAAGCCCCGCCGCCAGATCGTCCAGACCGCTCAGCAGTTGCAGCTCCTCCACCGAGAGCTTGACCACGTCTGCGAGGGCCATGGCCTCGCGCACCACGGGCAGCATCTCGGCAGGGTTGCCCCACACCTCTGGCCTCAGGTTGGGGTCGAAGCAGACCCGCCCCCCGACGGCCCGGATGGTCGCCATGGCTTGCAGGCAACTGCTGCGCACCGGCTCGTTGGCGAGCGCAATGGAGCAGGTCAGCAGCCACTGCCCGGCCTGGAAGACCGGCAGATCGGCGTGGCTCAGGAACTGATCGGCGCTCGGGCGCACCATGAAGGTGAAACTGCGCTCCCCCGCCTCATCGAGATCCACCAGCACCGTGCTGGTGCGATGGGCCGGATCCAGGATCAGGTGGCGAATGTCGACCCCCTCCCTGGCCAGGGTCTCCCCCATGAAGCGGCCGAAGGGATCCGCGCCGACCCGGCCAATGAAGGCCGACTCCCCGCCGAGCCGGGCAACGCCCACCGCCACGTTGGCCGGTGCGCCACCCGGACACTTGAGGTAGTGCTGCTCCCCTTCCGGGATCAAGTCCACTACCGCATCCCCCATTACCCACACACGATTCGTCACCTTGTTGCTACTCCACTGCTGCACAGGATTTGCCGGGGTCAGCCCCGGGTTCTGGGTCCGCATTATCAGCTAAACCGTTTTAGCTAACCAACAGATCCCGGGGCCGCCTGCCATTTTTGTGATCGGGATAACGAACTAGAACCAGGTTTCCATCTGCACGCCGAAGTTCCACTCGCCCCCGGCGGTGAAGTTGCTCTGGCCCATGGCATCGGAGCTGGCGTAGTTGTCGAGCTCGGAGGACCAGTCCATCCAGGTGGCGAACACCCGAAGCTCGGGCCGCTCGAAGAAGCCGGCGGTCTGCGCCTTGAAAGTCGGCGCGAAGGTGAGCTTGGTGAAATCGCCGCTCACCGCCTGACGACCCTTGTAGCCCTTGGGATCGAGGTCCATGTACTGCCAGGTCGCCTCGTAGACCAGCTCGACGTTCTGGCTCAGCACCTGGGCCAGGCGGCCATTGAGGGTCACCCAGCGGTACTCGTCCCCTTTCACGTAACGATCCTGGCTGTGCTCGGCCAGCAGGGCCGGGGCCACACGCCAGCGGGGCGCAAGATCGGTGGCGCCAAACACGGCGACCCGCACCGCATCGGCATCCGGCAGCAGCTCGCTGTCGGAGCCCAGCCCCTTGAGCTCGGCACCCAGACCGTGGCCATACAGCACCGCCGCCTTGGAGAAACCGGGGTTGATGCCAAAGAAGCTGTCGGCGTGGTAGGCCACCAGGGTGTGGGCCCCCTTGTTCGCCGCTTCGCTGCCCGCGCCGCCGTCATTGATGCGCGCCTCGTTGTCCTTGGCGGAGAGGCCGTTCAGCATCCACTGCCAGTTGCCAACGCGGTTGTTCATGGTGAGGATGTAGCTCTCAATGTCGGAGAGACCGCTCGCGCTGATGTCGCCGTAGTCGCGCCCGTAGAGGGAGAAGTTCGCCTTCCAGCTGTCGGCCAGCTGCACGTCGTAGACGCCGCCGCCGGTGCCGGCCAGGAAGACCACGTCCGAGTCGAGCCAGTGGATGTCGAAGTTGTCCCGGTCAAAGCGCTTGCCCGCCCAGAGCACCGAGTGCTGGAAGGGGCCGCTGAAGCTCGCCAGATCGCCGATTTCGGCAAACACCTGGCGGGTGTTGAGGCTGGAATCGCTGGCGGTCCAGTCGTTGCTGGTCTCCACTCCGTCCGCCAGCATCAGCTTGTAGCGGGCCCAGCTGCCATCGTCGAAGGTCTGGGTCTTCAGCAGGTTGGCCTCCATGTAGGTGTCATCCTCGTTGCCAAGGCGACCCACGGCGCCGCCCACCGAGCCGGCCGGGGTGATGTAGGGGCCGCCGCGGCCACCGTTGCCGTTGCCGTTCACCAGCAGGCCCGAGCGGGCATAGCCGTGGAACTCGAAGCCCTGGGCCCCGGCGGTCTGCTTGTCCACCTTCTCGCTCTGGGCCTTGGCCACCACGGCCGTCTCGCGGGCTTCGTTTGCCTTGCTCTGGGCCTCGTCGGCCCGCGCTTCGGCAGCGGTGGCCCGCGCCTCGGCTGCCTGCACCCGCGCCTCCAGCGCCGCCAGCCTGGCTTCGATACCACCATCCGCCGCCCACAGCGGGCTGCTCATTCCCAATCCCAGCGCCACGGCCAGCGCCAACTTGCTCTTGAACATCGTCATCGTCCTCACCTGTCTTCTGTCGCCCGTCCGGGCTCTGTTGTTGTTGACGAGCCGAGGATAGCTAAACCGCTTTAGCTGACTCAATATGCCAGCTAAACCGTTTCAGCAGGAGTGTGAGCGGGATAACATTTGTACAGGGGGAATTGGCGGAAGTTGTGAGGAGGATCCCTCATCGGGATCCACTCAATAAGGGGGGATCCAGGCCAGATGGCGGGCAAAAAAAAGCCGGCACATCCGTGCCGGCTTGGGTAACGTGGGTCGCGTTTATTTGGTCAGATCGTCGAAGAAGCGTTTCACCCCTTCGAAGAAGCCTTCGGATTTCGGCTTGTGGGTCTTGGCAGCGGCGCCGCTGAAGGAGTCGTCCAGCTGGCGCAGCAGATCTTTCTGGGTCTCGGTCAGCTTGACCGGAGTCTCGATCACCACCTTGCACATCAGATCCCCCACCTGGCCGGAGCGCACGGACTTGACGCCCTTGCCCCGCAGGCGGAACAGCTTGCCGGTCTGGGTTTCTGCCGTGACCTTGAGCTTGACCCGGCCATCCAGGGTCGGCACCTCGATCTCGCCGCCGAGCGCCGCCGTGGTGAAGCTGATGGGCACTTCGCAGTAGAGGTCGTTGCCGTCACGGACGAAGATCTCGTGCTCGCGCACGTGAACCTGTACGTAGAGATCCCCCGCCGATGCGCCGGTTTCCCCCGCTTCCCCTTCGCCGGAGAGACGGATGCGATCCCCGGTATCGACCCCGGCCGGGATCTTGACCGACAGGGTCTTGGTCTTCTGGTAGCGCCCTTCCCCATGGCACTTGCGGCACGGATCCTTGATGATCTTGCCGCGACCGTGACAGTGGGGGCAGGGCTGCTGCACCGCGAAGAAGCCCTGGCGCATCTGCACCTGGCCGGAGCCGTGGCAGGTGGGGCAGGTCTGGGCCTGGCTTCCGGTATGGGCACCGGAGCCGTTGCACACTTCGCAGTGGACCTGGGTCGGGATCTTGATCTCCTTGGAGACCCCGCGCACCGCCTCTTCCAGCGTCAGCTCCATGTTGTAGCGCAGGTCGGAGCCACGGGCCGGGCCGCGACGACCGCCCCCGCGACCACCGAAGATGTCGCCAAACACGTCGCCGAAGATATCGCCGAAATCGGCACCACCGCCAAAGCCGCCGTGGCCGCCACCCTGGCTCGGATCCACCCCGGCATGACCGTACTGGTCATAACGGGCACGCAGGTTCTCGTCGGTCAGGACCTCGTAGGCTTCCTTGACCTCTTTGAACTTCTCTTCAGCCCCGGCATCACCCTGGTTGCGATCCGGGTGATACTTCATGGCCAGACGCTTGTACGCCTTCTTGATCTCGCGCTCGTCGGCACCTTTCGACACCCCGAGCACTTCGTAGAAATCGCGCTTCGACATACTCATCCTGTTGCTATATCAGCAGTTACGCAGACGGGCGTTGGTTACCCAACGCCCGTAAATTCATTGACGAATCTGCTCACACTCTTACTACGAAGCCGTGATCAAGGCTCATGTGCTGCTCGGAATCCTCACGTATATCTATACGCTCCGGTTCCTGCGCTGCTCTTTACCTTGCTGACGGCCTCTCGCGACAGACCGTGAACAGATTCTGAGCCGATGGGCGAAGCGGACTTCGCCCATCCGGGTCGGGCTTATTTCTTGTCGTCTTTCACTTCTTCGAACTCGGCGTCGACCACGTCGTCGTCAGCCTTGGCAGAAGAGGAGGACTGACCGGCGTCAGCACCGGCGGCGCCTTGCGCCTGAGCCTGCTGCTGGGCAATCTCCATCAGCTTCTGGGACGCTTCCAGCAGCGCTTGCTGCTTGGCTTCGATGGCAGCCTTGTCGTCACCCTTGATGGCGGATTCCAGCTCGCTCAGGGCCGTCTCGATCTTGGTCTTCTCGTCGGCAGGCAGAGCTTCACCGGCTTCGGTGACCTGCTTGCGCACGGAGTGGACCAGACCGTCAGCCTGGTTGCGGGCCTGCACCAGCTCTTCGAACTTTTTGTCCTCGGCCGCGTTGGCTTCGGCTTCGCGTACCATGCGTTCGATCTCGTCATCAGACAGACCGGAAGAGGCCTGAATGGTGATCTTCTGCTCCTTGTTGGTCTCCTTGTCTTTCGCGGAGACGTGCAGGATGCCGTTGGCGTCGATGTCGAAGGTCACTTCGATCTGCGGCAGACCGCGCGGTGCCGGGCGGATGCCTTCCAGGTTGAACTGACCCAGGGACTTGTTGTCGCTGGCGCGCTTGCGCTCACCCTGCAGCACGTGAATGGTCACGGCAGACTGGTTGTCTTCGGCGGTGGAGAACACCTGGGACTTCTTGGTCGGAATGGTGGTGTTCTTCTCGATGAGCGCGGTCATCACGCTGCCCATGGTCTCGATCCCCAGGGAGAGCGGAGTCACGTCCAGCAGCAGTACGTCGGTCTTGTCACCGGACAGTACGGCACCCTGGATGGCAGCACCCATGGCCACGGCTTCGTCCGGGTTGACGTCTTTGCGCGGCTCTTTGCCGAAGAAGTCGGCCACGGTCTTCTGAACCAGCGGCATACGGGTCTGACCGCCCACCAGGATGACGTCGTCGATCTCGCCAACGGCCAGACCGGAGTCTTTCAGGGCGACACGAACCGGCTCCAGGGAGTCTTTCACCATGTCTTCCACCAGGGATTCCAGCTTGGCGCGGGTCACCTTGATGTTCATGTGCTTCGGACCGGTGGCATCTGCTGTGATGTACGGCAGGTTCACGTCGGTCTGCTGGGCAGAAGAGAGCTCGATCTTGGCTTTTTCGGCGGCGTCTTTCAGACGCTGCAGAGCCAGCTGGTCATTGCGCAGATCGATGCCCTGCTCGCGCTTGAACTCGTCAACCAGGTAGTTGATGACGCGGTTGTCGAAGTCTTCACCACCCAGGTGGGTGTTACCATTGGTTGCCAGCACTTCGAAGGTGGTTTCCCCTTCGACTTCGTCGATCTCGATGATGGAGATATCGAAGGTACCGCCCCCTAAGTCATATACGGCAACCTTGCGCTCGCCCTTGACCTTGTTGACGCCGTAGGCGAAAGCCGCGGCAGTCGGTTCGTTGATGATGCGTTTGACATCCAGACCGGCGATGCGACCGGCATCCTTGGTGGCCTGACGCTGGGCGTCGTTGAAGTAGGCCGGTACGGTGATCACCGCTTCGGTCACCGGCTCGCCCAGGTAGTCCTCGGCGGTCTTCTTCATCTTTTTCAGCACTTCGGCAGAGATCTGCGGCGGTGCCATTTTCTTGCCTTTCACTTCAACCCAGGCGTCACCGTTGTCGGCCTTGGCGATGGCGTACGGCATGATTTTCAGGTCACGTTGTACTTCGTCATCTTCGAAACGACGGCCGATCAGACGCTTGATGGCGAACAGCGTGTTCTTCGGGTTGGTGATGGCTTGGCGCTTGGCCGGCTGACCAACCAGGATTTCGCCGTCATCGGCATAGGCAATGATGGACGGAGTAGTACGGTCGCCTTCCGCGTTCTCGATCACGCGAGCATGGTCGCCATCCAGAATAGCGACGCAGGAGTTGGTAGTACCCAGGTCAATACCGATGATTTTACCCATTTGACGAATCTCCAAATACTTTGAATAAACTGGCGAGGGGCTCGCCTTGATACGTTAACGGCTAGGTGGGGCCTGCCACTGTGGCTTTCAAGCTCCCGGCATCAAATTTTTTGTGCCGCCGTGGCCTTGCAACCTATATGGGGTCTCAAGTCGGCGCTTCAAGTCCGGCCCTGAAAAAACCTGCATACAGGCCACCTGACAGCCAAATGACGCCAGACACGTCTTTTGGCGCCACATCCAACAAAAAGCCCGCCAAGCGGCGGGCTTGGTGAGAACAGCGCGATCAGTCAGCGGACTTGGAGACCATCACCATGGCCGGGCGGATGACGCGGCCGTTGAGCTCGTAGCCCTTCTGCATCACGGCGATCACGGTGTTCGGCGCCACGTCGGCACTGGGCACCATGCTCATCGCCTGATGGGCATTGGGGTCGAACGGCTGGTTGGTCGGGTCCAGCGCCACCAGGCCAAACTTGGCCACGCCGCTCTGCATGGATTTCAGGGTCAGCTCGACCCCTTCAATCATCGGCTTGAGGGTGTCGTTCTCCTTGTCCGCCAGCTCGATGGCGCGCTCCAGGTTGTCCAGCACCGGCAAGAGCTCTGCGGCGAACTTCTCCAGTGCAAACTTGTGGGCTTTCTCCACGTCCTGAGCGGCACGGCGACGCAGGTTCTCCATCTCGGCGACGGCGCGAATGGCGCGCTCGCGCTCTTCCAGGGAAGCCTGCTGGGCCGCCTCCAGCTGGGCCTCCAGCTCGGCGATGCGGGCCTGCTCGGCTGTCACTTCACTGTCTACATCGGTCGGCTCGACTGGCTGGGCTTCCACTTGCTCCATCGCTTCAACCTTTTGTTCTTCGTGGCTCATGACATCTCCAATATTCAGGGGTTGCGTGTGAGGGTGGCTGGCGTTCAGACAAGCGACACGCGCCAGCAGACCCTGTGTTGGCGCTATTATGGGGACACAGCCCCGGCTTTCAAGGGGAAAAGGGCAGATCGGGCACAATGGCGCCCATCCGCGTGCCAGGCAGCCCCTTTTCGGGGCCGATTGCACCAACCGCCACGGAGGCAGACAAATCCCCGGCAAAGCGCGGTATACTCCCCCCCAAGACTCTCCCAGACCCGATAACCTATGGATTCTCCGTTCAAAACCGTTGCCCTCATCGGCAAGCCCCATCATGAGGGGGCCAACCAGACCCTGACCGGCCTGTACCAGTACCTGACCAGCCGCGGCTTTCGCGTGCTGCTGGAGAGCCGGGTGGCCCATACCCTGGGGCTGCTCGGGGAGAACGTGATGGATCTGGTGCAGCTCGGCGAGCAGGCGGATCTCGCCATCGTCGTCGGCGGTGACGGCAACATGCTGGGGGCCGCCCGGGTGCTGTCACGGTTCGATGTGGCGGTGATCGGGGTGAACCGGGGCAACCTCGGCTTCCTGACCGATCTCTCGCCCCAGGATTATCTGCTGCCCCTGGAGCAGGTGCTCTCGGGTCACTTCAAGAGCGAGCATCGCTTCCTGCTGGAGGCCGCCGTCTATCGCCACGGGGAGCGCAAGTCGAGCAACCTCGCGGTCAACGAGGCGGTGCTTCACCCGGGCAAGATCGCCCACATGATCGAGTTCGAGGTCTACATCGACGGCAGCTTCATGTACAGCCAGCGCTCGGACGGCATCATAGTGGCGACACCCACCGGCTCCACCGCCTACTCCCTGTCGGCAGGGGGCGCCATTCTCACCCCCAAACTCAACGCCATCACGCTGGTGCCCATGTTCCCGCACACCCTGAGCAGCCGCCCCATCGTGCTGGATGCGGACAGCGAAGTGCGGCTGCTGGTCTCGCCGGACAACCAGGACGACGCCATGCAGGTGAGCTGCGACGGCCAGGTCACCCTGGCGGTCCACCCGGGGGACGAGATCCTCATCAAGAAGAGCAGCCACAAGCTGCATCTGGTGCATCCGCTGGATTACAGCTACTTCCACGTGCTGCGCAACAAGCTCGGTTGGGGCAGCAAGCTCTTCTAGCCAGGCAACACCGGTGGCGAGGGTCTACCCCTCGCTGCTTTCGACCAGCCGAGGCGGTGCCGGCTCGAATGCCAGATGCACCCCGTTTCTCCCCGCTTCCTTCACCCGGTACATGGCAGCATCGGCTTTGGTCAGCATCAGTGCCAGGTCCGCCTCGGCACTGGCGCACACGACCCCCATGCTCACCGTGACCCCCTCGCAAGGCAGGCAGGCCCCCTGCCGGGAGCCCGTCTCTATCTGGCGGCGGATCCGGTCACAGATGTCGCGGGCCATCTGGCCGCTCACGCCCCCCATGATGATGGCGAACTCCTCGCCACCGATGCGCCCCACCAGATCATCCTTGCGTACCTCGGCCACCAGCACCCCGGCCACATAGCGAATGACCTCATCCCCGCAGCCGTGACCAAACTGGTCGTTGACCCGCTTGAAGTGATCGATATCCAGGACCACCACGCAGCGCGTCTGCCCAGGCATAGCCCCCTCTCCCTGCCTGAAGAGACCGCGCCGATTGAGCACCCCGGTGAGGGGATCCCGCTCCGAGAGCGCCAGCAATGCCTCCTCCGTCTCCACATAGGCCACCAGAGGCAGCAGCAACACCGAGCCGATGGTCAGCACCATGTGCATGAAGAAAATGAGATCGAGCCAACCTCCGTCTCCCATCCGCCCTTCGGCTCCCAGCAAGAGCAGCCCCCCCTGACTCAGCAGGATGGTGAAATGCAGCAGGTAAATGAGCGCCACCACATGGAGCACCCGCTTCTGTTGCCGGCCGAGAGAGACGATGAGGCAGGCGCACCACAGGTACAACATCGACTCCATCAGAGCCAGCACAATGCGCACGGGGGCGAGGCTGGACAGTCCCAGATAGAGCAGCAGCAACACCGCCACGCCTCCCCTCACGGCACGGGGATGCCATGCCCGCTCGTAAAGCGCACAAAAACCGGCGAGCAACAGCAGGATGCTCATGAGCGAGACCAGGCCGCCGACCCGGATGCCCAGCGCCGGATACCCTCCCAATACCCCCAGACTGAGCAGCAGGATGGAGAGGGAGAAGAGAAAAGCGGAGAGGGACCAGTACAGAAAGTTGCCTCGACCCGGCTTCAGGGAGTGGATGAACAGCATGATCAGCCCCGACATCAGGTTGATTGCCAGGGAGATCAGCAGCAGGGTTGGGGTATGGATCATCTTGACGCATCCTTGCGAAGAGGTCTGTACACAGCCCAGGCTCAACCAAGACTGTTTCGAGTGTGTCTCAGCCAGCCACTCACCACAAGAGAGCCCCTCAAGGTGGCTTCTCGCATCGCCTCAGCCCATGCCAGGTACGCAGGTTGATTTTGCAGGCCATCTGATCGGCGTCACACCCATGCCGCGGCCTTGACATCCTTGCCCTCCCCCTGTTTCGCAAAAATCCTCCCTGCCCACTTTACTGTATATAAGACCAGTATATACTGGATGCATACACAGTAATGTTGACCCATACAGGATGAGACCATGCTGACCCAGCTGACCGTCAACAACTTCGCCATCGTCAAGTTTCTCGAGCTCGATCTGCAACCGGGGATGACCTGCATCACCGGGGAGACCGGGGCGGGCAAATCCATCGCCATCGATGCTCTGGGGCTGTGCCTGGGGGAGCGCGCCGAAGCCAGCATGGTGCGCCCGGGCAGCGACAAGACCGAGGTGAGTGCCCGCTTCCTGCTGGAGGGTAATCCTGCCGCCCGGGCCTGGCTCGCCACCAACGAGCTTGAAAATGACGGTGAGTGCATCGTCCGGCGGGTACTGTCCGCCGAGGGGCGCTCTCGCAGCTATATTAACGGGGTTCCCGTCCCCCTCGCCCAGCTCAGGAACCTGGGTCAACTGCTGGTCAACGTCCACGGTCAGCACGCTCACCAGATGCTGCTCAAACCCGATTACCAGCTCGCCCTGCTGGACGGCTACGCCGGTCATCATCTGCTCCTCGACGATGTGCGCCGCCACTACCAGCAGTGGCGCCAGTTGCAAAACGAGCTCAACCGGCTCAAGGCCGAGCAGCAGCAGCGGGAAGCCCGCCGTCAACTCATCGAATACCAGGTGCAGGAGCTGGACGAATTTGCCCTTCAGCCGGGAGAGTTTGAAGAGATTGAAGAGGAGCATCAGCGGCTCGCCAATGGCACCGAGCTGATGCAGGAGTGCGGGTATTGCCTCGATCTGCTCTATGACAATGAAGAGACCACCATCGCCGGTCTGCTGCAGACGGCCGTGGACAGGGCCGAGACCCTGGTCGGCATGGACAGCCGGCTTGGCAACGTGCTCGGCATGCTCAACGAAGCCCTGATCGGCGTACAGGAGAGCCACAGCGAGCTGCGCAGCTATCTCGACCGGCTGGAACTGGATCCAGAGCGCTTCAACGAGCTGGAGAGCCGCCTCTCCAAGGCCATCAACCTGGCACGCAAGCACCATGTCAAACCGGCGGAGCTGGCCCTGCACCATCAGGAGCTGGCCGCCGATCTGGCCCGCCTCAACTCCGACGAGGAACGACTCGAGGGGATGGAAGACGAGCTGGCCTCGGCCCGCCAGGCCTTCGTGCAGGCCGCCGAGGCCCTGAGCCAGAGCCGCCAGCGCTATGCCGAGGAGCTGGGCGCAAAGGTAAGCGCCAGCATGCACGAACTGGCGATGCCAGATGGCCGCTTCGCCATCGAGGTGCGACCCGATGCCCAGAGCAGCCTCTCGCCCCTTGGCATCGATCGGGTGGAGTTCATGGTCACCACCAACCCGGGTCAGCCCATCCAACCCCTTGGCAAGGTGGCTTCCGGCGGCGAGCTGTCGCGTATCAGCCTCGCCATCGTGGTGATCAGTGCACGCAAGATCTCCACCCCGACCCTTATCTTCGACGAAGTGGATGTGGGGATCAGCGGCCCGACCGCCGCCGTGGTGGGCCGCCTGTTGCGCCAGCTCGGCGAATCCACCCAGGTGATGGTGGTCACCCACCTGCCCCAGGTGGCAGGCAAGGGTCACCAGCACATGGTGGTGAGCAAACACACCGACGGCAAGACAACGGAAACCCAGATGCAGGCGCTCACCCCGGGTGCCCGGCTCAACGAACTGGCCCGCCTGCTGGGGGGCGATCAGATCACCGACAACACCCTGGCCAACGCCCGTGAGTTGCTCGCAAGCTGACCACGGGGCGGGAGGGATGCCCTCCCGTCCATGTCGGCCCTTTCAGATTGACCGTGCCATCATCGCGCTGGCCAGTTGAAGCCTCTTGCCGACGGCGCCGGCCTGGTTGACCCATGCCGTGAGCCGCAAGCAAGAACGAGGGGCTGCCTTGGCTAATCCGCGGCACGTGTCTTGATGCTCAGTCTGAACCTGCCAGCCTGGTCATCACCCAGTCGGGCTTCCATCGCCATGGTCAGGACGCCACTCATCTTCGTTGCACTCATTCACATTTCGAACGGACCCACTCCTTCATTTTCCATTCAACTCAGTCTGTTATGATGATGTAAACGGACTCGGTACCTTCAGTTGCCATCGACAGAAGGTGACGCTTGATGCAAACACACCGGGTTCGTTTGAGCTGACATTTCGCGGGAAGGGAGGATGGGAGCGCGCTTCCGCCGTCTGACCCGCACCTGCCAAGGAGAACTGCTTATGAGCCCGACCAATATTGTGCTGTTGCTGGAAGGCAAGGATTACGAGCAGGAGACACTGGCCAAGGCGAGCCGTCTGGCACAAGGGCTGGGCGCCAACCTAACCTTGTTGCACCTGACCCACAGCAGCAAGACCCGTCGCAATAGTCTGTCCCTGTCACAAGAGGAGCGCAGCCCCCAGGGCACCCTGGATGCCAAGGCGATCATCAGTGAACTCATCACCCAGCTGTCTCATCCGGTGGATTACCAGTGCCTGGTGGTGGATGACGTGGTGCCGGATCTCCAGCGCTGGCTGACCGCTCACCCCGCCGACCTCTTGCTGGTCGGCAGCCGTCATCACTGGATGGAGGGCTCGCTGGCCCGTCTGCTCCTCTACAAACTGCCCCTCGATATCCAGATCTGCCACGAGCCTCACGCCGCCTTGCTCAAAGCCGTCGGTTGACACCACAAGACCCGCTCCCTGAGCGGGTCTTCTTGTTTCTGACGCCCCGCCGTCACCCTCCCCCAGCTTGACCTCCTCCACTGCGTCACCGCCAGAACCACACGATTTCTTACACATTGCTCGCTTCTTTTTGAGGGCCATTTGCTGCACGATATGGCCCTTGCACGCCTTCGCTCGTTTCGTTCAGGTGATAAATGAAAGCTCTTCGAAAACCCGGCAAGCTCGCCCTGCTCGCCCTTGTGCTGATCCCTCTCGTCACCTGGCTGGCCTGGCCAGGCAACACACCGGACCCGGTACTGACCGCAACGGTTACCCGACAGGATGTGGAGCAGACGGTGCTCGCAAGTGGCGTACTGCAGGCCATCGAGCAGGTGGATGTGGGGGCCCAGGTCTCGGGTCAGGTCACCTATCTCGCGGTGGAAGCGGGTCAACAGGTCAAACAAGGAGAGCTGCTGGCGGAGATCGATCCCCTGATCGCCCAGAACAACCTCAAGACCGCCGAAGCTGAGCTGGCCAGCCGCCGCGCCCAGCTCAAGATCAAGCAGGCACAGCTCAAACAGAACGAGCTTGCCTGGCGCCGCCAGCAGCAGATGTTTCGGCAGGAAGCGAGCTCTCGTG
Organism: Aeromonas sp. R7-1; assembly: GCF_040908115.1. NCBI lineage: Bacteria > Pseudomonadati > Pseudomonadota > Gammaproteobacteria > Aeromonadales > Aeromonadaceae > Aeromonas > Aeromonas sp. R7-1. The sequence goes on along the minus strand of NZ_JBFODD010000037.1, from coordinate 141,059 downwards.
CGGATCTGGAGAGCGCCGAAGCCCAGCTTGCCGTCACCCGGGCCGAGCTGCAAAGCGCCCAGGCCGATATCGACAACGCCATCATCAAGGTGGAGCGCGCCAAGACGGAGCTCGGCTACAACCGCATTCAGGCCCCCATGGATGGTACCGTCGTCTCCATCGTCACCCGGCAGGGGCAGACCCTGGCCGCCAGCCAGACGGTACCGACCCTGCTCAAGCTCGCCAATCTCGACACCATGACGGTCAAGGCCCAGATCTCCGAAGCGGACGTCACCCGTGTCAAGGCGGGCATGCCGGTCTATTTCACCCTGATAGGGGATCCGGATACTCGCTACCACGGTACCCTGCGCACGGTCGAGCTGGCCCCCACCAACATCAATGAGCAGACGGCCAGCACCACGGCCACCAGCAATGCGGCCATCTACTACTATGCCCTGTTCGATGTGCCCAACCCCGGCCATCAGTTGAGGGTCGCCATGACGACCCAGGTCACCATCGTGCTCGGCGAGCGCAAGCAGGTACTGACGATTCCCCAGACCGCCCTCGGCAAGAAGATCGGCGACAACGAGTACGAGGTCAGCCTGCTCAAGGCGGGGGACCAGAGAGAGACCCGCCGCATCAAGACCGGCATGAAGGATGACATCAAGATTGAGGTGGTGAGCGGCCTGACCGAGCAGGATAAGGTGATCCTGGAGCAGGGCAAGCCGGCCCTGCACGATGAAGGGGAGATGGAGCCGTGAGCGAGCCCCTGATCCGTCTCAAGGGCATCGAGCGGCGCTACCAGAGCGGAGAGCACGAAGTGACCGTGCTGCACCCGCTGGATCTCGCCATCGATGCCGGGGAGATGGTGGCCATCGTCGGCGCCTCCGGCTCCGGCAAATCGACCCTGATGAACCTGCTGGGCTGCCTCGATCGCCCGAGCGGCGGCCAGTATCTGTTTCGCGGCCAGGATACCGCGACCCTGGATGCCCTCTCCCTGGCACGGCTGCGCTGCCACCACTTCGGCTTCATCTTCCAGCGCTATCACCTGCTGCCCCATCTGGATGCGGCCGCCAACGTGGAGATCCCCGCCATCTATGCCGGCACCGCCCGCCTTGATCGCCAGGCCCGTGCCCGCACCTTGCTGACCCGCCTGGGACTGCAGGATCGCAGCCACCACAGACCCGGCCAGCTCTCCGGCGGTCAGCAGCAGCGGGTCAGTATTGCCCGGGCGCTCGCCAACGGCGGCGAGGTGATCCTGGCGGACGAACCCACCGGCGCTCTCGACAGCCAGAGCGGCAAGGAGGTGATGGCCATCCTCAAGGAGCTGCACGCCCAGGGCCACACCATCATTCTGGTGACCCACGACATGGCGGTGGCAAGCCATGCGGATCGCATCATCACCCTGCGTGACGGGCGGGTAGTGGAGGACAGCGGCCATCGGGCGACCGATGACAACGCAGCCTCCCCATCCGGGGCGCCGGCCCACCCGCAGCCAGGTGACGGCAGCCAGCTGGCCCCTCCCCCTGTCGGGCAAGATGTACAGGGAACAGGCGCCGCCGTCCGCACCGCAAGCCGGGGCTGGGATCGCTACCGGGAGGCGGGGCGCATGGCCCTGCACGCCATGCTGGCCCATCGCATGCGCACCTTCCTCACCATGCTCGGCATCATCATCGGCATCGCCGCCGTGGTCAGCGTGGTGGCGCTCGGTCAGGGGGCGCGCGCCAAGGTGATCGACGACATCAACGCCATGGGCACCAACACCATCGACATCTTCCCCGGCAAGGACTGGGGAGACGAGAAGGCCGCCAGCATCCAGACCCTGAACGAGCGGGATCTCGACGCGCTGCTCGGCCAGCCCTATCTGGAGGGGGCCAGCCCCCAGATAGCGACGTCGGGCCAGCTTCGCTATCGCAACAAGACCAGCAGCGGCAGCGTGATCGGGGTCGGCAACGACTTTTTCCGGGTCAAGGGGATGACGCTCACCCAGGGGCGCCTGCTTGATGAGCGGGACATTCGCAACCGGACGGCAGTCGCCGTGGTGGATGGCAAGACCATAGAGAGCCTGCTCGGCAAGGTGGACCCGGTCGGCCAGGTGGTGCTGGTCGGCACCCTGCCGGTGCGCATCGTGGGGGTGGTCACCCAGGAGACCGGCTTTGGCCGCAGCAGCCAGTCGGTCAATGTCTGGCTCCCCTACAGCGCCGTCATGAGCCGTCTCCTCTCCCAGCAGCACTTCACCCAGATCACCATCCGGGTCAAAGACGGCGTCCAGCCCGCCCTGGCCGAGCAGGCGGCAGTCGCCCTGCTCACCCAGCGCCACGGCGTGAAGGACTTCTTCACCTTCAGCAGCGACAGCATCGTCAAATCGGTGGAGAAGACCACCGCCACCCTGACACTGCTGGTCTCCGCCATCGCGGTGATCTCCCTCATCGTCGGCGGCGTCGGGGTGATGAACATCATGCTGGTCTCGGTGGTGGAGCGCACCCGGGAGATAGGGATCCGCATCGCCGTCGGCGCCCGCCAGTCCGACATACTGCAACAGTTCCTCATCGAGGCGGTGATGGTCAGCCTGCTGGGGGGGCTGCTCGGTATCGGCCTCGCCCTGCTCATCGGCGCTCTCTTCTCCCTGCTCGTGGAAAGCTTCCAGATGCGCTTCTCGCTCTTCTCCATCCTGATGGCCTTCGGGTGCTCCTCCCTCATCGGGATCCTGTTTGGTTACCTGCCCGCCCGCAATGCGGCCAGGCTCGATCCGGTGGAGGCACTGGCGAGGGAATGACGATGCACAACCTATCAAGGCTCGGGCTAAGCCTGATGCTCACCGCCAGTCTCGGTGCCTGCAGTCAGCAGAGCACCTATCACAGACCCGATCTCGACGTGGCGCCAGCATGGCAGCAGGAGAGCCAGGGTCTCACCGTGCAGCAGGCAGGCCCCTGGTGGCAGGGATTCCAGGATCCCGCGCTCGATCGCCTGGTCGAGGCGGTGCTGGCCGCCAACCCGGACATGCGGGTGGCCGGGCTCAAGCTCAAGAACGCCCTGCTCGGCGCCGATCTGGCTGACACCAACCTCACCCCCTCGGTCAGCGCCAATCTCGGGGCCAGCGGCACCAAGAACATGAAAGATGGCAGCGCCAGCAGCAACCTGGGCCCCTCCCTCAACCTCAGCTACGAGGTGGATCTCTGGGGCAGACTGGCCGCGGCAAGGGATCAGGCGAGCTGGGAAGCACAGGCCAGCGAACAGGATCTGGCCGCCACCCGGTTGCTGCTCATCGGCAAGACCCTGGAGCAATACTGGCAACTGGCCTACCTCGGCTCGGCCATTACCCTGGGCACCCAGCAACTGGCCAATCTGGAGCGCATTGAACGCCTGACCCGCGCCAAATACGAAGCGGGCGCCGTGACCCGACTCGATCTGGTACAGGCCAGCCAGCAGAAGGCAGGCAAGCAGGCGGAGCTCGCCACCCTCACCCAGCAGCGGGCACAGGCGGGCAATGCTCTTCGCCTGCTGCTGGGCCGCAGCAGCGGGCCGCTCGCTGACGCTCCCGACGCCCTGATCATGGGCCCGATCCCGTCCCTGGCGGCCGGCATTCCCGCCGATGTGCTGGCCCGGCGGCCCGATGTGCGCGCCGCCGAACTCAGGCTGCGCAAGACCCTTGCGAGGGGAGACGAGATCCGCACCGGCTTTTATCCCACCCTGAGCCTGACCGGCGGTGCCAGCACCACCTCGGATACCCTGACCCAGGTGCTGCAAAATCCAGTCGGCACCCTGGGCGCCACGCTGGCGCTCCCTTTCCTCGAGTACAACAAGACCCGGCTCTCCATCGCCAGCGCCGACATCGACTACCAGATTGCCGAAACCGAATTTCGCAAGCAGCTCTATACCGCGCTGCTGGAAGTGGAGGATGGCCTGGCCGCCCGTCAGCAAGGGGAACAGCGGCTGCGCTATCTGGAGCAGCAGAGGGCCTATGCCCGGGAGGCCGAGAGGCTCGCTAGCGCTCGTTTTCTGGCCGGTGCCACCGGGGTGCAACCCTGGCTGGATGAGCAGAACCGCCTGTGGGATGCCGAGCTCGCCCTGCTGGCACAGCAGCAGGCCCAGCTCAACAACATGGCAGGCATCTATCGGGCGCTGGGGGGAAGCGATCGAACCTGACCCAGGCAGAGAGTGTGGGATCGCGATGGACATCCCGAGGAGGTCAATCGCGACCCATTCTTCCCACAAACCAATTGATAATAGTTTTCATTTCATCAAGAATGGGCGCCATCATCAGCCAGGAGTATGCCCATGTCTCAACCCGCCCCGGCCAATCGCCCCCGCCTGCTCACCGTCAAGCATGTTCAGGATGTGAGCCCGCACCTGCGCCGAATCTGCCTGACCAGCCCCGAGCTTGTGGACTACCCCTTCAGCTGTGGCGGTGCTCATGTCAAGATCATGCTGCCCCGACCGGGTCAGCGCGAGATAGTGTTGCCCACCCCCACCGACAAGGGGCCTCGCTGGCTCGATCCCGCCCAGAAACCCGTCATTCGCACCTTCACCATACGCGCGTTTCGCCGGGAGGCGCTGGAGCTCGACATCGACTTCGCCCTGCACGGCGAGGCCGGCCCCGCCAGTCGTTTCGCCCTGCACGCCAAACCGGGTGACAGGCTCGCCATCTCGGGTCCGGGCGGTCCCGACCCCATGCTGCAAATGGCCGAGCACTATTACATGGCGGGGGATCTCACCGCCCTGCCCGCCATCAGCGCCATGGTGGAGGTGATGCCGTCCCATGCCCGCGGCCATATCGCCCTGCTGGTCCCCCATCAGGACGACGTGCAGGATCTGTCGCTGCCGGCCGGCGTCGACCTGCGCTGGTTCGTGGGCAATCCGGAACAGGCCGCGACCCTGGTGGCGCATTTCACCGCCCAGTCCATGGTCGCAGAGGGGAGCTATTTCTGGTTTGGCGGGGAAGAGAGCCTGGTCGTGCCGCTGCGCCGCCACGTCAGACGTGCCCTGGATGCCGAGCGCCAGCGGGTCTACGCAGTCCCCTACTGGCGCAGCGGCAAGGATGAAGACGCCTACCACCAGGACAGGCACGCCGTGATGGACAGCTGATCCCCTCTTTATCTTGTGACTGGCGGGCTTCTTCCCTCGGGGAAGCGGCCTGCTTTTGCTGCGGTTCCCCCGCCATCGTTCCCTCTCCCCCCATCTTCGCCTGGCGATTTCATTGCGCTTGCATTTGAGACAAACACCAAGATAATGACAATCATTCTCAACAACTGCGATGAGCCGTGAACCTGTCTGCTCCCAACGGGATGGCGCATACGGGTTCCCCATCGCACACATGCACAGCAAGGTAACTCCAGATGGCAGTTTTGAATTCGGTCATGCGCGCCTTCGCCATAGAGGCGCTCCCCACCCCTGCCGAGCTGCTGGCGCAGCACCCCTGTCCGGTCGACATGGCCCGGCACATCGACAACCAGCGCCATCAGGCACGCCGGATCCTGGCAGGTGAAGACGATCGCCTGCTGGTCGTGATTGGCCCCTGCTCCATCCATGATCCCGTCGCGGCCCTGGACTATGCCGGACGGCTGGCACGACTCGCCACCGCCTATGAAGACAGCCTTCAGATAGTCATGCGCGCCTATTTTGAAAAGCCGCGCACCACGGTGGGCTGGAAGGGGCTGGTCTTCGATCCGCACCTGGACGGCAGCAACGACATCAATCGGGGATTGCATCTGGCACGCCAGGTGCTGCTCGACATCAATGGGCTGGGGCTCGCCACCGCCACCGAATTCCTCGACACCACCAGCTTTCTCTATCTCGCCGATCTCGTCAGCTGGGGCGCCATCGGGGCACGCACCACGGAGTCTCAGGTCCACCGGCAATTGGCCTCCGCACTGCCCTGCCCCGTGGGATTCAAGAACGGCACGGACGGCAATATCCGGGTCGCCATCGATGCCATCCAGGCCAGTACCGCCTCCCACCTCTTCACCGCCCCCGGCAGCCAGGGCGGCATGGTGGTGATCAAGAGCGAAGGCAATCCCGACGGCCATATCATTCTGCGTGGCGGTACCCTGCCAAACTACCACCAGAGCGATGTGGCGGAGGCAGCAGACCGCCTCACCCGCCAGGGACTCCCCCCTCGCCTGATGGTGGATTGCAGCCATGGCAACAGCCAGAAGCTGCACACGAACCAGCTGAAGGTCGCCAAAGAGCTCTGTCGCCAGCTGAGCGAAGGGAGCCAAGCCATCGCCGCCGTCATGGTCGAGAGCTTCTTGCTGGGAGGAAACCAGAAACCGGCACCTCTGGGTGAGCTGCAATACGGTCTGTCAGTGACCGATGCCTGCCTCTGCTGGGAAGAGAGTAAACACCTGCTTGCCATGCTGGCAGAGGCGGTCCAGGCCCGTCGCCGCACCCGGAGAAAATACACACACGCCGTTCAGTCTGAGCTCGGACAACCCGTCATCTAGCATTCGGTTTATTTGTTTGCCACCAATCCGTGTCTGCCTCATCCGCACATTGTCCGGCATCGTGCGGATATATCGCAGAAGAGCGGTGTCAAACAGACCATAAATAGAGGGGATAAATTAATAGGCGGTGGGCGTCATGCATCAGCATGAAAAAGAGACGGGCCGCTCAGGCGTACAGATGAGTATCCACCGCCGCTATTTCATTCTGTCACAGCAGGTATCCATGTTCGTTTCTCACAAGGGACGAAGAAAAACGGGCTGTATGAGTCCTCAGTGCGTATAAGTGGCGAGGTGGCGTGGAAGATGATGCGCCACCTTTATTGGGCACATGATGGTTATGGCTATTCCAGACGAGGCTCTCCAATTAACCGGAGTAACCTGCGCAATTGGGTTTTACTGCGACATCATCTGAACTCTGAAAATAATAATGCCGCCCTGCAGGCGGCATTATCGAGAATCGGATCCGGCGATCAGATCAGGAAATCGTTCAGATCCTTGCCCAGCGCAACTTGCTCGGCGATGGCCTTGGGCATACGACCCTGACCGGTCCAGGTCTTCTCCTGACCGTCTTCCTGGTATTTGTATTTCGCAGGACGGGGAGCACGCTTGCTCTTGGTGGTGCCCGCCGCAGCCGGAGCCGCCACGCTGCCGATCAGCTCACGGGGATCGATACCAGCCTGTTGCAGCATTTCGGTGAATTCATTCAGTTTGCGCTGACGCTCTTCCTGTTCGGCGCGTTCCTGTTCAACGGACTCGGCACGCTCGTTATATACCAGGTCAAACTTTTCTTTCGCTTCTTGCAGTTGCTCAAACGGCAGTTCACGAATGGCAGCGCGCAAGCTGCGAATGTTCAGCAGAACCTTCAGAAACTCGTTCATTACTTCCTCACAGAATTATTTTTGTATGTCACAGGGATAACACGATTTGAGAATAGCATGCCCATTGGATAACAACATAATGTTTTTATACCATCCGGCAAAGCGCTGACACCATATGGACATTATTCACCGTGGTTAATTCCCTGCCTGATACTTATTGGGAATACTCTCACAGACTTTATTTCCTATTTTCCCCGGTTAATCTCAGGCTCACCTCATCCGTTGCACACGGTGTTATCTCTTACCCGCGTCGCTCTGCGCCAGGTCATTTAGCAGCAGTGCTGGCCCTTATTGTACAAATAGTGCGCTCATGGCCATGACCTTCGCGGACAATAAACCAGGTCCCGTTTCAGGATGCCCCTTGCGCCTGATCCTGTATCCAGCGGATGAATGCCTGGATCTTGGGACACTGGCGGTGAGGGAGGGTCGCCAGGTAATAACGCGGCTCGCAGCGCACCGCCATGTCCGGGAAGGGCATCACCAGCGCTCCGCTCGCCAGCGCCTGGCTTGCCAGTTGCCTGCGCCCCATTGCGACACCGGCGTGGTGGGTGGCGGCAAGGATCGCCAGATCCGCCCGATCAAATCCCATGTGTGATGCGCAAGCCTCCAGGGAGAGATGCCAGTGACTCCCCCAGGTGCGCCACTCGTCGCTGTCGGTGTCCAGGCCCCAGGCTTGCCTGTCATGGAGCAGGCGACACCGATGCAGATTCCCCACCGCCCCCATCAGACCGTGGTCGCTGGCGTATAGAGGGCTGCACACCGGCACCATGAATTCATCCATCAGGGGGTGGATGGCCAGGCCCGTCGGGGTTCTGGCATCGAAGTTGAGGGTCAGATCGATGCCGTAGCCGTGCAGGTTTATGTGCTCGTTGCCCGTCAGCAGGTTGAGCTCGATGTGAGGATGCAGACGGGAAAAATCGGCGAGCCTTGGCACCAGCCAGCACTGGGCGATGGAGGGGCGCGAGTGCAGCGTCAGAGATCCCGACAGCGCCTGCTCCCTGATCTCCAGCACCTCCTGATTGATGAACTCCAGGGAGGAGGTGAGCGCCCAGAAGATGCGCTGCCCCTCCGTGGTCAAGGCTACCTTGCGGTGAAAGCGCTGGAACAGCAAAAACCCGAGTGCCTCTTCCAGGGCCGAGATGCGGTGGCTCACCGCGCTTGGGCTCAAGGAGAGCTCGTCGGCGGCGAGCGCAAAGGAGCCGTGGCGGGCCGCCGCCTCGAAGGTGTGGAGCCTGGCGAGCTGATGACTGCTGAGCAGCTTGCTCCTCACCCCCGGGTGCTCATCGCGTTGCATGGTTGGGCCTCCCTCTCTTTTATCTGGCAGATGATACCAGAAGGGCGAGGTTTGCATTCACCAGGAAGACTCAACTCACCCGTATTCGAAGAGACAGCAGGGTAGATGACCATTTGCATCAACTGGGCTCATCCAAGCGACGCGTTTTATCATTTGTCACGGCAACGCTGGTGCCATTCAATGGGATGATTCCGTCACCACCCCGAGAGGCTTTCATGACACACACCGACATTGCCGGGCTCATCACCCGCTTTCCCCTGCTCGAGCCGCTGATCGCCCTCACCCCTGTGACCTGGTTCAATCCGGGGGCCACCTCCCTCGCGGAAGGATTGCCCCATGTGGGGCTCACCCGGCACGACGTGGCCACCGCCTCCGCCCGGCTCGCCCGCTTCGCCCCCTACCTGTGCGAGGCCTTCCCCGAAACCCGCGCCAACCACGGCATCATCGAGTCCGGGATCGCCGCCATCCCGACCCTGCAGGGGACCCTCAATGCGCGCTACGGCGTCAAACTCACCGGCAGGTTGCTGCTCAAACAAGACAGCCACCTGCCCATCTCCGGCTCCATCAAGGCGCGCGGCGGCATCCACGAGGTGCTGGCCCATGCCGAACACCTGGCCATCCAGGCTGGGCTGCTGCGCGAGACGGATGACTATCGCACGCTGTTCTCGGACGAGTTCCGCCACTTCTTCAGCCAGTACAGCATCGCGGTGGGGTCGACCGGCAACCTCGGCCTCTCCATCGGCATCATGAGCGCCCGCCTCGGCTTTCGCGTCACCGTCCACATGTCCGCCGATGCGCGGGAGTGGAAAAAGAAAAAGTTGCGCGAACATGGCGCCATCGTGGTGGAATACGCCGAGGATTACGGGGTGGCGGTGGAGCAGGGACGCAAGGAGGCCGAGCGCGACCCCAACTGTTTCTTCATCGACGACGAGCACTCCCGCACCCTGTTCCTCGGCTATGCGGTGGCGGGCGAGCGGGTGAAAAAGCAGTTCGACGAGATGGGCATCAGGGTGGACGCTGACCATCCGCTCTTCGTCTACCTGCCTTGCGGCGTCGGCGGTGGCCCGGGCGGGGTGGCCTTTGGTCTCAAGCTGGCGTTCGGGGACAACGTGCACTGCTTCTTCGCCGAGCCCACCCACTCCCCCTGCATGCTGCTCGGGGTCCACACCGGGTTGCACGATGCCATTGCGGTGCAAGACCTTGGCATCGACAACCTCACCGCCGCCGACGGCCTCGCGGTGGGACGCGCCTCCGGTTTTGTCGGCCGCGCCATGGAGCGGCTGCTTGCGGGCTTCTACACCCTTAGGGATCAGGAGATGTACGACCTGCTGGGGCTCCTGGCCCGGGATGAAGAGATCCGGCTCGAGCCCTCGGCACTGGCGGGCATGGCTGGCCCCTGGCGAGTGGCCGCCAACCTTGAGTGGCAGAGTGGGCAAGGACTGGATGCAGCCAAGATGGCCGGGGCCACCCACCTGGTGTGGGCCACCGGCGGCGGCATGGTGCCCGCCGAGGAGATGGAAAAATACCTGGCCTGCGCCCGGATCTGATCTTTTTTTCGTCCCCGTGACCCGCCGACCTGGCGGGTTTTTCTGCTGCGAGATCAGCAAGATGGCACCTTAGCCCTCGCCACCATGACACAGACGGCCAGACTGCTGGACAGCCTGATTTGTCATCCAGCCCCACCGACTGGTTATTTTGTGATACGATAGAGACCGTTTTTTGACATCTGCGCCCCGTTGTCCCCTTTTTCCGGTGAGATAACCACCGGATCCGGCGACCAACACCTGCCGGGCGCAGCACAACATGTACCCAGTTCGAATCGCTCCTGCGCGACCTTGACGCCAGGAGCACTCCCCTCTGGGCACCTTAGATAAGGAGATCGGGCGATGAAACAATATCAAAGCTGGTTGGGACAATATCTGATGAGCCGCCGTGACGGAGACCACGCCATGGCATCCGAGCTCGCCAGCTCCATCTGCGAATTCTGGCAGGCCCGTGGAGATGAGGCCGAGACCAGCAAATGGCAGCAGATCTACGAGCAGCACGTGGAAAAAACCACCTGACGACCTGCTCTCTTCCATAAAAAAACCGGCGCTCATGGCGCCGGTTTTGCATTTCAACGACCCGGATCACATCTGGTCGATCATGTCCTGGGCGAACTGGGAGCAGGAACGCAGGGTGGCCCCTTCCATCAGACGCTCGAAGTCATAGGTGACGGTCTTGTTGGCGATGGCCGCTTCCATCCCCTTGACGATGAGGTCGGCCGCCTCGGTCCAGCCCAGGTGGCGCAGCATCATCTCGGCAGAGAGGATGAGGGAGCCCGGGTTGACCTTGTCCTGACCAGCGTATTTCGGCGCGGTGCCGTGGGTGGCTTCGAACAGGGCAACGCCATCGCCGATGTTGGCACCCGGCGCGATGCCGATGCCGCCGACCTGGGCCGCCAGCGCGTCGGAGATGTAGTCGCCGTTGAGGTTCATACAGGCAATGACGTCATACTCGGCCGGACGCAGCAGGATCTGTTGCAGGAAGGCATCGGCGATGACGTCCTTGACCACGATGGTCTTGCCGGTTTTCGGGTTCTTGAAGGAGCACCAGGGGCCGCCGTCGATGAGCTGGGCATCGTACTCTTTCTGGGCCAGGGCATAACCCCAATCCTTGAAGGCACCCTCGGTGAACTTCATGATGTTGCCCTTGTGCACCAGGGTCACGGAGTCGCGATCGTTGTCGATGGCGTACTCGATGGCGGCACGGACCAGACGCTCGGTACCGGCCTTGGACATGGGCTTGATGCCGATGCCGCAGGACTCGGGGAAGCGAATTTTCTTCACGCCCATCTCGTTTTGCAGGAAAGCGATCACCTTCTTGGCTTCATCGCTGTCCGCCTTCCACTCGATGCCGGCGTAGATGTCTTCGGCGTTCTCGCGGAAGATCACCATGTCGGTCAGCTCGGGGTGCTTGACCGGGCTCGGGGTCCCTTCGTAGTAACGGACCGGGCGCAGGCAGACGTAGAGATCCAGCTCCTGGCGCAGGGCCACGTTGAGGGAGCGAATACCGCCGCCGACCGGGGTGGTCAGCGGGCCCTTGATGGCCACGCAGTATTCACGAATGAAATCCAGGGTTTCGGCCGGCAGCCAGGCACCTTCGCCATAGACATGAGTCGATTTCTCGCCGGTATAGATCTCCATCCAGGCGATCTTGCGCTCGCCTTTGTAGGCTTTCTCAACCGCAGCATTCACCACATTCAACATGGCCGGGGTCACGTCCACACCGATACCATCCCCTTCGATAAACGGAATGATGGGGTTGTGGGGAACCTGCAGCTTGCCGCTGGCATCGACTGTGATTTTCTGGCCCTGGGTCGGGATAACTACTTTGCTTTCCATCGGCATCTCCTAACTTCCGTTTGTTATCAATCTGATCGTTGCGCGCGGCCATCTTAAGCCCATCCATTTGCATAATCAAATAGCGGGCGTGCATGTCAGACCATAGTCGGGGAGTGGATCACAGTGCGCCTGAGGATCCCCTCCTCCCTCGCCGCCCTCTGGTCCTGACGAGGCGCAGGCCCCGTCCATCCGGGCCTCTTCCTCTCTTGATGACAGCCTCTCCCTGCCCTCGCCGCCCCGAAGGCGCCACTCCCCCAAATCCCGTTCGCCTTTACATCGTCGTAACCCCTTTGGCGAGGCAAGGCGCGCCGGGGGACAGGCTGCCGGATCCGGACTAGGCTCTTTGCCAGTGATCGGGGCGCCCGGGGCGTGGCCGGTCATGAAGAGAGCACGACAACAAGGAGAACACCATGTTTATCGTCACCAACCGGATGGTCAACGAGCAGGGCAAGACCCCCAGCGAGATCTTTGGCGAAAAACCCGCAGAGGGCCCCAACGAACTGCGCCTCGCCGAGGCCCGGCGTCAGGGCAAGCAGTGGCAGCTGGACCTGCTGCCGGATCAGATCACCGCCGAGATGGCCGCCAGCGTCGGCCTTGACCCCGACCTCCCCCACCCGGCCAGCGCCTATGTGGCGCGCAAGCTGCTGGAGCGCTGCACCGGGACCGGCAGCACGGCCAAGCAGAAGCTCAAGACTGGCAAACACCTGCTGCTGTTCGTACACGGCTTCAACAACGATCTTGACGATGTGCTGGAGCGAGCCGCGGGGCTCGAGGCCCGTTACGGCGTCGAGGTGCTCTGCTTCAGCTGGCCCGCCAATGGCGGCGGCGCCCGGGGCGTGCTGAGCTACAAGAGCGACAAGCGCGATGCCCTGGCCTCGGCCGGGGCCCTTGACCGGGTGCTGGAGAAGATGAAGGGGCTGCTCGACGAGTTCAACGGCCAGTATGTGACGCAACTGGAAGAGAAGGCCCAGAAGAAGTTCGCCGACAACGGCGAGGCCTGGGATCGCTACTTCGCCAAGGAGGTGAACAAGCGCTGCCCCTTCACCATCAACCTGCTGCTGCACAGCATGGGCAACTACCTGTTCAAGCACCTGCTGGGCAGCACCACCTACCACGCCAACCAGCTGCTGTTCGACAACATCATCATGGCCGCCGCCGACACCAACAACGAGCTCCACGCCCAGTGGGTCGATCGCATCCAGTGTCGCAACCGCCTCTACATCACCATCAATGAGCGCGATGGTGCCCTGATGGCATCGCGCATGAAGATGGGGGAGCAGCAAAAGGCGAGGCTCGGCCACTACACCCGGCGGCTGGACGCCAGAACGGCCACCTACGTGGACGTGACCAATCAGCCCCATGTGGGGGACTCTCACGCCTACTTCGAAGGGGATGCCCTCGCCAACGAGAAGGTGCTGCGCTTCTTCCACACCGTCTTCAACGGCGGCACCGGCGAGCGCGCGGAGCTGTTCGATGCGGCCCAGAACCTCTATCGCCTCTAGCCACTGCGCAAAAAAAACCACCGCCCCAAACAGGGCGGTGGTTTTTCATTATGCGCTCACTTGGTGGCCACAAGGCCGCCAGGGGCTAGTGTTCTGCCGCTTCCGGCTGGGGCGCTTCGCTGCGCTCCCGTTGCAGTTCATCGACCCTGGCCTGCCATCTGTCCTGGGCCTGTTTTTGCCCCTGGGACTCGAATTCCTGGCGCATGGTGTCGATTTTTTGGTCAAGTTTTTCCATCAGGATGTCTCCTTACATCTCGGGTTACACACTGGCTGACGGCACTGTTTGGCCAACCTGCTCACCCGATTGGACACCAGGTTTTCCCCAATTGTCCAACAAAATAAACGATTGATTATGCAAAAACCAATCTAGAAAATGGGTTGAAGCTCCTTATGAAACCCCATCGCTCACCCTGAAAACGCCTGATAAAAACACCATTTTTTCCATTTATATCAATATTTTGATATTTATCACTCGCTCAATGACGCCCTTGAGATCGGCATGACGAATGTATGCACATTTTTTTTCACAAAAACTCCCCAATCTCCAGGTTTTGCGACCGGAAAGTCCCCCTTGTCCATCCAAAAATGCGATGGGTTATGACACAACCCATCTCTTTAATGGATAGATAATCCCCAACCCCGGCCCTGCGGCTTGCCAACCCGACCACCAGCAGGTTCGCTTGTTACCCATCCGGGCATATCCCGCCCCACTCCCGCCCCGATAAAATGAAGCCGCACCACGCCTGCTGAGCGGGTTGTTGCCGCCCTCATCCCCTCTCGTCGGAGTCATGACATGGATCTCTTCTGGTGGTTTGCCCTGCCCGTCGCCGCAGGCACCTTCTATGGGTGCTATTTCTGGAACCAGCGCCATGCCCAGCCCGACTGGCTGCGCCTGCCCACCCGCGCCGACTACCTGCACCAGCATCCCGAATGCGCCATCGACGATGAACTGGGGGCGCGCTGCTGCGCCTGCGGCTCCGACAAGGTGCTGGGCCACCCCCAGACCGGCTGGCCTGATCATCGCTTTCGCCACACCTGCCTCGCCTGCGGCAAGGCGCTCTTTCGCACCGAAGAGCCCCCGATATAAGCATCCACATTCGCCCTTTTTGTATGGCGATGGCAGATGCTGACACCCGCGAAGCAGCAAAGAGCACGCGCTCGGGACAGGGAGATGGCGCAGGCGTCCTGACAGGGAGAGCGCCGACCAGGTCATAATGGGTTGTCGTTTGTGACCCTGTTTCGTACTATTGCCCGCCACTGCGAACCCCCTTTTCCGGCCCGGGCGTCATGCACGGCGCGGGCCCACAAACGGATAGCGATCCCATGACATCTCTGACCCACTGCTCGGTGCTGGCGATGACGCTGGTTGCACTGCCCGCTCTCGCCTCCGGTGACGGTGACGGGTGCGGCTTCTGGCTCACCGACTGCCCTCTCCCCACCTATCCGCTCTATCTCAACGAGAACGACACCCGGGGCAACCTGCTGATGCTGCTGGGGGATGCCCAGCATCACCCCCTCCCCTTCACCCTGCCGGCGGATCCGCTGAACGAGCGCAGCCAGCCGCTGTTCTACCTCACCCGCCTCCCCCAGCCGGAGGAGGTGGAGGACCCGGCGCTGCGCGAGCAGCTCGGCAGCCGGCTGGCCGCCTACGACCCGTCCCTCCCCCCGCTGCTCGAGCACTACGCGGGCCACGACTCTCTCTACGGCCACGCCATCTCCAACTCCCTCTCCTCGGTCAGCGCGTTTCTGGACGCCCTCGAGCAGAGCGAGGTGCCCGCCCCGGAGCGCACGTCGCTGCTGCGAAGCCGTCTGCTGATCCTGGGGCAGCAGGAGAGCCCGGCCCCTGCGACCGAAATGAGCAGTGCTGCCCTTGAGTGGCAGGGGTATCTGCAGGCCGCCCGACACTTCTACGAGAGCCGCTTCGAGGAGGCCCGCGCAGGCTTTGCCGCCTTGCAGCAGGCCAAGGCCCCCTGGGTGGCCGAGAGCGCGACCTACATGGTGATGCGCACGGAGATCAACCTCGCGATGAAGGAGGCGAAGGACGAATACGGCGATCAGGACGTGACCAGGAGCGACAAGGAGGCCCTTCGCCGCGCCATGGCCCAGGGTCAGGCCTATCTGGCGGCCTACCCGCAAGGGCGCTACGCCAGCTCTACCAGAGGACTGTTCAGACGCATCCAGTGGATGTCCGGTGATCTCGGCGCCCTGCGGGATGCCTATGACGAGGCCATGGCAACCCGCCAGCCCTTGCCGGCGCTGGAGGCCCTGGTCAACGAGATCGATCTCACCCTGCTCAGTGGCGATGCCTATCGCCATCAGGCGGCCTATCAGGACTCGGCCCAGCCGGCGCTGCTGTTCGTCAATGCCCTGCGGGGTCTCAGACCGACCTATGAGCGGCCGCGGGACTGGCAAGATGCCCAGCTGGACGACGCCATCGCGCACCTGCAAAAAACCGGTCACCAGGCGCAGGCGGCCTATCTCAAGGCCTACGCCCTCTTTTTGGACAAGCAGTTCGAGCAGGTGCTGGCCCTGCCCTCCCCCGGGCAGGAGGACGCCACCCTGGCATTCAGCCACCAGATGCTGCGCATCTGGGCCTGGCAGGGCATGAAGGCCTTCGACAAGGCCGAGCAGGCCCTGATGGCGCTGGTGGCCTCCCCCCTGGGTCAGGCCCAGCAGGCGTTCGTGGAGAACGTGCTGGCGGATCACTGGGTGCGCACCGGCAACACGGCCGCCATCTTCCAGCCGGGCAGCCCCATCACCCAGCTGCGCATCCGCGCGGCCGTGCTCAAGCAGGAGGCCGAACCCGCTCTGTTGCGCCAGCAAGCCAGTCAGGGCCCGAGCGCGGCGGAGCGGCAGATTGCGCTCCATACCCTGCTGGTGCGGGATCTCATCGCCAGCGACCCGGCCACCTTCTTGCAGGATGTGGCCCTCATCCCCGCCGATTACAAGGAGGCGACCCCTCCCGCCGACGCGCCCTGGGAGCCCGTGCCCAACGGGGATGTGCGCCTCTCGGCGTTCCAGTGGCGCGGAGAGGGGACGCCCCAGGGCTACCACTGCCGGGATCTGACCCAGACCCTTGGCACCCTGGTGCAGCGCCCCGACGATGGTCATGCCCTCAACTGCTTCGGGGAGTATCTGCGCAGCCGGGATCCCCATATCGACCTGTGGCAGGATCGCGAGATGATCTGGGGGCTGGCGCAAGACGAGCGCCCCACGTTCCCGAGTCGCCTCGCCCTCTATCAGGCCGTGATGGCCAACCCCAAGGCGGAGCCCGAAGACAAGAGCTATGCCCTCTATCGCGCCATCCAGTGCTATGCCCCCTCCGGCTACAACAGTTGCGACAGCCAGGAGATCCCCAAACGCACCCGGCAGGCCTGGTTCAACACCCTCAAGCAGCGCTATGGCAACTCGGTGTGGGCCAGATCCCTCAAATACTACTGGTGAGCCATGAGCAGACCCCCTGAACGCGCCCTGCTGGCGCTGCTGCTGACGGCCCTGGCCACCCCCCTTGAGGCCAGTGTCGATGCCAGCGCCTATCACGGGTTCTGGCTCTGGTCCGCCACCCGCCACCAGCCGGTACTGGAACAGGCCAGCACCCTCTATCTGCATCAGGGGGAGATCCTAGACAGGCCCGGCGGTCCCCGCTTCGTCAAGCTGGGGCGGGTTCCCTCCCCCCTCAAGGCCGGGCAGGTCTGGCTGGTGGTGCGTGTCAACGCCCTCCCCCTCTCCCCCGCCCACGAGCAGGTGCTGGTGCGCCTCTACGAGGGGTGGCGCGCGGCCGGGGCCAGGGTGGCGGGCATCCAGATCGACTTCGATGCGGCGACCCGCCAGCTCGATCGCTATGGCAACGCCCTGCAACAACTGCGGCGCGCCCTGCCTCCCGGGTGCAAGCTCAGCGTGACGGGGCTGCTCGACTGGGCGAAAACGGGGGATGTGGCAGAGCTCAATCGCCTGCCCGTGGACGAGCTGGTGATCCAGACCTATCAGGGCACGCGCACGGTGCCGGGCTATCAGGCCTATCTGCCCGCCATGGCGCACCTGACCATCCCGTTCAAGGTAGGGCTGGTGCAGGATGGGGAGTGGGATCCCGCCTGGCAGACAACACTGGCCGCCTCCCCCCACTACCGGGGCGAGGTGGTCTTCCTGCTCAACCGCCCGGCGCCGATCCCGGGGACCAGCAGGGCGATATCCTCCTTCACACCCCCTGCCCCTTGATCCAGCGCCGATAGCGGGCATTGCCACGCAGGGTCTGCCACTGCTGGCAGGCCAGCGCCAGGGCGGGTGCGACCTTGGGGCGGCTCGGCTGGCCACGCCCGAGGCGCCGCAGCTGGTATTTCACCATCGCCATGTAGCCCACCGAGGCCAGCACCTTGTTGCGCCAGGGGATGGGGCGCAGCTCGGCGCTGGCCGCCTGCTCCCGGTGCCATCTGGCGGGCAGATCCGGGGCTATGGCCAGCGCGGTGGCCATACCGACGACCGCCACTCCGCTGCCGAGCACCTGTTCGACCACCGGATAACGGCGGATCCCCCCGGTCACCATCACGGGCATGCGGGCGGCAGCCACTATCTCCTCTGCAAACGTCAGAAAATAGGCTTCCCGCGCCAGGGTACGGCCATCCCGGGCCTGGCCGTGCATGGCGGGCGCCTCGTAACTGCCGCCGGAGAGCTCCACCAGATCCACCCCGAGGGGGTTGAGCATCTCCACCACAGCCCTGGCATCCTCGGTGCTGAAGCCGCCACGCTGAAAGTCGGCGGAGTTGAGCTTGACCGACAGTGAGAAGCACTCCCCCACCTGCTCACGTATCCCCTGCACTATCTCCAGCAGCAGGCGGGCACGATTCTCAAGGCTGCCGCCCCAACGATCGCGACGCTGGTTGGTGAGCGGCGAGAGGAACTGGCTCAACAGATAGCCGTGAGCGGCGTGGATCTGCACCCCGTCAAAGCCCAGATCCTGTGCCAGCCGCGCCGTGTGGATAAAGCGCGCCTTCACCTCGGCAATATCGCGCTCGCTCATGGCCCTGGGCGGGGCGAACTGCCTGGAGAAACTACCGAGCGCCATGGGCACGGCGGAAGGGGCCAGGGTGGGCTGCCCCAGCGCCGCCGGCATCTGGCGACCGGGGTGGTTGATCTGCATCCAGATCTGGCCCCCGCCGCTTTTGGCCGCCTCAGCCCAGGCCCTGAAACGCTCGCCTATCTGTGGGGATAGCGCCGGGGAATCGAGCACCACGCCCCCAGGCCCCGTCATGGCGCGCCCGTCCACCATCACATTGCCAGTGATGATAAGGCCGGCGCCCCCCTCTGCCCAGGTGCGATAGAGCTGGATCAGCGCCTCCGAAGGGGCATGGTCACGGTCGGCCATGTTCTCTTCCATGGCGGCCTTGGCGAGGCGGTTGATAAGCTGGCTGCCATTGGGCAGGGTCAGGGGAGTAAAGGGGTTCATGGCAATCTCCTCGGTAGTGAGGGCCCCACCATAAGTTTGAAGCCGACTTGAAGGTCAAGCCCCTTTGTCGGGATGCCGCTGCGATGGGGGAAATACTATCCAGCCGCACCGCCCTTGCTCAGGGCCGTTGACATTCAAGCGGACTTTAACCCTAGAATTCCCCAGACCCCGCCCCCTCAGTCATTGACATGGCGGGCCCATCAACCCGCAGCCCGAGAGGCAAGATGAAGATCGGTGAACTGGCCAGACAGACCGGCATAGCGGCCTCGGCCATCCGCTTCTATGAAGCCAGGGGCCTGCTCAGCCGTGTGCGGCGGGGTGCCAACGGCTATCGCGACTACCCGCCCGAAACGGCGCAGTTGCTGGCCATCATCGGCCAGGCCCAGCAGGCGGGCTTCTCCCTCGACGAGATCAAGCAGCTGGTACCCGCCGACATCAGCTCCTGGCAGCACGCCCCGCTGCTGGCGGCGCTCAAGGCCAAGGTGAGCGATATCGAGGCGCTGGAGGCAAGGCTTGCCCACAGCAAGCAGCAGCTGCAGGCCCTGATCCAGCTGGTTGAAGCCAAACCGGGCGAGATGCCGTGCGAGGAGAACGCCGCCCGGGTGCTGGCCAGCATGGGCATTGCCTCCCCCGAGGGCGCCGCCAAGGCCACCACATCGGTCAAGCCCGCCATCGTTTCGCGCGGCGCTCACCGTCACAAACAGGGAGAGAGATAAGGATGACGTTTGTCGAGATGGACCCCGCCCACCTGCCGCTGGCCCTGCTGCTGGAGGCCGATCCCGCCGCGTCGCGCATCGCCGCCTACCTGCCCGGGGCCTGGGGCTTTGCCGCCCTGGCGGACAACGAGGTCGTGGGGGCCTGCGTGGCGGGCCTGGTGGGGGAGCAAACCGCCGAGATATTCAACATCGCCGTTGCCCCCAACCGCCAGCAGCAGGGCATCGGCTCCGGCCTGCTGCGCTTCGTGCTGGAGAACCTGGCCGGGAAGGGGATAGGCCGCGTCGAACTCGGTACCGGCAGCTTCGGCCACCAGCTCACCTATTACCAGCGCCACGGCTTTCGCGTCCATGCCGTCGTGAAGGACCACTTCCTCATCCACTATCCCGAGCCCCTGATGGAGCACGGCATCCAGCACAAGGACATGCTGCGCCTCTCCCTCGCACTGACGCCGGACACCGCCTCCCCCTGACCCGAGAGGGAAGCCCCGCCCTCCCCCTGATGGCCGCCCACTGTGGTACACTCCGCCATCCCCTGTTTTTGGTAGGCATGCGATGAAATCAGCCCGTCCCCATCTCTCCCTCTCCGCCCGCCCTGACGCAGGCCGCACGGCCAGCGGGCCCACCACGGTGCGCCCATCCCAACGCCGGGAGGCCCGGCACACAGGGAGGGTCAACGAGCGCAAACCGGCCCCCGCCCCGGCGGATCGCAAGCTGCTGCTCCTGAACAAGCCTTACATGGTGCTCTGCCAGTTCACCGACGAAGGGGGCCGCGAGACCCTCAAGGATTACATCAAAGAGCCCGGCATCTATGCCGCGGGCCGGCTGGATCGAGACAGCGAAGGGCTCTTGCTGCTCACCAACGACGGCAAGTTGCAGGCACGCCTCACCCAGCCGGGAGAGAAGACCCCCAAGACCTACTGGGTGCAGGTGGAAGGCATCCCGAGCGAGGAGAAACTGGCCGCCCTGCGCGCCGGTGTGGAGCTCAACGACGGCATGACCCTGCCCGCCGGGGCGCGCATCATGGATGACCCTGCGGTGTGGCCACGCAACCCGCCCATACGCGAGCGCAGGGAGATCCCCACCTGCTGGCTCGAGATAACAATCGTGGAGGGGCGCAACCGTCAGGTGCGGCGCATGACCGCCCACATCGGCCACCCCACCTTGCGCCTCATCCGCTACGCCATCGGGGAGTGGACCCTCGATGGGCTCGCGCCGGGAGAGAGCCGCGTCCTGCCCGCCCCCGAGCTGGCACCGGCGCCACGACCAGCCGCCACGCAAGGCAAAGCACGGGCATCCGCCGCAGCCGGGGGCACTGGCCGCAGTGCCCCCCGCACCGCCCGGCCAACAGATCAGGAACCACCTCAGGGGCGGGAGCGCCGCGGGGCAGACCCGCGCCC
The DNA here is from genome assembly GCF_040908115.1 of Aeromonas sp. R7-1. Taxonomy (NCBI): domain Bacteria; kingdom Pseudomonadati; phylum Pseudomonadota; class Gammaproteobacteria; order Aeromonadales; family Aeromonadaceae; genus Aeromonas; species Aeromonas sp. R7-1. The sequence goes on along the minus strand of NZ_JBFODD010000037.1, from coordinate 120,027 downwards.
CGGCAATCGCAGCGGCGGGCGCACCACCGCCCGCCGTCCGGCTCGCACCAAGCCCTCTGAATGAAGGCGACAGCGGATCTGCATCGAGCGCCCCCGCCGGGGCACAGCCAACAAGACAAGGAGTCCTTATGAGCGATCACCCACCGCTGCCCACCCGCCTCACCGTGGCCGCCCTGGTGCACTGGCAAGGGCGTTTCTTGCTGGTGGAAGAGGAGATTGCGGGCAAGCGCCGCTTCAACCAGCCCGCCGGCCACGTGGAGCCGGGAGAAGATCTCATCCAGGCGGCCTGCCGCGAGCTGAAGGAGGAGACCGGACTCACCGCCGCCCCCACCGGCTGGCTCGGGGTCTACCTCTTCAAACCGGCGGACAGCGAGGCCACCTTTGTGCGCACCGCCGTCATCTTCGACCTTGAAAAGTCGCCCGGTCAGCACCATCCAGAGGATCCCGACGGTGACGTACTGGCCTGTCACTGGCTCAGCCTGGAGGAGATTGCCGAGTGCAAGCCCGCCCTGCGAAGCCCCCTGGTGTGGCAGTGTATCCAGGACTATCTGGCCGGCACCAGGCTGCCGCTGTCGGCCCTCAAGGCCTTCATCTGAGAGCCTGCCCACGCTCTTACTGCGAGACCGAGATCAAGGCTCATGTGCTGCTCGGAATCCTCACGTATATCTATACGTTCCGGTTCCTGCGCTGCTCTTTACCTTGCTGACGGCCTCTCGTGACAGATCGTGAACAGGCTATGCGGGACCGTTTGGCGCCATTTTTTCATCATGGCGCCGACAAATAGAAAAACGATTTCCCGCCGCCGGGCTTCCAAGGGGAACGGCGGCAGGGAGATGTGACCGGGGGCGCAAAACTCTGGTAGAATACGCCCCGTTTAAACGAACTGGTAACTTCGACTAATGACAGACAACAGCCAAATCAAGGTGATCGTCGGCATGTCCGGCGGCGTGGATTCTTCCGTCTCGGCCTACCTGCTCCAGCAGCAGGGCTATCAGGTCGAAGGCTTGTTCATGAAGAACTGGGAAGAAGACGACACGGACGAGTACTGCTCTGCCGCCCAGGATTTGGCTGATGCCAAGGCCGTCTGCGACAAGCTGGGGATGAAACTCCACACCATCAACTTCGCCGCCGAATACTGGGACAACGTGTTCGAGCACTTCCTGGAAGAGTACAAGGCGGGTCGCACCCCGAACCCGGACATCCTGTGCAACAAGGAGATCAAGTTCAAGGCGTTCCTGGAATTCGCCGCCGAAGAGCTGGGGGCCACCTACATCGCCACCGGCCACTATGTGCGCCGTGACGACAGCACCGGCCGCCCGCGCCTGCTGCGCGGCCTCGATACCAACAAGGATCAGAGCTACTTCCTCTACACCCTGAGCGAAAAGCAAGTGGGTCAGAGCCTGTTCCCGGTTGGCGATCTGGAGAAGCCGGAGGTGCGCCGCATCGCCGAGCAGCTGGATCTCATCACCGCCAAGAAGAAAGACTCCACCGGCATCTGCTTCATCGGTGAGCGCAAGTTCAAGGACTTCCTGGCCAAGTTCCTGCCCGCCCAGCCCGGCCCCATCGAAACCGTGGACGGCAAGATCATCGGCGAGCATCAGGGGCTGATGTACCACACCCTGGGCCAGCGCAAGGGGCTTGGCATCGGCGGTCGCAAAGATGCCACCGAAGAGGCCTGGTACGTGGTGGACAAAGAGGTGGAGCGCAACACGCTCGTGGTGGCACAAGGGGAACACCCCCGCCTCTACTCCGACGGCCTGGTCGCGAGCCAGCTCCACTGGGTGGATCGCACCCCCATTCGCGCGCCGCGCCGCTGCACCGTCAAGACCCGTTATCGTCAGGAAGACATCCCCTGCCTGATCCAGCCCATCGACGATGAGACCATCCGGGTCATCTTCGACGAGAAACAGGCTGCGGTGACCCCGGGCCAGTCCGCCGTCTTCTACGACGGGGAAGTGTGTCTGGGCGGCGGCATCATCGAACAACGTTTCAGCCATCCGGTCTAAGGGCTGGGCGCTCACGAGCGTCCGCGCTGTACTCCCTTCTCCCCTCGCGGGAGAAGGGTTGGGGATGAGGGGGTAACCACCCTCACCCTCTCCCTGAGGGAGAGGGGACAAAGAAAAACAGTACCAGGCAGCGATACATGATTGGCAACGTCCAGGCCGGATCATGGCATCGGCCGGTGAAAGAACAGAACAGGGCTGTGAAGACATGGCCGACACATTCCAGGCCGGATAATGGCATCGGCCGGTGAAAGAACAGAACAGGGCTGTGAAGATATGAGCGACAAATTCCAAGACAGAACCATGGCCTTCGCAGGCATCTGCCAGGCCGCCTATCTGGTGCAGAAAGTGGCCCGTGACGGCTCCTGCGACGAAGCCTCCCTGCGCGAGAGCCTGCAAAGCATTCTGGTCACCAACCCCACGCAGCCGCTGGAAGTGTTCGGCAGCCACCTGGCCATTCGCGACGGCTATCGCGCCCTGGTGGAACAGCTGGGGGCCGACGGCAGCCAGAAGAATGCCGAGCTGACCCGCTACGTGGTGAGCCTGATCGCGCTGGAGCGCAAGCTCGCCAAGCGCAAGGACATCCTCAACATGCTGGGGGAGCGGATCAGCCAGATCGGCCGCCAGCAACAGCATTTCGATCTGCTCGACGAGCAGATCCTGGCCAACATGGCGAGCATCTACAGCGACCTTATCAGCCCCATCGGGCCGCGCATCCAGGTGGCGGGCACCCCGCTCTTCCTGCAGCAGCCCCTGGTGCAGCACAAGGTGCGCGCCCTGCTGCTCGCAGGCATCCGCGCCGTGGTGCTGTGGCGCCAGCTCGGCGGCAGCCGTACCCAGATCATCTTCGCCCGCAAGAAGATGGTGGAACTGGCCAAACGATTTTAACCCCCACACCAATCATCAGGAGTTCACCCCATGGAGCTGTCCGCGCTGACTGCCGTTTCCCCGATTGACGGTCGTTATGGCGACAAGGCCGATGCCCTGCGCCCTATCTTCTCCGAATTCGGTCTGCTGCGTTTTCGCGTCGAAGTCGAGGTGCGCTGGTTGCAAAAACTGGCCAGCCACGCCGGGATCCCGGAAGTCCCTGCCCTGAGCGAGGCAGCCAATGCCGTGCTTGACGGCATCGTCAGCAACTTCAACGAGCAGGATGCCGCACGCATCAAACAGATCGAGCGCACCACCAACCATGATGTGAAAGCGGTGGAGTACTTCCTGAAAGAGAAAGTCGAAGTGAACCCGGAGCTGGCCGCCGTCAGCGAATTCATTCACTTCGCCTGCACCTCGGAAGACATCAACAACAACTCCCACGGCCTGATGCTGAAAACCGCCCGGGAAGAGGTGATCAAGCCTTATTGCGAAAAGCTCATCGGCGAGATCAAGCGCCTGGCCGTCGAGTACCGCGACATGCCGCTGCTCTCCCGTACCCACGGTCAGCCGGCGACCCCGAGCACCATGGGCAAGGAGATGGCCAACGTCGCCTACCGTCTGGAGCGCCAGCTCAAGCAGATCATGGCGGTGGAGCTGCTGGGCAAGATCAACGGTGCCGTGGGCAACTACAACGCCCACATCAGCGCCTACCCGGATGTGGACTGGCACCAGTTCTCCGAGGAGTTCGTCACCTCTCTCGGCCTGACCTGGAACCCCTACACCACCCAGATCGAGCCCCACGACTATATCGCCGAGCTGTTCGACGCCCTGGCCCGCTTCAACACCATCCTGATCGACTTTGACCGTGACGTCTGGGGTTACATCTCCCTGGGTCACTTCAAGCAGCGCACCATCGCCGGCGAAATCGGCTCCTCCACCATGCCCCACAAGGTCAACCCCATCGACTTCGAGAACTCCGAAGGCAATCTGGGTCTGGCCAACGCCGTGTTCCAGCACCTGGCGAGCAAACTGCCCATCTCCCGCTGGCAGCGTGATCTCACCGACTCGACCGTGCTGCGCAACCTGGGTGTGGCGGTGGGTTACTCCCTGATTGCCTATCAGGCGACCCTCAAGGGCATCTCCAAGCTGGAAGCCAACGCGGACGCCATGGCCGCCGATCTGGACGCCAACTGGGAAGTGCTGGCGGAACCCATCCAGACCGTGATGCGCCGCTACGGCATCGAGAAGCCCTACGAGAAGCTCAAAGAGCTGACCCGTGGTCGCCGCGTCGACGCCGAAGGGATGCGCACCTTCATCGACACCCTGGAGTTGCCGGAAGCGGTCAAGGTCGAACTCAAGAAGCTGACCCCGGCCAACTACATCGGCGACGCCCAGCGTCTGGTCGATCTGCTGAAATAAGTGATGTAACCGAACCGGCGGGGGCTCTGTCATGACGGCAGGGCCCCCGTTGATTTTGGCCCATTTGATATGATCACCCTCTATCGGGCCATTTCAGAGCCCTTGCCCAAGCCCGCCTTGGGCAAGCCCTCTCACAAGATACGAGAAGCACCATGTACCAACTCAATCTGGATATCGCTCACTTCCTCGAGCACTACTGGCAGAAGCGCCCGCTCCTCATCAAGGGCGGCTTCACCGACTTTCAGGATCCCATCAGCCCGGACGAGCTGGCGGGTCTGGCCATGGAAGAGGTGATTGAATCGCGCCTGGTCACCCGCTTCAACAACCAGTGGGAGGCGGCCCACGGCCCCTTCGAATCCTACGATCACCTGGGGGAAGAGAACTGGACCGTGCTGGTGCAGGCGTGCAACCACTGGGTACCCGAGGTGCACGAGCTGGCGGTGCCCTTCCAGTTCATCCCGGGCTGGCGCTTTGACGATGTGATGGTGAGCTTCTCCACCCCTCACGGCGGTGTCGGCCCCCACATCGACAACTACGACGTCTTCATCACCCAGGGTCAGGGCAAGCGCCACTGGCGGGTCGGCGATGCCAAGCCCTTGAACGAGTTCGCCGCCCACGCGGCCCTGCTGCACTGCGAGCCGTTCGAGGCGATCATCGACGTCATCATGGAGCCGGGCGACATCCTCTACATCCCGCCCGGATTCCCCCACGAGGGCTACGCCATCGAGCCCTCCCTGAACTTCTCGGTGGGTTTCCGCGCGCCGGACGCCAAGGCCCTTGTCTCCTCCTTTGCCGATCACCTGATCGACAACGAGATCCGCACCGAACGTTACGGCGACCCGGACCTCCAGCCCCGCACCCGCCACGGGGAGATCCAGCCCCACGAGCTGCACCGCCTGCGGGAGTTGATGCAACAGGCCCTCGACGACGAGACCCTGTTCAAGGAGTGGTTCGGCACCATGATCTCCGAGGCCAAGCACGATCTGGACGTCAATCCGGTGGAGCCGGACTACAGCGCCGACGAGGTGGCCGACCTGCTGAGCCAGGGGGAACCCGCCATCAAGGTGCCGGGGTTGCGCAGCGTCTGGTTCAGCGGCGAGAGCCGCACCTGCTACATCGACGGCGAAGCCTGGACCCTGCCAAGCGAGGATCCGGCCGCCATCGCGCTCCTGTGCGACAAGGACATCATCACCCAGGACGCGCTGGTGGAACTGGCCGATCAGGCGGGCTTCCTGCAACTGCTGACCCGGCTGGTCAACCGCGGCTACTGGTTCTTCGGCTGATCCAGAGGGCTGCCGCCCCTCCCGGCGTGCCGGGAGGGGCGGCGTTTTTTTCCGCTGTAGGCCAACCGGCTCCTGCCTTGCGCTGCTTCGCCCTGACGCCGCGGGAGGGAGTGACTACACTGGATGACGGCCAACGGCATCGGGCCGGATCGCCCCGGCAAGGGGGCCCTGTTGTTTGTCATTTAACAACATGGGATCGGGCAGGATGCGGGGCCAGAAATGGGAACCAAATGGCCTCAGTTGCGGAAAATCAATTATTTTAGCCCCTAAAATGAGCTGTGAGCGAAAACGTTATCTTTCAAATTGAGGCCGTTTTCGCTCAAAACGTTGTTTCTGGATCATAAAAAGTATCCAAAAACTGGTGTATATTGCACGGCGGAAATTCCTTAACCATGAAGACTGACATGAAAAAGACCAAAATCGTCTGCACCATCGGTCCCAAGACCGAATCCAAAGAAATGCTGGGCAAGATGCTGGATGCCGGCATGAACGTCATGCGCCTGAACTTCTCCCACGGCGACTATGCCGAACACGGTGGTCGCATCAGCAACCTGCGCGCTGTCATGGCCGAAACCGGCAAGCACGCAGCCATCCTGCTGGACACCAAGGGTCCGGAAATCCGCACCATCAAGCTCGAAGGCGGCAACGACGTCTCCCTGGTCGCCGGCCAGACCTTCACCTTCACCACCGACCAGACCGTGGTGGGCAACAAAGACAAAGTCGCCGTCACCTATGCCGGTTTTGCCAGCGACCTGCGCGTCGGCAACCGCATCCTGGTTGACGACGGCCTGATTGGCCTGGACGTCATCGAAATCACCGAGCGCGAAGTGATCTGTAAAGTGCTCAACAACGGTGACCTGGGCGAGAACAAGGGCATCAACCTGCCGGGCGTCTCCATCAAGCTGCCGGCCCTGGCCGAGAAAGACAAGCGCGACCTCATCTTCGGTTGCGAGCAAGGCGTTGATTTCGTTGCCGCCTCCTTCATTCGCAAGAAAGAAGACGTGCTGGAAATCCGTGAGCACCTGAAAGCCCACGGCGGCGAGAACATCCAGATCATCTCCAAGATCGAAAACCAGGAAGGCCTGGACAACTTCGACGAGATCCTGGCTGTCTCCGACGGCATCATGGTTGCCCGTGGCGACATGGGTGTCGAGATCCCGGTAGAAGAAGTGATCTTCGCCCAGAAGATGATCATCGAGAAGTGCAACAAAGCCCGCAAAGTGGTCATCACCGCCACCCAGATGCTGGACTCCATGATCAAGAACCCGCGTCCGACCCGCGCCGAAGCCGGCGACGTGGCCAACGCCATCCTGGACGGTACCGACGCAGTCATGCTGTCCGGTGAATCCGCCAAGGGCAAGTACCCGCTGGAAGCCGTGACCATCATGGCCACCATCTGCGAGCGTACCGATGCCGTGATGCCCTCCAACCTGTCTGCTGCCAACGACAGCAACAAGCTGCGCATCACCGAAGCGGTTTGCAAAGGCGCGGTAGAGACCTCCGAGAAGCTGGACGCCCCGCTGATCGTGGTTGCCACCGAAGGCGGCAAGTCTGCCAAGGCCATCCGCAAGTACTTCCCGAAAGCCTGGATCCTGGCCATCACCACCAACAAGAAGACCGCTGCCCAGCTGGTGCTGACCAAGGGTGTGGTTGCTCACGTGGTTGACTCCATCGCCTCCACCGACGACTTCTATCGCATCGGCAAAGAAGCCGCGCTGGAAATCGGCATGGGCGTGAAGGGTGACGTGGTTGTCATGGTCTCCGGTGCCCTGGTACCGAGCGGTACCACCAACACCGCCTCCGTTCACGTACTGTAATCAGTCCTGAACCGATGAAAGCGGCGCCTGCGGGCGCCGTTTTTTTTTATCTCTCCCCCTGCTGCCCCTCTTGCGCCGGTGCTAGAATCCACGCGGATTTTACCCTGGTGGAAAATCCCCCGAACATCGCATAATCACCCGGACGCTTTATGCTCTCAACACGCTTCAAAAGAGCCTCGGCCACCCTGCTGCCGCTGCTCTGTTTACTCATCACCTTCTGGACCCCGAGCACCCTGGCGCAGGATCTGCCCCAGCGCGCCACCGTGCAGCGGGCGCTCGATGCCCTCGGCAAGTCGGACACCCCCACGGCCAGCCAGCAGGCGGACCAGAAGTTCCTGACTGATACCCTCTCCCTCCTCGACAGCATCGACAAGGAGAAGAGCAAGGCCAAAACCCAGAGCGAACGCCTGCGCACCCTGCCGACAGAGCTCAAGGAGATCGGCGCCAAGCTCGACGCCCTGACCCAGGGCAAGAGCCCGGAGCAGCTCAAGAGCGAATACGCCACCATGAGCCTGGCGGAGCTCGATGCCCGCCAACCCGAGATCATGGCCAACATGCAGGCGGCCCAGGAGGCCCTTGGCACCATCGGCAGCCAGATCACCAACCTGCAGACCCTGCCGGAGCGGGCCCAGGCCAGCATGAGCCGCGCCTATCAGCGCAGCCAGGAGATCCGCACCCGCCTCAACGCCGGGGACGGGGTGAGCAGCGCCGAGAAAATGAAGCTTAATGCCGAGCTGGCCCTGCTGGATCTGCAACTGGCCAACCTGCAAAAGGAGCTGGACAACCGCACCAGCATGCAGGATCTGGTGGTCAAGCAACGGGACTACCAGAGTGCCCGTCTCGCCAGTGAAGAGCAGAAACTGCAGGCATTGCAGGAGCAGAGCAGCGCCAAGCGCCTGGGGGATACCGAGAAGACCGCCGAAGAGACCGGCGAACTGGTGGCCGCCGAAGACAACCCCCTGGTGCAAAAAGAGCAGGAGCTCAACTACCAGCTCAGCCAGCAACTCATCAGCTCCACCAACAGCCTCAACACCCTGGCCCAGAAGAACCTGCAGGCGAAGAGCATGCTGGAGCGCGGCACCCAGACCGAGCGCAACCTCAACGAACAGGTGCAGATGCTCAAGGGCAACCTGCTGCTCTCGCGCATCCTCTATCAGCTCTACCAGCAACTGGAAGCGGCCCCCTCCACCCTGGTGAAGAACCTGGAGGAGCAGATCGCCGACCTGCACCTGGCCCAGTTCGAACTGAGCCAGCAGCGTGACCAGCTGTTCCAGAAGAACCAGTATCTGGACAACCTCATCGCCAGCAGCGGCGAGACGGTGAGCGACGAAGACAGGGCCAGCCTTGCCAAGCTCATCGACACCCGCATCGGCCTGCTGGATCAGCTCAACCGCCAGATGGATGCCCAGCTCACCAACGCCATCAGCCTGCAACTGACCCAGCAGCAGCTGACCCGGGTCTATGCCTCCATCGAGTTCACCCTGCAACAGCACATCTTCTGGGTGAGCAGCAACAAGCCCATCGACGCCAAGTGGTTCATCACCTGGCCGGCCCAGGCCTTCAAGCAGGCCTCCGACTGGGTGCTGAAACCGGACTGGAGCGGCTGGGGCGACATGCTGCTGGCGGTCTCTCTGCTGGCACTGCCCCTGCTGCTGGTGGGGGGCCTGCTGCTGTGGAAGCGCGGCACCCTGCTCGAGCGCCAGAAGAAGATCGTCAAGGATCTGGGACGTTTTCGTCAGGACAGCCAGTGGCACACCCCCCGTGCCCTGCTGTTCACCGTGCTGCAACGCCTGCCGGGCACCCTCTTCATCCTGGCCGCCGGCCTGCTGCTCGCCTATTGCGGTCTGCTGAGCCCGAAACTCATCTTCCAGATCACCCTTAACCTGGCCCTCGGCTACCTGGTGTTCAGCGTCTACCTGTCGGTGATGCGACCGGGGGGCATCGGCGAGACCCACTTCCGCATGCCGCGGGACGAGCTGCAGGCCAAGCGCAACAGCATGCGCTACCTCTGGCTGCCCCTGCTGCCCCTCATCATGTTGTCGACCAAGGCGGTGGTGGAACCCTCCTCCCTTGGCAACGACGTCATCGGCCAGGGCATGACCATGCTGCTGCTGGGGCTGACCGCCTACCTGGTGCTGCCCATCTCCCGCGCCCGCATCAAGGGCGAGGCGAGCATGTTGCAGACCCTGACCGCCGTCGCCCTGGCGCTGGCGCCGGTGGCCCTGATGGTGCTGGCAGCCCTTGGCTACTACTACACGGCCCTGAAACTCACCGGCAGGCTCATCGAGTCCTTCTACCTCATCATCATCTGGGGTCTGGTCTATCGCACCGCCCTGCGCGGTCTTGAGCTGGCGGCCCGTCGTCTGGCCTATCGCCGCGCGGTCGCCAAGCGGGAGCACAAGACCCAGGAGGATGCAGAAGGGGGCGAAGCCATCGAAGAGCAGCCCATGGATCTGGAAGAGGTCAGCCAGCAGTCCCTGCGTCTGACCCGCATCATGCTGCTGCTGGTGTTCGGCGTCGCCTTCTACTGGCTCTGGTCTGATCTGGTGGCGGTCTTCACCTACCTCGACAGCGTGGTGCTGTGGCACAAGAGCGAGGGGACCGGGGCCAACGCCGTGCTCTATCCCATCAGCCTGAGCGACGTGCTGACCGGCCTGTTCGTGTTTGGTGCGGCTCTGTCGCTGGCCCGCAACCTGCCGGGCCTGCTGGAGGTGCTGGTGCTCTCCAAGCTGCGCCTTGCTCAAGGCACGGCCTACGCCTTCACCACCATGCTCAACTACGCCCTGATCGGGGTGGGCAGCCTGACGGCGCTGGCCATGCTGGGGGTCCAGTGGGAGAAGCTGCAGTGGCTGGCCGCCGGTCTCTCGGTCGGTATCGGTTTCGGCATGCAGCAGATCGTCTCCAACTTCATCTCAGGCATCATCATCCTGTTCGAGCGCCCGGTGCGGATCGGCGACACCGTCACCATCGGCACCATCTCGGGCACGGTCAACAAGATCAGGATCCGCTCCACCACCCTCACCGACTTCGACCGCAAGGAGGTGATCATCCCGAACCAGCAGCTGATGATAGAGCGACTCATCAACTGGTCCCTGTCCGACACCGTCACCCGGGTCATCGCCCGGGTCGGGGTGGCCTATGGCTCGGATCTGGATCTGACCCGCAAGCTGTTGATGCAGGCCGCCATGGAGAACAGCCGGGTGCTGAAAGACCCGGCCCCCATCGTCTACTTCCTCACCTTCGGGCCCAGCACCCTGGATCACGAGCTGCGCTTCTTCGTGAGCGAGCTGGGGGATCGCAACCCGGCCATCGACGAGCTGAACCGCCGCATCGACGTGCTGTTCCGCGAGCATGGCATCGAGATCGCGTTCAACCAGATGGACGTCTACATCAAGAACATGCAGGGAGACGAACAGAAGGTGGAATCCCGCCCGGCGCTGCCGCCGGCAGGGAACCAGCCCGTCTGATCCCGCCCGCTTCACAGGCCCCGTCACGGGGCCTGTTTTTTTTCTGCCCGCCCCCCGCCTTGGAAAGCGCAGATCGCCCCCAATATAGGGAAGACAACGGACTGTCTGCACGAGGAACCCAATGGACTCGCTCTACGCCGTGGTGCTCTTTGCCATCTCGGCATCGGTCACCCCCGGCCCCAACAACATCATGGTGATGAGCGCCGGCGCCAGCGTCGGGATACGCAAGAGCCTGCCCCTGCTCATGGGGATCTGCGTCGGCTTCACCCTGATGCTGTTGCTGGTGGGGCTGGGCTTTGGCCAGCTCTTTACCCGCTTCCCCGAACTCCACTTGTTCATCAAGTGCGCGGGCACCCTCTATCTGCTCTATCTTGCCTGGCTCATCGCCCGCCCGACGGACGGGATGGCTGACAGCAACGGGACCCGCCCGTTCGGCTTTTTCAAGGGAGCCCTGTTCCAGTGGGTCAATGCCAAGGCCTGGGTGGTCGCCACCGGCGCCATCGCCGCCTTCACCAGCGCGGGGAGCGACCCTTTTGAACAGCACCTCGTCATCGCCCTGACCTTCTTCATCGTCTCTTTCCCCTGTGTCGGACTCTGGCTCCTGTGCGGTTCCCTGCTCAAGCGCTGGCTGGCAAACGATCTTGCCCGTCGCCGCTTCAACCAGGTGATGGCAGCCCTGCTGGCACTGTCAGTGGTGCCCGTCATTCGCGAGATCCTGATCCCCGCCTGAGACGCCGGGACTCCCCTTTCCCTTGACCCGACGGACGGCCGTCGCAAAGGAGATGCAATGCAACAAGTGGTCTATGTGGCCAACCCGGTGAGCGGGTTGATCCATGTGTTTCGCCTCGAGGCAGGCACCCTCGCCCCGCTGCAGGAAGTGCAGACCGGCGGCGAGGTGCAGCCCCTGGTCATCAGCCCGGACCGGCGCTGGCTCCATGCGGGGGTGCGCCCCGATTTTCGGGTGCTGAGCTTCCCCATCTCCGCCGATGGGCGGCTCGGCGCGCCGACCTCGGCGCCGCTGCTCGGCAGCGCCTCCCATACCTGCACCGATGGGAGCGGCCGCCTCTTCTTTGCCGCCTCCTACGCCTTCAACCACGTCACCGTCTCCCGCCAGGATCAGGCGGGCCGGATGCAGCCCCCTCACCAGCGTCTCGACCACCTGATGGCGGCCCACTCGGTCACCTGGCTTGCGGGGCAAAACGGGGAGCAGGAGCTGCTGGTGGCCTGCCTGAAGGAGGACAGGGTGCGCCGCTTTGCCCTGGTGAACGAGAAGCTGGTTCCCCATCCCTTGGGGGACATTCACACCGCACCCGGCGCCGGGCCCCGCCATCTGGCCCTGCACCCGGACAACGGCGATCTCTATTGCCTCAACGAACTCGATGCCACCCTTAATCGCTACCACAGGGAGGCGGACGGACAGATAGTGGCGCGCGAGAGCCTGGACATGCTGCCCCCAGGCCATGAGGGGGAGCGCTGGGGCGCCGACCTGCACCTGACCCCGGATGGACGCTTTCTCTACACCAGCGAACGGGCCAGCAGCCTGCTCACCCTGTTCGGCGTCTCCCCCCAGGATGGCGCCCTCACCCCCCTCGGCCACTTCCCGACCGAGGCCTGTCCCCGGGGCTTTGCCATCGACCACAGCGGCCACTGGCTCATCGCGACCGGGCAGCAATCCCACGAGGTGGCACTGCATGCCATCGACCCCGAAAGCGGCCAACTCACCCCGGGCCCACGTCGCGAGGTGGGCAAGGGGGCCATGTGGGTGAGGGTGCTATCCCTCCCTTGAGATGGCGAAAAACGGGCATAAAAAAAGCCATGGCACTGCCATGGCCTGCGTAAGCCGGCCCCCTCAGGAGCCGGTCACCTCAGGAGCCGGTCACCTCCTTCAGGAAACCGGTGAAACGCTGCCAGGACTTGGCATCGGCATCGGCGCGGTAGTTGTCCGAGCCAAAGACGCTGAACGCGTGGGGAGCACCGCTGTAGCTGGTCGCCTCGTGCTTCACCCCGGCGCTCTCCAGCTCGGCCACCAGCGCCGCAAACTGACCCAGAGAGACCGCCTCGTCGGCGCTGCCGTGCTGGACAAGCAACTCTCCCTTCACCTCTTTGTAGTCCTGCCCGGCCGGGGTCTCCAGCCCGCCGTGTACGCTCACCACCCCTTTGAGATCCGCCCCGCTGCGGGCCAGCTCCAGCACGGCGGCGCCGCCGAAGCAGTAACCGAGGGCCACCGCATTGTCGAGCCGCCCCCCCTGCCTGCCCGCCTCCGCCAATCCCCCTTGCAGCAGGATGCGCATCCTGGTCCTGTCCTGATAAAGGGCCCCGGTGAGGCGCTTCTTGTCTTCCACCGTGCTCGGCCTGACCCCGGCACCGAACAAATCGACGGCAAAGACACTGTAGCCCAGGGCCACCAGCATCTCGGCCCGCTTGATCTCGTAACCGTTGAGCCCGTCCCAGTCGTGCACCAGCACCACCAGAGGGGCCTGCTTGTCGGCAGCCGCCAGGTAATAGCCCTCGAACGGCTTGCCTTCGACCTCGTAGCGCACCGCACCGGCCTCGGCCGCTCCGCTTCCCATCAGCCCCAGCAGGGCCAGGATCCATGCCCTCTTCATCCTTTCGTCCTCTCCCGTCAATGGTGCCCCTGAGTGTAGCCGCTTGACATGGGGAGCCCGGGTTCAGTGGTACGCAGGCAAAAAGAGAGAGGCCACCCGAAGGTGGCCTCTTTTTCATCATCTCAACGTACAGCAAGCCAGGCGCTTAATCCTTGGCGCTCTCCATGGCACCCGTTTCGGAGTGCTGGGGCAGGATGAGGTTCAGCAGGATCGCCGCCACCGAGGCCAGCCCCACGCCCGCCAGGGCGAAGTCACCGATCTTCATCTCCAGGGCGCCGACACCCACGGTCAGGGTCACCGCCACGATGGCGATGTTGCGGGACAGCCCAAGATCCACCTTGGACTCCACCAGGGTCTTGAGACCGATAGCGGCGATGGATCCGAACAGCAGCAGCATGATGCCGCCCATCACCGGCATGGGGATGGAGGTGAGCAGGGCGTTGAACTTGCCGAAGAAGGCCAGAATGATGGCGAACACCGCGGCCCAGGTCATGGTGACCGGGTTGAAGTTGCGGGTGATCATCACGGCGCCGGTCACTTCTGCATAAGTGGTGACGGGGGGACCACCGATGAAACCGGCGAAGCAGACGCCGATGCCGTCACCGGCCAGGGTGCGGTGCAGGCCGGGATCCTTGGTGTAGTCCTTGCCGGTCACGCCGCCGATGGCCAGCACGCCGCCGATGTGCTCGATGCAGGGGGCGATGGCCACCGGCAGCATGAAGAGCGCCGCGGCCCAGTTGATCTCCGGGGTCTCGAAGTGGGGCAGCGCCAGCCAGGGGGCGTTGACCATGCCGTCGAAACTCACCTGGCCCATCAGCACGGCAGAGACATAACCGGCGATGACACCGCACAGGATGGGGATGAGCTTGATCCAGCCCTTGCAGAACACGGCGGCAATCAGGGTGACCGCCAGGGAGATGCCCGCCAGGGTCAGCGCCGTGGTGGCAGGCACCACCTGCTCACCGCCGGCACGGCCCATGGCCATGTTGCAGGCTACCTGGGCCACCGACAGGCCGATCACCATGATGACGGGACCGATGACCACGGGGGGCAGCAGCTTGTGCACGAAGCCCATGCCACGAGCGCGGATGATGGCCGCCAGGATGAAATACATGAAGCCCGCGGCAAACAGACCGAACATGGTGGAGGGCAGGCCCCAGGTCTGGGTGGCATAGATGATGGGGGCGATGAAGGCGAAGCTGGAGCCGAGGAAGATCGGCACCTGACGACGGGTGCAGAGCTGGAACAGCAGGGTGCCTACACCGGCGCCAAGCAGGGCCATGGAGGGGTTCAGACCGGTGAGCAGGGGCACCAGCACCATGGCACCGAAGGCGACAAACAGAATTTGCAGCCCGGCGACGCTTTGCTTGACCAAGGAAAACATGGGTATCCTTAATTTTTTGATAACTGACAGGGATATTTGACACTTTTCAGTCATCACAAGACGTTTTCAAGGCAGCCAACGGGCCAAACGGCGTCGTTTGTTACCTTTTACTGCTTGGGGAGGGCATGAAACTGGCTTTTTAGGCGGGATTCGCTGCTACAAGCATCGAGGAAGCGATTTTACGCACTTTTATGGCCAACGCCAATCGTTTTTCCGGTGAGTTGACATGACAAGGCTTTCAACTGGTCGACGCAGATATCGCCCCAACCCCCTCTCTATACTCGAAGGCGTGACCCCACACCGACAAGGAGTTCCCCATGTCACTGCCCTCGTTCAAACCCAGCCAGCGCCGACTGCTGCTGGGCTCGGCCATCGCCCTGGCCCTGTTCGTCACCCCGCTGAGCTATGACTTCGACCACCACCAGTGGCAGGCAAACCAGGCCCATGCCAAGTCCTGCTTCATCGCCGGTACCCGCATCCTGATGGCCGATGGCTGCGAACGCCCCATCGAGACCCTGCGGGTCGGCGATCGGGTGCGGGACAGGCACGGGCAGAGCAACCGCATCCAGGCCATCGAGCGGGTGGCGCTGGGGGCGCGCAGGCTCTACGGGCTCAATCATCTGCCCCCCTTCTTTACCGCCGAGCACCCCTTCCTCACCACCCGGGGCTGGGCGGCCATCGCACCGGCCATGACCCGCACCGAAAACCCGGCCCTCGCCGTGCTGCCGCTCTTTACCGGCATGCACCTGCTGGGTTGGTCAGAGGGGGGTAGCGCGGGCAACCTGGCGCTGGCGCCGCACCCTGTCGAACTGCCGGTGGCCTCCCTCTCCTGGGTTGATGCCCCGCCCGCCACGGCGCTGTTCAACCTGATCCTCGATGGCAGCCACAGCTATGTGGCCAATGGGCTGATCGTGCACAACAAAGGGGGGGATGGCGGCGGCAACAGTGGTAGCGGAGGCGGCAACAGCGGCGGCGGAGGCAGCAACAGCGGCGGCGGAGGCGGCAACAGCGGCGGCGGAGGCAGCAACAGCAGCGGTGGGGGCAATAGTAGCCACAGTGGAAACAATAGCGGAAATGGAGGCGATAGTAGCCATAACGGAAACAATGGCGGGGACGACAGCGGCCACGGCGGCGATGACCGTGGTCAGGGCGAACATGCCAGTGGCGACCAGCACGCTGGCGGCGATCGCCACGGCGGTGGCGACAAGCATGCAGGTGGGGAGCGTCATGCCGGTGGCCGGGTGGACGACAACGGTGTGGACGCCGTCGACGCCAATGGCAACAAGCTTCGAGGCGATGGCAGCGTGGATGACAACGGCGTGGACGCCGTCGACGCCAATGGCAACAAGCTTCGAGGCGATGGCAGCGTGGACGACAACGGTGTGGACGCCGTCGATGCCAATGGCAACAAGCTTCGAGGCGACGGCAGCGTCGATGACCGCCTGGTGCCCCCGCCCGCTCAATAGGTGGCAGCGTCCTGCCCCGCACACACAGCAGGGCAGAAAAAAGAGAGGGTGGCCTGGGCCACCTTCTCTTTTTCTATGGCATCGTCATGCCCGCGACACGTGCGGGCAGGTCGCACCTCAGACCCGGCGGTACGGCAGGTAGACCGGCTCCCACATATGGCTCAGGATGTGCTCTTGCAGATCCTGACCGATGAGCGGGTGGGAGGGGTCGCGGCGCACGATATCCTTGAGCACCGCGGTCGCCACGTGCACCGAGATGTTGCGCAGCTCGCTGATCCTCGGGTAGACGGTGCCCCGGGCGAGATCCGCCTCGCTCACGCATTCCGCGAGCGCAAAGGCGGCGGTGGTGAAGATGTCCGGGCTTATCTCGCGGATCTGGCTGACGATGGCCGCCAGCCCCACGCCGGGGAAGATGAAGACGTTGTTGCCCTGACCGATGCGATAATCCTGCCCCTCATGGTGCACATCCTTGAACGGGCTGCCGGTGGCGACGATGGCGCGCCCCTGGCTCCAGCGGAAGATGTCTTCCGGCAGGGCCTCGCAGTTGGCGGTGGGGTTGGAGAGGGGGAACACCATGGGGCGCTCGCAGTGGGTCAGCATCAGCTGGATGTGCTCCTCCTGGAAGGCGCCACCGGCGCCGCTGGTGCCGAGCAGCACTGTGATGGGCACGTGGCGCAGCACCTCGGTCAGCCCCGCCTTGCCCTGCAGATCCCACTGGGCCAGCAAGAGGCCCGGCTTGGCGTAGCGGCGCTTGTACTCATCCAGCCCCTCGCGGTTGTCACACACCAGCCCCTGGGTATCCAGGATGTAGATGCGATCCCGCGCCGCCTGCGGGTCAAGCCCCTCGCGGATCATCCCCGCGCAGATCTGATCCGCCACCCCGACCCCGCCAGCACCGGCCCCGTAGACCAGGTAGTGCTGCTGGCCCAGGGTTTCCCCCTTGGATTTGACGGCGCCTATGATGCCCGCCAGCACCACGGCCCCGGTGCCCTGGATGTCGTCGTTGAACGACGGCAGCGCCTGCTGGTAGCGGGCCAGGTTGTTGAAGGCGTTGGACTTGCTGAAGTCCTCCCACTGCAACACGGCGTTGGGGAAGTGGCGCTTGACCCCGGTCACGAATTTGTCGATGAAGTCATCGTACTCCTTGCCGCGAATGCGCCTGTGGGGCTGACCCAGGTACATGGGGTCATCCAGCAGCGCCTGGTTGTCGGTGCCCACGTCCAGCGCGATGGGCAGGCAGCAGGCGGGGTGGATGCCCGCCCCCAGGGTATAGAGGGCGAGCTTGCCGATGGGAATGCCCATGCCCCCCACCCCCTGATCGCCGATGCCGAGGATCCCCTGGCTGTCGGTCACGACGATGATGCGCACCGCCTTGGCATCCATGTGGCGGGCGAGAGAGCCCATGTCATCGACGTTCTTCGGGGTGATGTAGAGGCCGCGCGGCTTCTGGAAGCGGTGGCTGAACTCCTGGCACGCCTTGCCCACGGTCGGGGTGTAGATGTAGGGAGTCATCTCCTCCACGTGGCGGGACAGGAGGGCGTAGAACAGGGTTTCGTTGCGATCCTGCAGGGCTCGCAGGTTCTGGTACTTCTCGATGTCGCTGCAGGCGCTCAGGAAGGCCTCATAGACCCGCTCCAGCTGGGCTTCGAAGGTCTGCACCTGGGGCGGCAAGAGGCCGTCGAGCTCAAAATCGGCCCGCTCCTGTTCGGTGAAGGCGGTACCCTTGTTGAGGTTGCGATCGTTGAGCAGATTGGTGCCCGTCAGCGCAACGGGGCGAAAATCGTGACCCTGTGCATCTTTCCACAGCAGATATTGTCCGGTAGCCATAGTCATTCTCTTTGATTTACATGAAGTTGCCATCAGGCAGGAGAGCAAGACTCAGAATGCTGGGGATCATATGACGTTTGCCGATCCGGTTTTGTGAGCTTGGACAAACCCTGCGGCCAAAGGCGCCTTTGCCGGGGCAGCCGAAGGTTGCTCCCGCGCCCGCCTTGGCGCAAGATCCCGACACGCCCCTGTGGGCATCCCTTTGCGAGCAACGGAGCACCATGACCCCTTCCTCTTCCCCCGCTTTTCTCGTCAGCGGCGTCATCCTCGCGGGCGGTCGCGCCATCCGCATGGGGGGCGATGACAAGGGCTGGGTGCCCCTCGCGGGCACCCCCCTGATCGAACACGTGCTGACCCGCCTGCGCCCCCAGGTGGACGAGGTGCTGATCAACGCCAACCGCAGCCAGGCTCGCTACCGGCAACTTGCTCCCGTCATCGGGGACGCGCAGGCCGACTTCCAGGGGCCGCTGGCCGGCATGCTGGCGGGGCTGACGGCGGCCCGTCACGACTGGGTGCTTTTCGTCCCCTGTGACGGCCCCGCCCTGCCCCTTGATCTGATGACCCGCTTTCGCGCCGCCATCACCCCGGACACCGATCTGGTGGTGGCCCACGACGGGGAGCACCTCCAGCCCGTGGTCGCCCTGTTGCGCCGCGCCCTGCGCCCCTCTCTGCAACAGGCGCTGGCGGACGGGGAGCGCAAGACCGGGGCCTGGTTTGCTCGCCACCGGATGGCGGTAGTGCCCTTTGCCGATCTGCCCGACGCCTTCGTCAACCTCAACAGCCCGGCCGAACTCGCCGCCTGGGAGGCGAGGCTGCGGGAAGGGGGCGCGCCATGAGCCCCCTGCCCCTGCTCGGCTTCGTCGCCTGGAGCGGCACCGGCAAGACCACCCTGCTGGAGCGCCTCATCCCGCGCCTGGTGGCACGCGGTCTGCGCCTCGGGGTGCTCAAGCACACCCATCACGCCTTTGACATGGACCAGCCAGGCAAGGACAGCCACCGCCTGCGCCAGGCGGGCGCCACCCAGGTGATGGCGGCCTCCGACCGGCGCCACGCCCTGATCCGGGAGACCCCGGAGGGGGAGCCCCCCTTCGAGGCGCTGCTGGCCCGCTTCGATACGAACGCCCTGGATCTGCTGTTGGTCGAGGGGTTCAAGCACAGGCGCTTTCCCAAGGTGGAGCTGTATCGCGCCGCCATCGGCCGGCCCCTGCTCTTCCCCGATGATCCTGACATCGTCGCCCTCGTGAGCGACGCGCCCCAGGCCACGACCCTGCCCCGATTCCCCTTCGAGGATCTGGAGGCCATCGCCGACTTCATCTGCGCCCGGTTGCCCCCGCACGCCCCCCGTCAGGCCCCGCCGCCCCTTCGCCTCTGCGCCCGGCTGCTGGCGGCCCTGCCCCCATCGGCAGAGCAGGGCGTTGTGCCCGGCTTGCTCAGTCAGGACGAGGCGGGCACCCTGCTGGTGCGCCCGGTGGATGGGGGCCACGACAGTGCCAACTGCCGCATCGAACGGGCGCCGGGTAGCGCGGCCCTTCCCCCCGGCGAGCGGGTCATGGTGCGCCTGCCGACAGGTGCGCCCCCATGAACCGGGGAAACGACGCAGGTCAAGGCAAATGCCGTCCTCCTTGCTATCCTCACAACCCTGACCCGAGATAAGAGAACGCCCTTGCACCTCAATGCCCCGCTCTCCCGCTTCGATCTGCTCATCTATGGCCGCTACCGCCTGGTCCACGGCCTGCGCATCGCCCTGGCCTTCACCCTCACCTTCCTGCTGACCCGGGAGCTCAAGCTGCCGGAGAGCACCTGGCCCCTCATCACCCTGGTGGTGGTGATGGGCCCCATCTCGTTCTGGGGCAACGTGCTGTCGCGCGCCCTGCAACGGGTGGTGGGCACCGTCTTCGGCGCCGCCTGCGGGGTGGTGGCCCTCTATCTGGAGCTCTACTCCCTGCCCCTGATGCTGGCCTGGTGCTGCGCCATCATGTTCCTGTGCGGCTACCTGGCGCTCGGCAAGCGCCCCTATGTGGGGCTGCTCATCGGTATCACCCTGGGGGTCATCGTCGGCGGGGTGCCCGGGGACATCGAGACCGCGCTCTGGCGCAGCGGCGACGTCATCCTGGGGTCGGTGCTGGCCCTGCTGTTTTGCAGCATCTACCCCCAGCGGGCCTATACCCACTGGCGTCTGCAGATGCACGACACCCTGCAGCAGGCCGGGCGGCTCTACCACACCCACCTCTCCCCCAACGTGCTGGAGCGCCCCAAGCTCACCCGAAGCCATGCCCGCCTGCTCGCCAAAATAGTCAGCCTGCGCC
The DNA here is from genome assembly GCF_040908115.1 of Aeromonas sp. R7-1. Lineage (NCBI taxonomy): Bacteria > Pseudomonadati > Pseudomonadota > Gammaproteobacteria > Aeromonadales > Aeromonadaceae > Aeromonas > Aeromonas sp. R7-1. The sequence continues at coordinate 99,579 of NZ_JBFODD010000037.1, read as the reverse complement.
CCCTGCTGGCCCCGGCGGTCAAGGAGACCCGCCTTGGCAGCCCGCTGTTCGAGGCGACCCAGACCACCCTTCGCAACAGCGTCTGCACCCTGGAGATGCTGGCCAACACCTATTGGCGGGATCGCCAGAGCCACTTCCTGATGCAGAGCCACCCCGGGCTTCGCGCCTGCCAGCAGGCGACGGAGTCGGTGCTCACCGAACTCGCCCTCATGCTCAAGAGCGGCGATACCACGGCGGCCGACCAGGCCATCGGCCGCCTGCAAGCCGCCGCCGCCCGGCTCGATGGGGACGCAAGCCAGGCGCCAGGCCAGGGACACGACCCCACCCTTGGCGGCTACCTCTGGCTCAATCTCCATCTCATCGAGCAGCTCGCCCACCTCCATCGCCTGCTGGGGCTGGTGCTGCAACCCTATGCCAAGCCCTCGGCCCGCCCCTGATCGCGCCGCCTGCAACCGCCCACAAAAAAGCCCCGCCGTTGCGGGGCTTGTTTGTCTCCGGCTCGCGCCTTAGCTTGCACGAGCCAGGGGCTGCTCCGGAGTGAGGTAGAGGGAGAAGTCCTCTATCCCCGCCTTCAGGGCGGCAAAGCAGTCGGGGTCGATGGCCGTGCCCAGGTTTTCCGCCATCATCTCCAGGGCCCGCGGCACCGGGATGGCATCCCGATAGGGACGCTTGGCGGTGATGGCATCGAAGATGTCGGCGGTGGTGATGATGCGCGTCTCCAGGGTGATCGCCTCCCCCTTGAGCCCCTTGGGGTAGCCCTTGCCGTCGAGTCGCTCATGGTGGGCGCCAGCCACCTGGGCCAGCTCCTCGAAGGCGCCGATGCGGCTCAGGATCTCCTCGGTGTAGGCGGCATGCATCTGCACCGCCGCCCACTCCTGCTCGTCAAGCTTGCCCGGCTTGTCGAGGATGGCGTTGCTCACCCCGAGCTTGCCCACGTCGTGGAGCAGGGCACCCCGCTTGAGCCAGCGCCGCCGCGGCTCGGACAGCCCCATCTGGGCGGCGAGGATGTCGGCATAGAGCGCCACCCTGCCGCTGTGCCCCGCGGTATAGGGGCTCTTGGAGTCCACCACCTGGCCGAAGGCCGCAGCAATCTCATCCAGATAATCCTCATCCAGCGCCACCTCCCCCTGCCCCGCCGGGTGGGCGAAGACCCGCTCCGCCAACGCGGGATCCGCCAGCCCTTGCCAGAAGGCCTCGTCTGCCAGCGCCTCGAAGGCCCTGACCAGGGCGGGATCAAACCAGTTGCCGCTGCGCTCGCGCAGCTCCCTCATCGCCGCGTCCGGCCCGGCGGCGGCGTGAAACACGTCCACCACCTGACAGAGCAGGGCGATGCGGGAGAAGAGCGGGATGGCCTCCCCCGCCAGTTGTTGCGGCCGCCCTTTGCCGCTCCAGTGCTCATCCAGGGAGAGGATCCCCTGGGCCACCTCGTCGCTGAAACGCAACTGGCGGGCGATGTCCGCTCCCCGGTGGCAGCGGGTCAGGATCAACTCGTTGGCTATCTGATCCCCGTTGCGAAAGATGTGGAACAGGCTGCGAAAGCGGCCCAGCAGATCCGCCTGCAAGCCGGTGTGACCCAGTACGAAGTTGACCACCTCGGAGAGGGAGCCATCCACCAGCTTGAAGTCGCGCTTGAAGTGAAGATCGTCGGTGAGATAGAGCTCGCAGATGCGGGCGGCATTGCTGCTGCACCCCAGATCCTTGAGCAACAGAGTGTAGTAGAGGTCGTGGCGCTGCCGGGCATCCAGTCCCAGTTGCTCCCCCAGACGAGAGCCTATCCAGCAGCAGCGGATGCAGTGGCCTCTCGGCTGCCCTTCTGTCATGTCCAGGGCATGACTGAGAGAACCAATCAGCTCTGCCAAACGCAATCCATTTACCGTCATAGCCCACTCCCTCTACATCGGGGCGTACTTGCCCGCAGGCATGTATAGCATTTGTCGGGAGTAAAGGATCAGGGGCGCGACAAATTATGCCTGCACCGCTCCCCGGCTTGCCGCCGCATCGCGCTGCTCGCGGCTCAGGGTCGAGACCAGTTTGTCGTCCAGATAGAGATCCAGTCGCTCCCCGCGCATCTCTCCCCGCATCAGGCTGCGCTGACCGTCGATGTAGTGGATCTCCATCTGGGCGGTGCGCTCGTCCGGGTAGCTCACCTGTACCTCGCGCACCCCTTGGGGCAGCAGGGCCAGCGGCACCTGGTTGAGGGCAGGATCCAGGTGCTGGTTCACCTTGATGATCGCATCGCTCTTCTGATCCACCAGGGCGGGCGACTTGCCGGTAAGGGGGTTCTTGCCGGACCAGAATTCGATGGTGTTGAACACGAAGAGATCCGCCGTGGCCGCCAGGCCATAGACGGGGGAGAGCAGCACGAAGACGCCGGCACGGCCGTAGCGGTTGTCCACCACGCTGAGGTTGCCCTTGGTCACCATGGAGGAGAGGCCCATCTGACCCATGCAACCGCCGAGCCCCAGGCTCGTCCCCATTCCCAGCAGCAGGGCCAGTGCCCTGCCTCTCTGTCGTACTGCCATTGTTGTCTACCTGCTCAATAAAAAGGAGGCGGCAGCCTAAACAAGGGGGCCGGGCGGCACAATGACGAAGGGGGGCGTCATACAGCCAGGGTTCAGCCTGGCCGTCCGATCGCTCACTCTGTTGGCAATCTTGCGGTCAGCCCCTCAGATGGAGAGGGCCGACACCGTCTGGGAGACCCTGTCCGCCTCCTGGTGGATCTCGCTCATCAGCTTGTCCACGCCGGCGATCTGCTGCTTGCCGAGTTCGGCGCTGCCCGCCACCCCGGCCATGTCGTCGGTCACCCTGGCGGTCAGCTCGCGGTTCTTCTGCACCACCTTGGCGATCTCGTCGGTAGAGAGCGACGTGCGGGCGGCCAGCTGGCGCACCTCGTCCGCCACCACCGCAAACCCGCGCCCCTGCTCCCCCGCCCGCGCCGCCTCGATGGCGGCGTTCAGGGCCAGCAGATTGGTCTGATCGGCGATGGCGCTGATGGTCGAGACGATGGCCTCGATGCTTCTGGACTGCTCGTTGAGCTGGCCGATGAGGGCGATGGCCTCATCCACCTGGGAGGCGATGAGGGAAGAGGTCTGCACCACGGCGCGCAGCAAGCCCGCCCCCTCCTCTGCGCTGTGCAGGGTCTCCTGGGCGGTGCTGTGGGCCAGGCGGGCGGCCTCCCGGGTGGCGTGGTTCTGCTCGATGCGCGCGGTGATGTCGCTGGCGAACTTCACCACCCGCACCACCTTGCCGCTGCCATCCCGGATGGGATTGTAGGTCGCCTCCAGCCAGACGGCCTGCCCCCGGCTGTTGTGGCGCATGAAGAGGCCGGATTTGAACTGGCCCCGGGCCAGCTCCTCCCAGAAACGGGGCTGCTCGCGCAGAAAGGCCTCGTCACAGAAGAGCCTGTGGTGCCTGCCCGCGATCTCCCCCAGGGTGTAACCCATGACGCTCAGGAAGTTGGCATTGGCATGGAGGATGTCGCCGTTCGGGGTGAACTCGATCATGGCCCGGGAGCGGTCCAGCGCCTCGGTGAGCCCCTCGAGTCGCTCCAACCGCAGGTGCTGTTCGGTGACGTCGCTGGCCATCTTGAGTACCCGGGTCACCCGGCCCTGGTGCTTCACCGGGAAATAGGTCGCCTCCAGCCAGCGCGTCTCCCCCTGCCGGTTCACGCGCTCGAAGGTGCCTGACTGCACCTCCCCCTGGGCCAGGCGGCGCCAGAACTGGCGATAGTCACCGGACTCCCCCCAGGCCCTTGGACAGAGCTGGCTGTGGGGCTGCCCAATCAGTTCGGCGGCACCATATCCCATCAGGGCCAGGAAAGGGGGGCTCGCCTCCTGGATGATCCCCTCCGGGCTGAAGATGACGGTGGCGGCACCCGCCTTGATCGCCTCTATGATGCCCTGCTCCTCGTCGAGCCGGGTCTGGCATGCCTGCAACTGCGCTTTGAGCTTCTGATTGAACATGACACTTCTTCCTCGTTGACCATCCCCATGGGCACCACGGCCTCACCCACAGAGGGTATCGGCACCGCCAGCGCCGACATAAGTGGTCGGACGACTGAAACGAATGGGGCGCGCAGTGTATAGAAAAGCGGCGATGCCGCCAAGGGCTCCCAGTACGCAGCCCTTGTGAAAGAGGATCAACCCGGTGCAGAAAAAGAGGAGGCTAACGGCCAGGTACGCACTCGAGGCAGGCGGGATTGCCGGCAAAGCCGAACCGTTCGTAGATCGCGCGCCCATCACTGCTGGCATGGAGCCACAGCTTGCCCAGTTGCTGCTCGCGGGCATACGCCACCATGGCCACCAGCAGGGCATTCGCCATTCCCCGTCTGCGCCAGGCCGGCCGGGTGTAGATGTTGAGCAGGTACCCTTCCCGCCCCGCCAGATTGCCCGGGTAGGGCGGGCGCACGAAGAGTGCCAGGGTGGCGCACGCCACCACCTCGCCCTCCTCTTCCACCACCCAGCTACGGGCGCTGCCCTCTTCCTGCGCCTGCATGAAGTAGGCCTGCGTCGCCTCCCTGAGGACCGGATCCTCATCGGGCCGGGCAAGTTCCCCCACCTCGCAAAAGAGCGCCATGCGCAGTGTCGTCAGGGCGGGAATATCGGCCGCCAGGGCCTCGCGTACCTTCATCTCTTCTCCTTTGCATTCCTTTCCCACCCCTCAGTCAGGCAGGGCTCGTGTGCGGCCACCTTACGCCGGAGGCGAGCGACGGGCAAGGCGCCATCTGTCCAGCCCCAGGGGGCCCGCCCCCCACACGGCCAGGGTCAGCAGCATCCAGCCCCACAACTGGTGATCGTGAAAGCCTCCCGCCCAGAGGGCCGGGTAGGAGATGACCGCCATGGCGTTGAAGCCAAACAGCAGCAAGGCGACCGGACGGGTGAAGAGGCCCGCCAGCAGGAAGAGGGGCAGCAACAGCTCGGTCGCCGTGCCCGCATAGGCCGCCCACTGCCAGGGCAGCAGGGGCACCTGATATTCGAACTCGAACAGATAGAGGGTGCTGTCCCAGGCCGTGAACTTGAGCCAGCCGGATCGCAGAAAAATGGTGGCGACCCAGAGCCTGGCAAGCAGCAACAGGCCACCGCTGCACCAGGGCAAGATGCGTTCAACAAGGGGGCCAAGGGGCCTGGCAAGGGTTTGCGTTGTCATGGGGCAAGCTCCAGATCGACCAGCAGGTCGAGGGTGATGAGGGGGGCCAGGTGTTCGGCCATGGCGGGATCCTGAGCCAGCAGGCTGGCCAGCGGCCTGCCCTGCAGGCAGCCTTGCAGCAGACGCCAGGCGGCGGCATCCAGGGGAATGGGGTCGACCCGGTGTCCGGGGTGTTTCTTGAATGCCAGGGAGCAGACAGCATCCAGTTCCCTGACCGTCTCACCGCCGTGCAGGGCCATCTGCCAGAGCGCCAGCACCGGATGGGGGCTCTCCAGGAGTTGCAGATCGCAGGCAGGATGCAGCACCAGCCGCTCCCAGTGGTCAGGGGTCATGGCGGCAAGCCGCTCGGCGGGCCAGCGCCGCGTCTCTGGCGCAAGCAGCGAGACCCGCTCCAGCCCCCACTCGAAGCGGGCCAGATCCCCGAGCCAGGGCAACGCAGCTGTGGTGGGCAAGCGTGCCAGCCAGTCGCCAAAGCCCTCCCCGTAGTCCATGACGCTCCCCTCCTCCAGAGGTGCCGCCAGCACGAACCCTCGTGCCGCCGCCTCAAAGAAGGTCTCGCCAACCATGGCGCGTACCGCGGGGTAGCTGCTGGCGAGCACCTCGGTGAGGCCGAGGATGAAGTTGTTGCGATAGATCTGCAACAGGGCATCGGGGGCAAAGCGCCCCGGCTGGATGTGCCCGAGGATGGCATCATCCTGGCCGAGCAGACCGCTCGCAAAAGCGCGTTGCAGGGAAGCAAGCTCACACATGGGCGGCCTCCCCGAGCAGCCCGCTCACAAAAGTACCTTGCGGGGAAACAAGCTCAGACATAAGTGGCCTCCCCGAGCAGCCCGCTCGCAAAAGTACCTTGCGGGGAAACAAGCTCAGACATGGGCGGCCTCCCTGGATGTTTGCTGTGCCGCGCTCAGGATCTCGCTGGCACGCTGCGCCTCTCCCAGCAGCACCGGCAGCGGGGGGATCGCCAAATCCCATTCAATCAGGGTGGGGATGGCGCGCTGCTGGCAGACCTGCTCGTAGAGCGCCCAGACGGGCTCGGCCACGGGGGTGCTGTGGGTGTCGATATAGAGGGGCCCCTGGGGCAGGTGCTTCTCGGTAAAACCGGCCAGGTGAATTTCGCCGACCGTGTCGAGGTCGATAGTCGCCAGATAGTCGTCCACCTCCAGGCCGTGATTGACCGCGCTCACATGGAGGTTGTTGAGATCGAGCAGGACGCCGCAACCGCTGCGCCCAGCCAGCTCGGCCAGAAACTCGGCCTCCCCCATCTCCCCCGCCAGTTGCAGGTAGGAGGAGGGATTCTCGATGAGCAGTTGTCTGCCCAGTGTCTGCTGCACCCGATCTATCTTGTCGCTCATGTGCAAAAGAGCGGCCCGGGTGTAGGGCATGGGCAGCAGATCGTTGAAATAGCGCCCGCCGATGCTGCCCCAGCTCAGGTGCTCCGACACCCGCACCGGCGAGATGGCCGCCACCAGGGCTGCCAGCTGGCGCAGGTGCCCGGCATCGAGCGGATCGGCGGAGCCCAGCGACATGCCGACTCCGTGAAGGCTCACGGGGTAGTGCCTCGCAAGCTCCCCCAGCACCTCGAAGCCCTGGCTGTGGCGCTCGAAGTAGTTTTCGCTGTGTACCTCAAGCCAGCCCACTCCGGGCAGGGTGTGGCGGATCTCGTCGTAGTGCGGGGGGCGTAAACCGATACCGATCAAGGGGTTCATGGCTGGGCTCTCAATAGATAGGGCCATGATGTGGCGGGCGCCACACCATGGCATGCGGCTTACTTGGGTTGCAGGGACCCGCCAGCGAGCTTCTCGCACAGCCCCTTGGGCACCACCACGAAGGCATCCCCCTGGGCATCCATCTTGGCGGTGCCGGCGCAGGATCCGCCCTTGGTGGCGCAGTCGTTCTTGCCCGCCTTGACCACGCCGTAGCACTTCTCCTTGTCATCCGCAGCCATGGCCGGCGCGGCGATGAACTGGGCACCCAGGGCCAGCAGACCCGTCATGGCAGAGGCGATGGCAGTACTTTTTTTCACGTTCATGTCTCTATTCCTTGTTGTCGAGAGTGATGTCTCCGGCGCATCTCATCCGGCTACGTTCAATAGAACCGGACGAGGGGGGAAAAGATTTCCCAAAAATTGAAAAAACCTGAAATAAAGCCAACAGAAAACCAGCAAGTAATTGTTTTTTAATGAATATAAATTTAATCAAAAAAAGAGGCGGATCGGCGTAATCATCACTCACCAAGGGGCCTTGCGCCGCCCCTGCCGGGGGTGCCGGGATAACGTCCATCTTGCTTGGGCACCACACCGGCATAACAACAAGAGAGGGGCCCATGGCCCCTCTCTATCCCTTAGGCGAGCCCCTTCCCAAGGCGCTCGCTCACCCCTGGCCCCAGGCTCAGGTGGTCTTGACACACTTTTGCACGAAGCTGTTTTTGGCCGCCCCGGCAAGCTTCTTGTCCGCCGCCGCCTTCTCGCACTGAGCCGCCTTGTCGGTGGCAGCGTCCGTCTTCAGGCACTTTTGCACGAAGCTGTTCTTGGCCGCGCCAGCCAGCTTCTTGTCGGCGGCCGCCTTTTCACACTGACTCGCCTTGGCACTGGCGGAGGCATCCTTGACACACTTGCCCACAAAGCTGGTCTTGGCGGCGCCCGCCAGCTTCTTCACCGCCGCCTGGGCCTCGCACTCTTGCTGCGCGCCAGAGGTCGCGCTCTGGGCTACCCCCATTCCCATGCCCATGACCGTCACACACAGACTCAACACCATCAGGATCCGCTTCATATGTCACACTCCCATCATTCTATCCATTGTGGTTAGCCCCCACTCACGCGGGCCAAACGAGGCACCCTTGCCTCGCTGCACTATAGTCCCCCTGCCCCGTGACAACAAAATGCCCCTTACTCCTCGACAACCCCCTCCCTCCGGCCACCCGGCGCCTTCACTTCAATTGTTGAGCTGGCGCAAAAATCCAGCGCTTCCTTGCGGTTGCGTCAACTTTTGACTGGTTTGCGTATGAGGCTTGAGGATATGCTGGCCATTCGGCGCCTACTGCACCATCCGGGCCCCGCCCGCTGGTCGATGGAGCGCATTGGAAGCTGTAATCCAGGGGCGGTAGCTTGGGTTGGGGTCGGAAACACTCGATTTTGCAGGTGAACGTTGAAGATAATAAGGTTAAAAAATGGATAGGCTAATTAGCAACGAAAGTTTGCCGGATTCTGTCTGGTGTTCCAATAGTTCTGAAATGAGATTACCTGATAACTTGGTAAGTTCTTGGAAACAACTTTTAATTAATAACAATTTAGAAGATCTTGCAAAAACACCAGCGGAGAAAGGTTTTGTCGGAGGGATTTCTAAGGAAGACACGGATAAGCATCTAGCCTGGCGTTATAATGGGTCTTGTGCAAGAGTTATTCTATCTATGCTTGATCCAAAGCAAGAGCTCACTGAAATATCAAATGCTTATGCAACACTATTTGCTGGTAATAGAGTTCTTTTGGCAGACATACCAAGTGGCAGTGGTGCTGCTGCAATTTCAATCCTTTGCACATTAGCAGAATTACGCGAGAAAAATGTCATTCCAAGACATCCACTAGAAGTGGTGATTGTTGCTGGAGAAATTTCATTGTGCGCTCTTAATTATTTCAAGGAGCAATTAGAATTTATTGCACCTGTTTTATCAAAGCAAGCAATTACAATTGTTAATAAATCACTACTGAGCTGGAATGTTCTTGATAGCATGAGCACGACTGAATTAATTAGAGCGATGACAATAAACAGTATTAATTGCCAAAACAGAATGCTGATACTTTGTAATTTTAGTGGCTTTTTAACGAGCGATAGCAGTCGATGGAAAACAGCCAACACCAAATTTGAAGAGATTTTCAGACATAGCACCGATAATAACAGCGCGGTTATTTGGATTGAACCACAAACGAATAATGCAGGTACCCTTTTCTCAAAACTAACGGCTTGGTTCTCCTCAAAATTTAGTGCCTTGCTTCCCCATCAGAAAAAAACCGAGCAACTTAACTCTACAGTCGAATGCAAGCAGTCTTTGATTGATGGCAAATTTCAAGTGCATCTTTCCGTATATCGCTTTGATTTACCTAGGAACATTTAATGACATCGGTGATTGCGCTAAAAGCGCTAAATCAATATCGGCGAAGAGATATTTATGCTTACTTAGGGTTAAGGTATTACCTAAATAACTCTAGTGCTAAAAATGATTATTGGATTGAAGAGGTTTGCTGTAAATTAGTATTAGAAAGATCAGAGTACGGTTATCTTCAAAGCTATCATTACAAGGATTGCATTGATAAGAAATACATTTATAGAGATGTATATCTACCAACACCAATCGAAACATTAAGTGAAGCATTACTCATATATAATCTATCAAAATATAAAGAGTTCCACCCTAAACCATATGTCTTCAGCTATAGATATGCTGATGAAAATGATTTCACTGGATTGTTTTCTTCATACTTCGATGGCATCAAAGAACGGCATAAATTCATAGCAAATTTATGTTGGGAAAATGAAAATAGCTCTGTCCTTTACACTGACATAAAAAAATTTTATCCCAGTATTAAATGTGAAGATGCGTTACGCGTTTGGAACGAAAAGTGTCATAAATCTGCTCTGCAACCTAGATACGTCCAACTGGGAAATAAAATATTAGAAAATCATTTCGAGTTAAATTCAAAAAATTCTTCCGGTCATAGCATATTAACAGGCCCCATGTTCAGTCACGTCATAGCAAACCTTCTTCTTGACGATATTGACTCTAAAATGCATGAACTCACAAATGGCCGCTATTGTAGATATGTTGATGATGTTATCTTCGTAGGATCTCCACCCGAGCTGAAAAGTTGGAGAGGCCAGCTTGAAAAAATGTTTGATAACTTAGGGCTTGATTTACATGATGGTCAAAAGGATTTTTCTGTTGTTAATAGCGAGTGGTTAGAAGGAGAACACGACTTCAACAACTCAATCAGCCTCGACTGGATAAAGCTAATAGCGAATATAAAGAGATTTATTTTTTCTAATCCAGATAAAATAGAAATTTTATCTGAAGCATTTAAGGCGAACAGTATACGAATCCCTGTTCTAGATTACTCTGCTGTAATGAAAGAATCATCATCCCTCCAAAAACTATCTGATTGGATTAAGAAGTATCACTGGTCTTCAAAAGCCATTAGAAAAATATCTATCCAGAGCCTTATTTCTCAAGCTTTATCTTGTAAGCATGAAATGCTGAAAACAGCAAGCAAATATATCACCCTCATGTTAACCGCTAATAACTATGAGAAAAAAAGATACATACCAAAACTACGATTCATTTCCGGTAGGTTATTGATCCTTCTTAATCAAGAAGAATTACAGCAATTATTTGAAAAATTATCTAAACTTGACGAATTCCAGCAAATCACAATATCAATTCAATGTTTAATAACTAGGGATGTAACTGAGATATTAAAATTAGGTTCTAATACAACACAGGCTGTAGCTCAGTTATTAGCTATTGATTCGGCGCCAGTATTAATTGATGAAAAACGTTTAACGGACTCAAACCAAAAAGTAATAGAGCAATCTCTAGCGATATTGGATATAAATGGGATTGAATATTACATTGACACAATACCAAATGAGCTGAGGAAATTCTCAAAGGGTTTTGACATGGAAAAGTTAATGGAGTCTACCGATAGATATATCAAAGAGCTGGCATCATTGCATGGCGTAGGAAATTGTCGACATAGGGATATTATCTTGTCTTGCTTTGATCGAAATGAAGATCTTGCTATCGATATATTGAATCAAGTACAAAGCTCCAAAAGTGGGTGAGCTTGTATTCACTCCACCGGACCGCCACTTACAAGAACAATCTGGGACACTCCCCTTTCTGAGCCAGCCATTACTTGGCTGGCTCACGATTTAATCCCCCTCCAACCAATACTCCCTTTCAATTCCCACCCCGGCCACAAAGTCAGGATCGTGGGAAACCAGCAGCAAGGTGCCCAGGTAGTCGGCCAGCACCTGAGTGAGCAGTTGGCGAGAAGCGTGATCCAGATGTTTGTCCGGCTTACCCAGCAGCGGTCTGCCACTTATAGGATTACATCAAGCAATGTCGTCCCATAGGAGTTATCTATGGTGCAACGCCACTGCCCGCCTGGCTCTTTGCGAAACACATAGGTAGCGCGCCGGGTCTCGTCGATCCACCCCTCCCCGCCCGGGTAGCGCAGCCGGGTCTCCATGATCACCAGGGCATTGTCTGCCCCCTCGATCACCTCCATGGCCCCCTGGTTCACCTCAAGCTGACCGTCAAAGTAATCGGAGATGGCAGTGAAGGCGCGGCGGATGGCGGGAATGCCGCGCACCACCATGCCGGGTTTGACCACCAGGGCGGCGTCTTCGGCGTAGAAGGTCATCAGGGCGTCGAAGTCGCGCCGGGAGATGGCGGCGTCACAGGTCTCGATCAGGGTACGAAGGGGATGCGGGCTCATGCCGTGCTCCTTGTTTCAGGGGTATAGGGCGGGTTCCCCGCCCTATACCGGACATCAATACCGGACATAAAAAAATCCCCCGCTTTCGTGAAAAAGCGGGGGATCGTCAGCGTCTCATGACGGCTTAACCGAGCAGGAAGGCCTTGAGGCGGCCAAAGTCTGCGGGCAGATCGTGGGACAGGAGCGGCAGCGCGGCGTGCTTGGCGAGCGGGCCCGGCAGCGGCACATCCAGATTCAGGATCTCGTCCACCGACTCCTTGAACTTGGCCGGATGGGCGGTGCAGAGGAATACACCGACCTCGTCTTGCCCAAGCTGCTCGTTCAGCAGATCCCAGGCAATCGCCCCGTGGGGCTCGCACAGGTAATCCAGCTGATGCAGGCGTTTGAGCGCATCGCGGGTCTGGGCATCGTCGCGCATCCCTGAGCCCAAGGTTTCCAGCGCCCAGCCCTTGCGACGGCACAGCTCTTCCACGCGCGGCCAGTTGTTGGGGCGGCTCACGTCCATGGCGTTCGACAGGGTCGCGACCGTCTGGTGCGGCTCCCACTGGCCGGTTTTCAGGTAGCGCGGCACGGTGTCGTTGGCGTTGGTGGCGGCGATAAAGCGCTTCACCGGCAGCCCCAGCGCCTTGGCGATGAGACCCGCAGTGAGGTTGCCGAAGTTGCCGGACGGCACGCTGATGACCGCCTTGGCGCGATCCGCTTTCGGCAACTGGGCCACGGCTTCGAAGTAGTAGCAAACCTGGGCCAGCAGGCGGCTGATGTTGATGGAGTTGGCGGAGTTGAGGCCGATGGCGGTCTTGAGCCCTTCATCGTCGAAGGCATCCTTGACCAGCGCCTGGCAGGCATCAAAGTCGCCGTCGATGGCGAGGGTGCGAATGTTGCCCCCTAAGGTGCAGAAGAGCGCCTCCTGCAAGGGGCTTATCTTGCCCTTGGGGTAGAGGATCACCACTTCAATCCCCTCCAGGCCGTAGAAGGCGTGGGCCACGGCGGCGCCGGTGTCGCCGGAGGTGGCGGTGAGGATGGTGATCTTGTCATTGGTTCTGAACGCAGCCAGACACTGGGCCATGAAGCGGCCGCCGAAATCCTTGAATGCCAGGGTCGGGCCGTGGAACAGCTCGAGGGCATAGGTGCCATCTTTGAGCTTCACCAGAGGCGCCGGGAAGGTGAAAGCGGCGTCGATAAGCTCGCTCACCTTGGCAGCCGGTACTTCGTCACCCAGCAGGTGGCTCAGGATGCGGGCCGAGCGCTCGGCCAGCGGCAGATCCAGCAGGGCATCCACGTCGGCCAGCGGCTCCAGGGTCTCTGGGAAGAACAGCCCCTGCTCGCGGCCCAGACCCTGACGCACCGCCTGGGCGAAGCTCACCTGTTCACTCTTGTCCTTGATGTTGTAAAGATTCATAGCTCGCTTCCTGTTACCCGTGCCCCGGCCATGTCCAGTTTGCAGACCCGGGCAAATCCATCTTCATTGCGCACGAAGTGCGCTTCCATCCACTCTTTCATGCGTTCGGCCTGGGCCAGATCCTTCATCACCACGAACACGGTGGGACCGGACCCCGAGATGCCGGTGGCGAGCGCCCCGTTCTGGGCCCCCTGGGCCCGCACCTCGTTGAAACCTTCAATCAGGGCCGCGCGATAAGGCTCGGCGATGACGTCTTTCAGGACGCTGGCGGCCAGCCCTTCCTGGCGGCTGTAGCTGGCATGCACGAAGGCGGCAAGCCGGCGGCCATAGGTGAGGCAGTCCTGGCGGCGATACTGGGCTGGCAGGATGGCGCGGGCGGCGGCGGTGGAGACCACGGTGCCCGGGTAGCAGACCACCCAGTACCACTCGTCAAACACCGGGATGCCCTGGCTGATGACGCCCCCCTCCTCCAGCACCAGCTGCATGCCGCCCAGATAACAGGGCGCCACGTTGTCGTAATGGACGGAGCCGGAGATCTTCCCTTCCATCTCCCCCATCAGCAGCAGCAGGTCGTGTTCATTCAGGGGCGCACCGTGGAAGGCGTTGAGCCCTTCCAGCGCCGCCACCACGCTGCAGGCGCTCGATCCCAGGCCCGAGCCCACCGGCAGGTTCTTCTCCAGCACCATTTCCAGCGGCTTGAGACCCAGGCCGCGCTTCTCCAGCGCCTCGCCATAGGCGACCCAGCAGTCGTGGAGGATGTTCTTTTTCGGGTCGTCCGGCAACTTGTGGGCGTAACGGCCCACGGAAGAGAGAGCGAAAGGCACCTCTGCCGATTTGACCTGGACGCGGTCACCCAGCAGGGAGCCATCCACGGGGGCGAGCGCCGCCCCCAGGACGTCAAAGCCCACACTCAGGTTGGCGCTGGAGGCCGGGGCGTAGGCCACCACGCTGCCGCCGATTTCTACATTCGGGTTCATCTCTGAACTCATGTTACAGCTCCTGCTTCCAGTTCTGGGTGCGCAGCACGTCGGCGAAGACACCGGCGGCGGTCACTTCGGTCCCTGCGCCATAGCCGCGCAGTACCAGGGGGATGGGCTGGTAATAGGTGGAGAAGAAGGCGAGCGCGTTCTCCCCGTCTTTTACCTTGAACAGGGGCTCGTCGCCCCCCACCGCCTTGATGGCCACCTTGCACTTGCCACCCTCGATGGAGCCGACGTAACGCAGCACCTTGCCTTCACGCTGGGCCGCCGCGAACTGGTCGCGGAACCAGCCGTCGGCCTCGGGCAGGCGGGCCATGAAGGCTTCCACGTCGCCGCTCACGTCAAAGCCCGGCGGCAGTGCCTGCTCCACCTCCACATCGGAGAGCTCCAGCGCCATGCCGGCCTCGCGGGCCAGGATCAGGAGCTTGCGAGCCACGTCCATGCCGTTCAGGTCATCGCGGGGATCCGGCTCGGTGAAGCCGTTGCCGCGGGCGATCTGGGTAGCCTCAGAGAAGGCCATCCCCTCATCCAGCTTGCCGAAGATGAAGGAGAGCGACCCAGACAGGATGCCGTCGAAGGCGCGCAGCTTGTCACCGGCCTTGATGAGGTTTTGCAGGTTCTCGATGACCGGCAGGCCCGCGCCCACGTTGGTCTCGTACAGGAACTTGCGACGGGTCTGGCGGGCGGTGCGGCGCAGCGCCTTGTAGTAATCGAGTGACCCGGTGTTGGCCTTCTTGTTCGGGGTGACCACGTGGAAGCCGGCCCCCAGGAAGTCTGCGTACTGGACGGCCACGGCTTCGCTCGAGGTGCAGTCGACGATCACCGGGTTGATAAGGTGGCTCTCTTCCACCAGCTTCTTCACCGCCTCCAGGCTGAAGCTGCCCTGGGCTTCCACCAGCTGTTCACGCCAGTTGGCGAGGACCAGGCCATCCTTGTTGACCGCCATCTGGCGGCTGTTGGCAATACCCACTACCCGCAGACCGGTGCCCTGCTCGGCCAGTACCGGCTGCTGGCGGGCAATCTGATCCACCAGGGCTGCACCGACGCCACCCACCCCGACCACGAAGAGATCGATGAACTGCTGGCTGCCAAAGAAGTTCTGGTGGCACGCCTTGATGGCTTCCGCCACCTTGCCGGAGCGCACGACCGCGGAGATGGAGCGCTCGCTCGACCCTTGTGCGATGGCGACGATGTTGATGGAGGCCTGGGCCAGGGAGGTGAAGAAGCGCGCCGCCATCCCCTTGGAGGTGCGCATGCCGTCACCGATGAGGGAGATGATGGCCAGATCGGTCATGATCTCGAGCGGGTCCAGCAACTGGTTCTTGAACTCCAGCTCGAACTCGCGCTCCAGCACCTTGCGGGTCTTGTCGCTGTCGTAGCTGTGGATACAGAAGCTGACGCTGTACTCGGAGGACGACTGGGTGATCAGCACGATGCTGACCCCGGCGCGGGAGACGGCGGAGAAGATGCGACCGGCCATGCCCACCATGCCCTTCATGCCGGGACCGGAGACGTTGAACATGCACATGCCGGAGAGATCCGAGATGGCCTTCACCTTCAGATCGTCATCCCCCTGATCGACCCCGATGAGGGTACCCGGACCCTGAGGGTTGAAGCTGTTCTTGATGAGGCAGGGGATGTGGAACTGGGCCACGGGGGCGATGGTCTTCGGGTGCAGCACCTTGGCACCGAAGTAGGAGAGCTCCATCGCCTCTTTATAGGAGAGGGTTTTGAGCAGGTAGGCATCCGGTACCAGGCGCGGGTCGCAGTTGTAGCAGCCCTCCACGTCGGTCCAGATCTCGCAGCACTCGGCATCGACACAGGCGGCCAAGACGGCTGCGGAATAGTCGGAGCCGTTGCGGCCCAGCAGCACGGTCTCGCCCTTGTCGCTGCCACCGGTGAAGCCCGGCATCAGGTAGAGACAGTCAGAGCGCAGGCCCTTGGCGGCGAAGCGCACCCGGGAGGCTTCGATGTCCACATGGGCTTCGAGGTAGCCGCCATCGGTGACCAGCAACTGCTCGGGCACGATGAGATCCAGCTCGAGGCCGCGCACCCGCAAGAGCTCGTGCATGAAGGCGATGGAGAGGTTCTCGCCACGGCTCAGGATGCGGGCCTGGACGTTGTCCGGGCACAGCCCCAGCAAACGGATACCCTGCATCAGCCGCTCGACCTGATCCAGTTCACTGGTCAAACGAGCCTGCAGCGCCTTGTCATCCAGCGCGGGATAGGCGGCCTTCAAGCCGGCCAGCAGGCGGGAGAAGATGCCGTTGATCTCGAACAGGGTACTGCTTGCATCCATGCCGCGACTGGTCTGTTCCACCAGGGCGACCAGGTGATTGGTCACCTTGGCCGGTGCCGACAGCACCAGGGCCACCTGGGATTGGCCGTGGGTATTCACCGCGATATCGGCAACCCGCAAGAAACGCTCTGCGTCGGCCAGTGACGACCCGCCAAATTTCAACACTCTCATCGCTATCTCCCTGTATTCCCTGCAAATTGATCTGCTAATAGGTCTAAAAACAATCCAACAAAAAAGGCCCGTACTGGGTGGGTACGGGCCTTTTTCTGATTTCTGTGCTTGTTCGTCAGCGCATCAACCGGCCCCAGTGCCACCTGTGGTGGTACCGGTAATAATGGTGGTGGTGATGATGTTGGTGAATAGCTGCATGACGAACACTCTTGAACGAATCTGGTTGTTAGCAATACCGCGCCCGGCGAGGGGCTGTCAACCTAAACCTCCTTGCCAAACTTGCGGGCAAGGTCTTTGCAGAGCAGATGGAGCATATTGAGATCCCGCTGCGGCAGCATGGGCACTCGGTCCATCACCCATTGATGCAGTTTTTCATCCTGCAAAACTCCGAGTTCACCAAGCAATTCTGCTGTTTTTGATTTCAGCACGCGAACCTGCCCGGCACTCTCGAAATTTTCTGCTACGTCCTGCTCGTCGCTCACTTTCTGGTCATCGAGCAGCGGACTCAGCTCATAGGCATACAGCATGATCGCCTGACCCAGGTTCAGGGACGGGTATGAGACCTTGAGAGGCAGGTAGCTGATGAGATCCACCTGGGCAAGCTGTTCGTTGGAGAGTCCGGACTCCTCGCAGCCAAACACGATGGCCACCTTCTCGAGGGAGGGCTTGGCCCGGATCTGGTCGCGAATGTCCGCCGGGGTGAGGTAGTGCTGGTAGCGGCCGCGCTGCCGGGCGGTGGTGGCGACCACCAGATCCATGTCCGCCAGGGCCTCTTCCAGGGTGTCGAAGGCTTGCGCGTCCGTCAGGATCTCCTGCGCCCCGTGGGCAACCCAGCTCGCCTCCTCCTCTTCGTGCACCCGGCTCCCCACCAGTCGCATGGCATCGAAGCCCATGGTCTTCATGGCGCGGGCAGCAGCCCCCACGTTGGCGGCACGGGCGGGCGACACCAGCACAAAATAGAGTTTCATCGG
Source organism: Aeromonas sp. R7-1 (assembly GCF_040908115.1). Lineage (NCBI taxonomy): Bacteria > Pseudomonadati > Pseudomonadota > Gammaproteobacteria > Aeromonadales > Aeromonadaceae > Aeromonas > Aeromonas sp. R7-1. The sequence goes on along the minus strand of NZ_JBFODD010000037.1, from coordinate 82,124 downwards.
GTTCTCTCCAGGATGGGGCCGACGCCGCGAACTGCGGCGAACCGTCGGCAAAACAGGGGCGCAATCTACCGTTTATCCCGAAATATTGCCACTTGAACAGATGTTTGGATGTTGCCATAGTGGCCTTGGACGCGAGTCCGCCGCCTCAGGGCACTGACGCCATGGGCCCGACAGATCACAAGGAAGAGAGAGATGCAGCAGCCATTGGAGCAGGCGGTCGCCGAGACGATCCTGCAACGTTTTGAGTCGTTTTACAGCCGCTTTCTCGAGATAACCCAGGGCAGCAAGAGCCGTTTCGAGAACAGCGACTGGCTGGGGGTGCAGCTCGCCGGTCGAGAGCGCATCCGCCTCTATGATCACCATGTCGGCGCCACCACGGCGCAGATCAAACAGATGATGGGGGAGCAGCTGCCGACCCAGGCCCTGCTCAAGCAGGTGAAAGGCGCCTTCAGCGATCTCCTGCCCCGCTGCGAGAACTTCGAGGTGGCGGAGTCCTTCTTCAATTCCGTCTATCGCCGCATCTTTCGCCATCGCAACATCCGCGACGAGAACCTTTATATCCACCCCTTCGTGAGCCGGGGTGACAAGCCTGACCTGGGATCCTTGCTGCGTATCTATCGCACCGATCTCTCCCACCTGCCCCAGACCCTGAGCCAGTTGCTCGGGGATTACAGCTTCACCCTCCCTTTCGAAGACAAGCAGCGGGACATCATGGACATCCACCGCCATCTGGCAGAGAGCGGCCCGGCCATCCTGCACGAGGAGCCCTTCGCCATCGAGCTGCTCAGGGAAGTGTTCTATCGCAACAAGGGAGCCTATCTGGTGGGGCTCATCCGGGTGAAGGGAGAAGTCTATCCCTTCATCCTGCCCCTGCTCAGCACCGGTCAGAGCATCTATGTGGACACCGTCATCTTCGAGCCGGAGCTTGCTTCCATCGTGTTCGGCTTCGCCCGCGCCTACTTCATGGTCTATGCCCCGGTGCCGGCGCTCTTTGTGGCCTTCCTTCGCCAGATCATGCCCCGCAAGCCGGACTATGAAATCTACAACGCCATCGGCTGCCAGAAACACGGCAAGACCGAGCTCTATCGTCACTACCAGCAGCACCTAGCCCAGAGCCGGGAGCAGTTCGTCATCGCGCCCGGCATCAAGGGGATGGTGATGAGCGTGTTCACCCTCCCCTCCTACGATGTGGTGTTCAAGGTGATAAAAGACGAGTTCACCCCGCCCAAGGAGGTGAGCCACGAGCAGGTGAAGGAGAAATACCGGCTGGTAAAACAACACGATAGAGTGGGCCGCATGGCAGATACCCAGGAGTTCACCAACTTCGAGTTTCCCCTCGATCGCATCTCGCTGGAGCTGTTGACCGAGCTCAAGGCGGTGGCGCCCTCTGCGCTTACCCTCACCGCCGACAAGCTGGTGATCAAACACCTCTACACCGAGCGCAAGATGATCCCCCTGAACCTCTATCTGGATCAGGCGGACGAACAGCAGACCCGCCTCGCCCTGGAGGAGTACGGCAACGCCATCCGCCAGCTCGCGGCGGCCAACATCTTCCCCGGCGACATGCTGTTCAAGAACTTCGGGGTGACTCGCCACGGCCGGGTGGTCTTCTATGACTACGACGAGATCTGCTACATGACGGAGTGCAACTTCCGCCAGATCCCGCCGCCGCGCTACCCGGAGGACGAGTGGAGCGCCGAACCCTGGTATTCGGTGGCCCCCAACGACATCTTCCCGGAGGAGTTCGCCACCTTCCTGCTGCAAAAACCCCAGGTGCGGGAGATCATGATGCAGTTGCACAAGGAGCTCTTCGATGCCAACTACTGGAAGATGCTGCAGAGCAACATCAAGGAGGGGATGTTCGAGGATGTCTATCCCTACCGGCGCAAGAAGCGGTTTCGCTTCCAGCGAGGGGGATGACCCGGCATCAGGCACAAAAAGGGACGCCATCGCGTCCCTTTTCACATTTTTATGCACGCCGGCGCAGGGGTCGCCTGCGACAGCCTTTGACGAGATTCCGGCTTATTTCACGGCGTCAAAGGTCAGCAAGGTGGCCTTGTCGGCATCCTTGAGTACCAGCTGTTTGCCGCTGATCTGGAAGCTCGCCACCTTCTCCAGGGTCTGCAGGTAGTTCATCTCCTTGCCGGCCAGATCCCCCGCACACATCATGCGCGTCGAACCCATGGCGCCCAGCGTCAACACGCCGTCACCCTGCTCTGTGATGTCGCCAAAGTAGCGGTTGCAGCCGCCCTTGCCCGCCACCTTGTCACCGGCGACCTGCAGGGTGAAGGTATCACCGCTCGCCCCTTGCAGTTGCCAGGTCGATGCCTGCAATTGTGCCAGCGTGGAACCCGTAGTCATGGCGCAGCCTCCCAGGGCCAGAGCGGCCAGCAGGATCAGTTTGTTGTTCATCAGTTCACCTCGTGATGGAGCGTGTCGTAACGACACGGAGTGAGGGGCCTGTGTACCATGACTGCGGCGTCAATCAAAACTCTTTTATTGTGATCGGGGTTCCCTTTACTCCCCGCTGGCATGTGCCATGCTTGTAGTCCTGTTCGGACCCAGGGAGGGGAAACGAATGGTCAAGTCTCTCGTCATCGCCATGGCATCCAGCCTCGTCTTTTCGGCTCAGGCCGCCGACTGGAGTTTTCTCCAGACCGAATCGGACAACCCGCTCTACGTCAAAAGCTATTCCGGCGTACTGCTCGGCAACCAGAGCCATCTTGGCGACAACTTCGACCTCTGGCTCATCAATACCGGCTACCAATACCCGCTTCAGGATGACATCAGCCTCTACATGGAGGCCGGCCCCGCCATCGGTCCCCAGAGCGGGCAGGCCGGGTTCAATATCAGCTCTGGGGTGCGCTATCGCCTCTCCCAGTCACTCAACATCGGCAGCCAGCTCAAGCAACTGGAGGTGAGCAAGGCCAGCACCTTGGTTGAGCTCAACAGCAGCCTGCTGCTGACGCCCCAGCTCGCGCTGACCGCCAACTACGGACTCAGTGCCTTCAGCACGGAACACTTTCTCACTCTGGGCGTGGGCTTCAACTTCTGAGGTTCAGAGGAGCCTGGCGCCACTCACCAGCACACCGTTGAGGTCGGCGTAGACATAGTCGCCGGGCGCTATGGTCACACCGGCAAAAGAGACCACGGTGTCCAGCGTGCCCAGGCCCCGTTTTTCGGTCTTGACCGGGCAGGGGGCCAGGGCCTTGACCCCCAGCGCCAGGGTCGCCAGCGTCCCCACATCCCGCACGGCACCATTGATGAGGATCCCCTCCCACCCCTGCTCCACCGCCTTGATGGCCAGCTGATCCCCGAGCAGCGCCCGACGCAGGGAGCCGCCCCCGTCGATCACCATCACCTTGCCATGGCCGGGACGATTGACCAGATCACGCACCAGGCTGTTGTCTTCAAAGCAGGAGAGGGTCACGGCCTCGCCGTAAAACAGCGCCTTGCCGCCATAGTCCTGAAACAGGGGGTCAGCGATCCTAAGGGCGTCGCCATGTTCATCGCAAAGGTCGGGCAGCAGGTCCAGCATGATCATCATCCTTCCATGGAGTGAAATGTGTCCGCTCATTCTTTCATCATGTCAGGGCGCTGACAATCCACCGGCCGGGTGCCCTGTGCGGATGGCGGGGGGCCATGTCAGCCCAAAGGCCTGAACCGCCAGCGGGACGCAAGCGCCCCCAGATGACAGGGCGGCCCTTCCAGCAACACGGGCACCAGCCAGAGCTCCCCTTCACGCACCCAATAGAGGGCATTCTGGCCAAATCGGGCGGCCAGCCGGATCGCCTCTGGCTGCGAAAGCGGCAACAACAACGACGCCTCCTGCCAGCGCTCATCCTCATCGCTCCCCCAGACCTCTCCCATGACGGGACAGTCGCCCACTTGCCGGACAAGGGCTCGCTGGCGACGGGCATTGCGGCGCAGCCCCACCCACCGGCTGGCCGGGTTCCAGGCCGTGACAATGGCATAGGCTGGGCAGCTGGGAGGCGCAAAGGGGGCGATGAAGCACACTTTTCTGTAGTTTTCCCACAAAGTCATGTCAACCACATGTTACATCCCATTACATTTATTAAGGGCGAAAAAGCGGGTCAGCCCAAGTATGATGCAGCGAACTCGGGGATTGACTTATATCAAAGCTGAGTTAAAAAGTTGCTATCTGACGGCAAAGAGTGTTGTTATGCGCCTGTTAACTGATAAAATGCAGCAACTTTTGTAATGGACTACCTCTCCGGGCTTCTCTTGTTCAGACTTGTTGAGAGCCCATGTACGGCACAGGGATGCTTGCCGACATAGTTACCAAATTCGCGATGATTCGACCTGATATTCATACCCAGGATGACGTAATAAATTTTCAGGACCGGTCGGATAACGCCAAAGAGTGTTAAAATTTCGATAATTAACTGATAAGAATCTGGGAATACTCATGCAAACACCACATATTCTGATCGTCGAAGACGAGCTGGTCACCCGCAACACCCTCAAGAGCATCTTCGAAGCCGAAGGCTACATCGTGCTGGAAGCCAACAACGGTGACGAGATGCACCAGGCCCTGACCAGCCACACCATCAACCTGGTGATCATGGACATCAACCTGCCGGGCAAGAACGGCCTGCTGCTGGCGCGCGAGCTGCGTGAAGATGACAACATCGCCCTGATGTTCCTGACCGGTCGCGACAACGAAGTGGACAAGATCCTGGGGCTGGAGATCGGTGCAGATGACTACATCACCAAGCCGTTCAATCCCCGTGAACTGACCATCCGTGCCCGCAACCTGCTGAGCCGCACCATGAACGTGGCCGCCGGTGGCGAAGAGAAGAAGCTGGTGGAACGTTATCTGTTCAATGGCTGGGCTTTGGACATCAACAGCCGCGCCCTGGTCAGCCCGGCTGGCGACATGTTCAAGCTGCCCCGCTCCGAGTTCCGCGCCATGCTGCATTTCTGCGAGAACCCGGGCCAGATCCAGACCCGTGCCGAGCTGCTCAAGAAGATGACGGGCCGCGAACTCAAGCCTCACGACCGCACCGTGGACGTGACCATCCGCCGTATTCGCAAGCACTTCGAGAGCGTGGGCGACACCCCGGAGATCATCGCCACCATCCATGGCGAAGGCTATCGCTTCTGCGGCGAGCTGGAGCAGGAGTAATCCTCCCCACTCCCGAGTTGAAAAGGCGCCCTGTGGCGCCTTTTCCATGTCTGCGCCTTTCAGCTTGGGCGCTTTGGCACTCTCGCCGGCATCAAAAAACAGACAACAAAAAGCCCACTCACAGGAGTGGGCTTTTTGTGTGAAGACTGGAGCGGGCAGCGGGAATCGAACCCGCATCATCAGCTTGGAAGGCTGAGGTAATAGCCATTATACGATGCCCGCTAGGCATCAAAACGTGCTCGGTGTGATGGGGAATCCCCACGACAGACAGCCATCTGGCCGATATGGACAACGGCGCGTGCCGCTATCTGGAATGTGGAGCGGGTGATGGGAATCGAACCCACGTATGCAGCTTGGGAAGCTACCGTTCTACCATTGAACTACACCCGCGTCAGTGGCCTCTACTATATGCATTTTGCCGCCGAGCGCAATCACCGACTTCGCATTTTTTGCCATAAATCAAGCTGTTCGGCCAACTAATGAGCATGAAGCCGATTTTTCACACAATGATGTTCATCCGCCCGGTTCTGCAAGGTTGCCAAGCCGTGGGGGCGACGATAGTCTTGCGCCACTCGTTTGAGGAGGGTGGTAATGGACAAGAACAGACAGAAACATCTCTATGGCTGGTTGCGCAAACAATCGGGCCATGGTCGGCGCTGGATCGGCATCTCCATCGCCTTCGGGCTGGGTCAGGGCGTCCTGATGGTGATGCAGGCCTGGTTGCTGGCGACCCTGCTGCACGGTTTCATCATCGAAGGCTCCACGCCGGAGCACTCCGCCCCCCTCTTCATCAGTCTGTTGCTGGTGACCCTGACCAAGGCGGCCCTGGCCTATGGCCGCGAGGTGGCGAGTTTCAAGGCGGGCAGTGCGGTGCGCCAGGCCATCCGCGAGCTGGTGCTCACCCGCCTCGCCAGGCTCGGCCCCGCCTATATCCAGCGTCGCCCCGCCGGTAGCTGGGCCAGCCTGCTGCTCGAGCAGATCGAAGAGATGCAGGACTTCTTCTCCCGCTATCTGCCCCAGATGGCCATCGCCGTCTTTATTCCCCTGGTGATCCTGGTCTCCGTGTTCCCGGTCAACTGGGCGGCGGGCCTCATTCTTCTCGGCACGGCCCCGCTCATTCCTCTCTTCATGATCCTGGTAGGGGTGGGCGCCGCCGATGCCAACCGCCGCAACTTCCAGTCGCTGGCGCGCCTCTCAGGCCACTTCCTCGATCGCCTCAAGGGGCTGCGCACCCTGCAGCTTTTCATGCGCACCCGGGCGGAAGGGGAGGCCATCCGCGATGCATCGGAAGATTTTCGCGAGCGCACCATGGAGGTGCTGCGCCTCGCCTTCCTGAGCACGGCCGTGCTGGAGTTCTTCGCCGCCATCGCGGTGGCCCTGGTGGCCGTCTACTTCGGTTTCTCCTACATCGATCACCTCAACTTTGGCAGCTATGGCGTCAAGGTCACCCTCTTTACCGGCCTGTTCGTGCTCTTCCTCGCCCCCGAGTTCTACGCGCCGCTGCGGGAACTCGGTGCCCACTATCACGCCAAGGCACAGGCCATTGGCGCAGCCGAACAACTGCTGGAATTTCTCGAGGCCGACGTGAGCGAACCCGCCTCCGGGACGCTCTCCTTCCATGCGGATGGCCCCGTCAAGGTAGAAGCCCGCAGCCTGGAAGTGCTGAGCGCCGAGGGCAAGGTGCTGGTCGGTCCCCTCGATTTCACGCTGGAAGCCGGCACGCGCACCGCCCTGGTCGGCATCAGCGGCGCGGGCAAGAGCTCCCTGGTCAATGCCCTGCTCGGTTTTGCCCCCTATCGCGGTTCCCTGTGCGTCAACGGAGTGGAGCTTCGTACCCTGGACATCAGCCAGTGGCGCCAGCAGCTAGGCTGGCTCTCCCAGAATCCCCAACTCTTCCACAGCTCCCTGCGGGACAACCTGCTGCTGGCCAGACCATCCGCCAGCGACGCCGAGCTGGAAGCCGCGCTCAAGCGCGCCCAGGCCTGGGAGTTCGTCAATGAGAAAGGGCTGGACTATCGGGTCGGGGATCAGGCGGGCGGGCTCTCCGTCGGCCAGGCCCAGCGCATCGCCCTTGCCCGCACCCTGCTCAAGACGACCCAGATGATGGTGCTGGATGAACCCACTGCCAGCCTGGATCGCCATTCTGAGCGGGCCGTCATGAGCGCCCTCGAACAAGCCGCACAAGGTCAGACCCTGCTGATGATCACCCACCGCCTCGATCAGCTCAGCCAGATGGACAACATCCTGGTGCTGGCGCACGGCAAGCTGGTGGAGCAGGGACGTTTTGCCGCACTCGGCGAGGCCCAGGGCCCCTTCGCCCGCCTCCTGTCGCAATCCCAAGGTTTCGGAGACTCTCTCGATGACTGATCTATTGCCGTTCCTGCGCCTTTATCGCCAGCACTGGCTCAGCCTCTCCATCGGCCTGCTACTGGCCCTGGTCACCCTGGTGGCCGGCATGGGCCTGCTCTCCCTCTCCGGCTGGTTCCTCTCCGCCGCCGCCGTCGCCGGGCTGGCGGTCGCCACCCGAGACACCTTCAACTACATGACCCCTGCGGGGGGCGTGCGTTTCTTCTCCATCGTGCGCACCGCCAGTCGCTGGGGCGAACGGGTCGTGAGCCACGACGCCACCTTCCGGGTGCTGACCCGGCTGCGGGTCTGGTTCTGGCAAAAGCTCTCCCCTCTCTCCCCCGGCTCCCTTGCCGGTTTTCGCCAGGCTGACCTGCTCAACCGTCTGGTGGCCGACATCGATGCCATGGATCACGTCTATCTGCGCCTCATCACCCCCATTGGGGCGGCGCTGCTGAGCTGCGCCGGGCTAGTCTTCTTCCTCTCCTTCTTCGATGGTCGCCTGGCGCTGACGCTGGGAGCCATTCTGCTCTTTGGCATGCTGGCCTTGCCCCTGGTCTTCTATTTTGCCGGGCGCGCGCCGGGCCGCCAGCTCATCGCCGAGAAGTCCAACCTGCGTACCCGCATGGTGGACTATCTGGACGGCCAAGCCGAACTGCAGATGTTCGCCGCCGCTCCCGAGGCGCTCACCGGATTGCAGCAGGCGGAGCAGGCCCTGATCCGGGCCCAGGCCCGCATGGCCCGCGTCAGCGGCCTGGCCGCCTTCTCGGTGCAGTTGCTGAGCGGCTGGACTCTGACCCTGATGCTCTGGCTGGCCGGTCACGGCGTCGGTGGCAGTGCCCCTGACCCCATCACGGCACTCATGGTGTTCGCTACCCTGGCGAGCTTCGAGGCGCTGCTGCCGCTGGCCGGTGCCTTCCAGCACCTCTCCACCAGCCTCACCTCCGCCCGCCGTCTCAACGAGATCCTGCAAGAGGCCAAGGCGCCGGAGTGGGGAGCACAGCAAGCCCCCGCTGCCCGGGGTGCCGTGCAGATAAGCGACCTGCATTTCACCTATCCAGGCCAGGATACACCCGTGCTGCAAGGGTGCACCCTGCAACTGCATGCCGGAGAGAAGCTGGCGCTGCTGGGGCAGACCGGCTGTGGCAAGTCCACCCTGATGGGGTTGCTGACCCGGGAGTGGACGGCCCTATCGGGGGAGATCCTGCTCGATGGCAAGCCCCTCACCGATTACAGCGAAGAGGCGCTGCGCGCCTCCTGCTCCGTGGTGAGCCAGCGGGTCCACCTGTTTGCCGATACCCTGCGTGGCAACCTCACCCTGGCCGCCCCCGGAGCCAGCGACGAACGGCTCATCGAGGTGCTCACCCAGGTGGGGCTCAGGACTCTGCTGCGCGATGAGGGTGAGCAGGCAGAACAGGGGCTGGATGCCTGGCTCGGGGATGGCGGGCGTCCGCTCTCCGGCGGGGAGCGCCGCCGCATCGGCATCGCCCGCGCCCTGCTCCACGATGCACCGCTCTGGCTGCTGGACGAGCCCACCGAAGGGCTCGATACCCAGACCGAACGGGAGATCATGGATCTGCTGCTGACCCTGGGGGCGGATCGCACCCTGCTGCTCATCTCCCACCGCCTGCTGGGGCTGGAACGGATGGACAGGGTAGCCCTGATGGAAGAGGGTCGCATCCGTCTGTGTGCCCCCCACCAGGAGCTGCTGGAAGATGATCACTACCGTAGCCTGCACCGACGACTGGCCCCCGCTTGATCCGGGGTCGTCTCGCTACAATCCATTGATATGGCTAAAAATGGGGCTGGTCGCCATCGGCGACTGCCCCCTATAATGGCCCACTCGCCACCCAACAAGATGCCGATATGAAACGCCTGATCCTGATGATGCCCCTGATTGCCTCCGGTTGCGCCGACTTCGCCTTCAACAGCAATCTGGACAAGGAAAACTTCGACGAGTACTTCAAGCCGGGGAGCGTGCGGATCTACGAGCAGAGCGAGCTCGCCGACCTCAACTACCTCTATCTCGGCACCGTCGAGGGGGAATCCTGCCAGAGCGATGCCAATCAGGCGGTGCCCAATGCCGGTGAAGCCCGCACCCTGGCCCGCCGCCGCGTGGCGGACATGGGGGGCAACGGCGTCAGCTTCGACAAGTGCGCCGAGTTCAGCGACGTGCCCGGCTGCCTGAAACAGGTGATCTGCTACGGGCAGGCGCTGAAAGTGGCCGAAGAGAAGTAAGTCCTGCCATGGCGATCGCCATCGTGCGACTCGGCAGCCCCCGCCTCGAGGATGAGGGGCTTCGCATCGGTACCGTGCGTCGCCCCCCTCGCGGCGTGCCCAAAGCGGCGTTCGCCAGCCAGGATTGGTACGACGTCTGGTTCCCCAATCTGGCCCCCAGCGCCGAGACCATGAAACTCGGTCAGACTGCCGACACCCCGGCCCGGTGGACCGCCTTCTGCAAACAGTACAAGGCCGAGATGGCCGCCCCGGCCGCGAAGCACGATCTGGCCCTGCTGGCCGCCCTCTCCCACACCACCCATTTCTCGGTGGGATGCTACTGCGAACAGGAGTCCCGCTGTCATCGCAGTGTGCTGAGGACCCTGCTGGCCGACGCGGGTGCATTGCTGCGCTGAGCGCCCGTCATGGATGAACACCCCACATGAGAAGAGGGCACCCCGGGGTGCCCTCTTCTTTATGATGTCGGCTAGTACGCATTCGATGACAAGGAAACCTCCACTCGTCGTCGCAGGGCCTGTTCCTCATCAGGGGTCATGCCCGGCAGCGGCCCCCGGGGGTTGCTGGCAAGCCATACCACCAGATCGTCAACCGTCTCCTCCAGGGGGCGAAAGTTCAGCCCATGGACGATGGCGGCCTCGGCGCTGATGGTGCCATACCCAGCATACTCGGGCAGCTCGTTTGGCAGCAGTGTGGGATAGCTTTGCCAGGGCGCCACCCCTGCCGCCATCAGGTCACGCCAGGGAGCCCACTCGAGCTGCAAGGGGGTCACTGGCGTCAGCCGGGCAGCGAGGCGCTCCACCCAGTCGTTCAGTGCGATGCCGGGCTTGATCAGGTTGAAGCACCCAGCGAGTCGCTGCTCGGCAGCCCGCAGCACGAACTCGGCGCAGTCGCGCACATCCAGGTATTGCAACCTGTCCTCCCCCAGCCCCGGCAAGAGCCAGTGCCCGCCCCGCTGCACCCGCCTCACCCACCAGGCAAGACGAGCGGTCGGGTCAAAGGGGCCGCAGAGCACGCCGGGGCGCAGGGTGCACAGGCGATCTCCCCAGCGGGCGCGATACACCGACTCGCACAGCACCTTGAGGGGGCCGTAGTCGGTGAGCGCTCCTGCCATCTCGTGCAAGGGGGCCGACTCATCCATGCCGGGTTGGGAAAAATCGCGATAGACACTGATGGTGGAGATGAAGATGAGCCGATCACAGCGCCCCAGCAGAGCGTCAGAGAGTCCTTCGGCCTGCTCGGGGCGATAGCAGCAGGTGTCGATGACCAGATCCCAGTGCCGCCCCTCGCCCCGCAAGGGGGCCAGGTCCCCGTCTCTGTCCCCGTGAAGCTGGGTCAGCTCCCGCCAATCCGGGTGCTGGCGGTGGCCGCGATTGAACAGCGTCACCTCGTGCCCCCAATCCAGGGCCAGCGTGGTCAGGTGGCGACCCAGAAAGCCGGTGCCGCCGATAATCAACAATTTCATCCCTGTCTCTCCTCTATGGCGCCCTCTCCTTGCAGCCCCTCCACGGGCAGCCGAAACGGCCATGGCCTGGCATGGTGAGCACACGTCCCAGGCACGCCCTGATGCCGCCAGGCATATCGTCATGGTGCGGGCAGCAGATTCCTTGTCCGCTCCCCCGCCACCCCTTTTGCCGCCCCACCCTACGCAAGTTGGCACCAGGACACAGCCCCCGGGCACCGGGTCTGGGATCGGGATCACAGGGGCTGCGTCCTGGTGCTCCCCCTGCGTTTTCGGCGTGCCTGTGCTACATTGCCCGGGTTTTCAGCCAGGATCCGCCATGAAGTTCGATATAGATACCCTAGGGATCATCCGCTCTCCCTACAAGGAGAAGTTCGCCATACCCCGCCAGCCCGGTCTGGTCAGCGCGGCTCGCGCCCGCCTCGAACTGCTTCCTCCCTATGATCAGCCCGATGTGCTGCGCGGCATCGAGCAATTCTCCCATCTCTGGATCTGCTTCGTGTTTCACCAGACCATGGATCAGGGCTGGCACCCGACGGTGCGCCCGCCGCGCCTCGGCGGCAACGAGCGGGTCGGGGTCTTTGCCACCCGCTCCACCTTCCGCCCCAACCCCCTCGGCCTCTCCGTGGTCGAACTGCACGGGGTGGGACGTGAGCGCGGCAAGCTCTGGCTCGAGCTGGGCGCCGTGGACTTGCTCGACGGCACCCCCGTCGTCGACATCAAGCCCTATGTCCCCTATGCCGACAGCCTGCCCCACGCCCGTGGCGGTTTCGCCCCCGATGCCCCTACCCCGCCGCTGGCGGTGAGCTTCAGCGCCCAGGCCGAGCAGCAGCTCGCCCCCTGGCTCAAGGCCCACCCGGAGCTGCGTGAACTGGTGAGGGAGGTGCTGGCTCAGGATCCCCGCCCTGCTTACAAGAAGGGCAAGCCAGATGACAAGGTGTACGGTGTCAGATTGTTCGATGTGAACGTGCGATTTCAGATAAAAGAACCGCAATGTCAGGTACTGGCCATCGAATCCGCTTGAAAAAAGCCTCTCGGGCAGCATGAAAAAAGCCACCCTCTCGGGTGGCTTTTTTATGGGCAAAACAGGGTGCTCAGCGCCGCTGCAGCAGCAGGCTGCCGATGGAGTAACCGGCCCCAAAGGAGCAGAGCACCCCGCGAGCCCCGCTCGGCAGATCCTGGTTGAAGAGGTGGAAGGCGATGATGGAACCCGCCGAGCTGGTGTTGCCGTAGCGGTCGAGGATGACAGGTGCCTCCTGCTGGCTGGCGTCATGGCCCAGCAACTTGCGACCGATGAACTGGTTCATGGTGAGGTTGGCCTGATGAAGCCAGAGCCGGCTCAAGCCATCGGCCGCCCATCCCTGCTCCGCCAGCTGGGAGGCTATCTGATCGCACACCAGGGGCAGCACCTCCTTGAACACCTTGCGCCCCTGCTGGCGAAACAGCTTGTCATCGCCGTAGCGGGTGCGCGGGCTGAGCCGGTTCAGGAAGCCGAAGTTGTTGCGGATGTTGTTGGAGTACTGGGTCACCAGCTTGCTGGCCACCAGTTGCCAGGGGTTGGCCACCTGGCAATCGGCCTCCCGTTCCAGCAGCACGGCGGTACAGGCGTCGCCGAAGATGAAGTGACTGTCCCGATCGCGGAAGTTGAGGTGACCCGAGCAGATCTCCGGATTGACCACCAGCGCCAGCCGGGCGGTGCCTGCCGCCAGCATGTCCGCGGCGGTCTTGATCCCGAAGGTGGCGGAAGAGCAGGCCACGTTCATGTCGAATGCCAGGCCGCTGGCGCCGAGATAGTGCTGCAATTCGATGGCCAGCGCCGGGTAGGGGCGCGGCATGTTGGAGGCGGCGACGATGACAAGATCGATCTCCCCCGGTTCACGACCGGCGGCAATCAGCGCCTGCTCGGCGGCCGCCACCGCCATCTCCACCATGATGGAGGGCTGATCGTCCGGGCGCTCCGCCATGAGCGGTTGCATGATGTCGGGATCCAGCACCCCCTCGCTGCTCACCAGATAGCGGCTCTTGATGCCGGAGGCCTTCTCGATGAACTCGCAGCTCGAGTGCTGTTTGGCAGGCAGCTGCCCTGCATCGATGGCGGAGGCGTTCTCCTCGTTGTAGAGATCCACGTACTGGTTGAAGGCCGCCACCAGCGCTTCATTGCTGACGGCAAAAGGAGGGGTATAGAGGCCTGAGCCACTGATTACGATAGAGGTCATCTTTGCTCCTGGCCGGGTGCAATCCCGGCTTGTCTGTTTTTTAGGGTTCAGAGGGTCACAGCTGGTCGATGGCCGCAGCCAGACCCGCCAGGGTCAGCGGGTGCATCCGCCCGCCGATCAATTCGTTCATCAACTTGATGGAGGGGTGCCACAGCCACTCCTGCCTTGGCAGCGGATTGACCCACACCATCTTGGGGAAATGTTGTTGCAGGCGCCCGAGCCACACCTGGCCGGGCTTCTCGTTCCAGTACTCTACGCTGCCACCTGGCCAGGTGATTTCATAGGGGCCCATCTTCGCATCCCCCACCACCATCACCCTGTAGTCGCTGCCGTAGGTACGCAGCAGCCGCAGGGTATCGAGCCGATCATCAAGGCGCCTGGCATTGTCCTGCCAGACGAAGTCGTAGAGGCAGTTGTGAAAATAGAAGAACACCAGGTGCTTGAACTCGTGGCGCAGGGCCGAGAAGAGGCGCTGTACCTCGGCCACATGGGCATCCATGGAGCCCCCTACGTCGAAGAAGACCAGCAGTTTGACCCCGTTGTGGCGCTCGGGCCGCAGCTTCACATCGAGCCAGCCTTGCCTGGCCGAGCTTTGGATGGTGTCGTCGAGATCCAGCTCGTCGGGATTGCCCCGGCGCACCCAGCGCCTGAGCTTGCGCAGGGCGAGCTGGATGGCGCGCTGCCCCAGGGGCGAGTCGTCACTGAAGTTGCGAAAGTGGCGCGCCTCCCACACCTTGGTCGCCCGCCCGTGCTGGCCCTCTCCCCCCATGCGGATCCCTTCCGGGTGATAGCCGCCGTGACCGAACGGGCTGCTGCCCCCGGTGCCGACCCACTTGTTGCCGCCCGCGTGGCGCGCTTTCTGCTCGCTTAGCTGCTGGTTGAGGGTCTCCAGCAGCTGGTCGAGCCCGCCGAGGGATTGGAGCAACGCCTTCTCCTCCGGGCTTAACAGTCGCTCGAACTCCTGGCGCAGCCAGTCGTCAGGCAGGCTCTCCGGCAACAGGGGGATGGCGGCCAATCCCTCGTAATACTCGGCGAAGGCGCGATCGAAGCGATCGTAGTGCGCCTCATCCTTCACCAGCAGGCAGCGGGATAGCTGGTAGAACTCGTCCATGTCGAGGCTGGCCAGCTGGGCAGCCAGCGCCGCGTGCAAGTCCAGCAATTCGCGCAGGCTGCAGGGGAGCTTGTGACGGCGCAGATGGGTAAAAAAGTCGATCAGCATGGGTCAGCTGCCGCGTCTGGCCAGAAAAGCGAGCTTCTCAAACAGATGCAGGTCCTGCTCGGTCTTGAGCAGGGCACCGTAGAGAGCGGGCACCAGCTTGCCGGGCTCACGGGTGCGCAGGGCCTCGGGGGCGATATCGTCGGCCAACAACAGCCGGATCCAGTCCAGCAGCTCGGAGGTGGACGGTTTTTTGCGCAGCCCCTCTACCGCACGCAGCTCAAAGAAAAGCGTCATCGCCTCGTCCAGCAGCCGCTCCTTGAGGTCGGGGTAATGGAGCTTGACGATGGCCTGCATCTCGGCCTTGTCGGGAAAGCGGATGTAGTGGAAGAAACAGCGGCGCAGGAAGGCGTCCGGCAGCTCTTTTTCGTTGTTGGAGGTGATGATGACCACGGGGCGCTGGCGCGCCTTCACGCGCTCGCCGGTCTCGTAGACATCGAACTCCATCCGATCCAGCTCCAGCAGCAGATCGTTGGGAAACTCGATGTCCGCCTTGTCGATTTCATCGATGAGCAGCACTGGCCGCTGCTCTGCGCTGAAGGCCTGCCACAGCTTGCCCCGGCGGATGTAGTGGCCTATCTCCCCTACCCTGGGGTCACCGAGCTGGGAGTCTCGCAACCGGGCGACGGCATCGTATTCGTAAAGCCCCTGCTGGGCCTTGGTGGTGGACTTGATGTGCCAGCTGATGAGCTCGGCGCCCAGGGATTCGGCCACCGCCTCCGCCAGCACTGTCTTGCCCGTACCGGGCTCACCCTTGATGAGCAGCGGCTTCTCCAGCACGATGGCGGCATCGACGGCCATCTTCAGCGCCTGTGATGCGAGATAGCGGTCGCTTCCTGCAAATCCCATGAGATCCCTTCCATTGGATGCCCAGGCAGCGGGAGCCCCCTCGGCAAGAGAGAATAAGTTCTATATGTTGTAATAACATATTGTTATAACGATTCGTCACTTCTCATTCAGAAACCACAGGGTAATCTTGTTTCATCGCCTTAACAAACACAGGGATAGCACCATGAGCAAAATTTTTGAGGACAACAGCCAGACCATAGGCAACACCCCGCTTGTTCGTCTCAACCGTGTTACCAAGGGCCGCGTGCTGGCCAAGATCGAGAGCCGCAACCCGAGCTTCAGCGTCAAGTGCCGGATCGGTGCCAACCTCATCTGGGATGCCGAGAAACGCGGCGTGCTGACCAAGGGCAAGGAGATCATTGAGCCCACCAGCGGCAACACGGGCATTGCCCTGGCATTCGTGGCTGCGGCCCGCGGCTATCCCATCACCCTGACCATGCCGGCCACCATGAGCCTGGAGCGCCGCAAACTGCTCAAGGCCCTGGGTGCCAACCTGGTGCTGACCGAAGGCCCCCTCGGCATGAAGGGCGCCATTGCCAAGGCCAACGAGATCCTCGAATCCGAGCCGGGCAAGTACGTGCTGCTGCAACAGTTTGAAAACCCGGCCAACCCGGAAATCCACGAGCAGACCACTGGCCCCGAGATCTGGGACGCCACCGATGGCGAGGTGGATGTGTTCGTGGCGGGCGTCGGCACCGGCGGCACCATCACCGGGGTCTCCCGCTACATCAAGAAGACCAAAGGCAAGGCCATCGTCTCCGTGGCGGTCGAGCCCAGCGAATCCCCCGTCATCAGCCAGAAACTGGCGGGTGAAGAGATAAAGCCCGGTCCCCACAAGATCCAGGGCATCGGCGCCGGCTTCATCCCGGGCAACCTGGATTTGAGCCTGCTGGACCGCGTCGAGCAGGTGAGCAGTGACGAAGCCATCGAGATGGCCCGCCGCCTGATGGAAGAGGAAGGGATCCTGGCCGGTATCAGCTCCGGCGCTGCCGTGGTCGCTGCCAATCGTCTGGCCGAGCAGCCGGAGTTCGAAGGGAAAACGATTGTCGTCATCCTGCCGAGCGCCGCCGAGCGTTACCTCTCCAGCGCCCTCTTCGCCGGTGTGTTCAGCGAGCAGGAATTGCAGCAGTAGTTGATCAGCCAACACCAAAACGACGGCGCTCCTCGGAGCGCCGTTTTCATTATGCGCTAAACTCTCTAGCCATCAGTGCCACTCGGCCCCTTATTTTTTGGGGTAAAATAACAAACTTGGATATGACAAAAAAAGCAGACATTCTGTGATAAATCTCATATCCTGTGCGGCGTCACGAGGTGTTTGCTGGCAAGGTATCACAAGGTAACAAAGTGTTATTTTTCGTTATAAAATAATTTCAGGCCAGGCCTGACGCGGCTTGCAGCCTGATAGCGAAAAAATACCTGGCCACGACGCCGAATACTGCACAGAAAATTGACCTGGATTAAACCATTGCAGGTCTGATTTCGTTACTTTACAACATATCCATACTGACACGGTGAGACAGGAAGCCTCATTGGCGACCATCTCTCCAAACAATATCAATAATATGGGGTGAAACCATGTACGAGAAGTCTGTTGTTATTACTGCTGAAAACGGCCTGCACACCCGTCCTGCAGCTCAGTTCGTGAAAGAAGCCAAAGAATTCCAAAGCGAGATCACTGTGGTCTCCGGTGGCAAATCCGCCAGCGCCAAGAGCCTGTTCAAGCTCCAGACCCTGGGTCTGACCAAAGGCACCAACGTGACCATCCAGGCTGACGGCCCGGACGCTCAGAAAGCCGTTGAGAAGCTGGTTGCCCTGATGGACGAGCTGGAGTAATCCAGCTTTATTCCTCCCCCACAGTCGTTTTAATAGGAAGGATTATGATATCTGGCATTCTTGCGTCCCCCGGTATCGCATTCGGCAAGGCGCTTCTTCTGAAAGAAGATGAAATCGTTATCAATCAGGGCAAGATTCCCGCCGAACAGATTGATGCCGAGATCAACCGCTTCCTCGAAGCCCGCACCAAGTCAGCCGCACAGCTGGAAGCCATCAAAGAGATGGCCGGTCGCACCTTCGGTGAAGAAAAAGAGGCCATCTTCGAAGGCCACATCATGCTGCTCGAAGATGAAGAGCTGGAAGGGGATATCAGATCCTTCATCAAAGAACACAAAGCCTCTGCCGACAGAGCCGTTCACGAGGTGATCGAACAGTACGCCAAGATGATGGCCGATCTGGATGACCCCTATCTGCGTGAGCGCGCCACCGACTTCCGTGACATCGGCACCCGTCTGGTCAAGAACGTACTGGGCATCGCCGTTGTCAACCTGAGCACCATCGACGAAGAGGTCATCCTGGTCGCCAAAGACCTGACCCCGTCT
This sequence comes from Aeromonas sp. R7-1, assembly GCF_040908115.1. Lineage (NCBI taxonomy): Bacteria > Pseudomonadati > Pseudomonadota > Gammaproteobacteria > Aeromonadales > Aeromonadaceae > Aeromonas > Aeromonas sp. R7-1. Next base: position 64,276 of record NZ_JBFODD010000037.1, on the reverse strand, counting down.
GAAACCGCTCAGATCAACCTGAAATACGTGCTGGGCTTCGTCACCGACATCGGTGGCCGTACCTCCCACACCTCCATCATGGCCCGCTCCCTGGAGCTGCCGGCCGTCGTGGGCACCAACGACATCACCGAGCGCGTCAAGAACGGTGACATGCTGGTGCTGGATGCGATCAACAACCAGGTCATCATCAACCCGACCGCCGACCAGTTGAACGAAGCCAAGAAGTTCCAGGCCCAGTTCCAGGCAGAGAAGGACGAGCTGGCCAAGCTCAAAGACCTGCCTGCCATTACTCTGGATGGCCACCAGGTCGAAGTGTGCGCCAACATCGGGACCGTCAAGGATACCGAGGGTGCCATCCGCAACGGCGCCGAAGGCGTGGGTCTGTACCGTACCGAGTTCCTGTTCATGGACCGTGACGCGCTGCCGACCGAAGACGAGCAGTTCAAGGCTTACAAGGAAGTGGCCGAAGCCATGCCGGATCAACCGATCATTGTCCGTACCATGGACATCGGCGGCGACAAAGAACTGCCCTACATGAATTTCCCGAAAGAGATGAACCCCTTCCTGGGCTGGCGTGCCGTGCGTATCTTCTTCGATCGCACCGACATCATGCACGCCCAGCTGCGGGCCATCCTGCGTGCGTCTGCCTTCGGCAAACTGCGCATCATGTTCCCGATGATCATCTCCGTCGAAGAGTTCCGCAGCCTGAAGGCTACCGTGGAGACGCTGAAAGCCGAACTGCGTGCCGAAGGCAAAGCCTTTGATGAATCCATCGAAGTGGGTATCATGATTGAGACCCCGGCCGCGGCCGTGATGGCTCATCATCTGGCCAAGGAAGTGGATTTCTTCAGTATCGGTACCAACGACCTGACCCAGTACACCCTGGCTGTCGACCGTGGTAACGAGATGATTTCCGCCATGTACAACCCGCTGTCACCCTCCGTCCTGACCCTGATCAAGATGGTGATCGACGCTTCCCATGACAATGGCAAGTGGACCGGTATGTGCGGTGAACTGGCTGGTGACGAACGCGCCACCCTGCTGCTGCTGGGTATGGGTCTGGATGAGTTCTCCATGAGCGCCATCTCTGTACCGCGTATCAAGAAGCTTATCCGCAACACCAACTTCGAAGATGTGAAGGCCATGGCCGACCAGGCGCTGAGCTTTGCCACCGCCGCCGAAATCGAAGCGTGCGTAGATAACTTTATTAAGCAGAAGGCAGTCTGCTAAGATCGGCTGCAAACAGCGACAATCATCTCTAGGAGCTTTTACTATGGGTCTGTTCGACAAACTGAAGAAACTGGTTTCCGACGACAGTTCTGACACTGGCGGCATCGAAATCTTTGCTCCGCTGTCCGGCGAAATCGTCCCCATCGAAGATGTGCCTGACGTCGTCTTCGCCGAGAAGATCGTCGGCGACGGCATCGCCATCAAACCGGCCGGCAACAAGATGGTTGCTCCGTGCGACGGCACCATCGGCAAAATCTTCGAGACCAACCACGCGTTCTCTCTGGAGTCCGACTCTGGTATCGAGCTGTTCGTTCACTTCGGTATCGACACCGTCGAGCTGAAGGGTGAAGGTTTCACCCGTATCGCTCAGGAAGGTCAACAGGTCAAGCGCGGTGACACCATCATCGAGTTCGATCTGGCCGTTCTGGAAGCCAAAGCCAAGTCTACCCTGACACCTGTGGTCATCTCCAACATGGACGAGATCAAAGAGCTGGTGAAGATGACTGGCGCCGTGACCGTGGGCGAAACCCCGGTGATCCGCATCAAGAAATAATGCGCCCTGGCCTGACGCCAGCGACCGCCAAAAACCGAAGCCTGGTGCTTCGGTTTTTTTTTGCCCCTTCCATCTCCTGATACTCCATGGGCTCCCGCACAGGTCAGCATGACGGCAAACAGGCAGAAATGTTATCGAGATCAACACGGGCATAAGCAAGCCGAGTACCCTCAAGAGGGATACCTGCGGGTCCTTTGGCTCGATATGAGACGGGATGAAAAGAGATAAGCCGCTTAAGTGGCGAGGAGACAACGATGCTGAGAAATTCCGAACAACGTTATGGCAGCCTGAGCATAGGGCTGCACTGGTTGACCCTCCTGCTGATGATCGCCGTCTATGCGCTGATGGAGTTCAGGGACATCTTCCCCAAAGGGTCGGCCGGCCGCGACCTGATGAAGGAGTTTCACTTCATGGTGGGTCTGCTGATCCTGGCGCTGGTGGTCGTGCGCCTGCTGGTGCGCGTGGGTAGCCCTTCACCGCATATCGTGCCCGAGCTCTCCCCCCTGATGCTCACGCTGGCCAAGCTCGCCCACCTGGCGCTCTATGGCTTCCTGATCCTCACCCCGCTGCTGGGCTGGCTGCTGTTGAGCGCAGGGGGCAAGCCCATTCCCTTCTTCGGCCTGGCGCTCCCCGCCCTCATCGCCCCCGACGACGGCCTGAAGGGTACCATCAAGGAGCTGCACGAGACGCTGGCCAACATTGGCTATGCGCTGATTGCCCTGCACGCGGCGGCAGCCATCTACCACCACCATGTGCTCAAGGACAATACCCTGACCAATATGCTGCCCGAGCGCAAATAACCAGCGACGGGTTGCACACCAACAAAAAGGCCCCTGTGACAGGGGCCTTTTTGTTCATGGAGGGTCATGGGCGACACGTCGTCAGCCGGGCAACACTACCCGGCTTTCGCCGCCGCCGAGGGCCTCCACCCGCACCTGCACGCCGATCCGCTCCACCAGGGTCTGCACGTGGGAGATGACCCCGATCTGGCGACCGGCCGCCTGCAGGGAGTCGAGGCTGGAGAGCGCCAGATCCAGGCTGTCGGGATCCAGGGTGCCAAACCCCTCATCGATAAAGAGCGATTCGACCTGGGTCTGGCGCGACGACAGGCTGGAGAGGGCCAGCGCCAGCGCCAGCGACACCAGGAAGCTCTCGCCGCCGGAGAGGGAGTCCACCGAGCGCACCTCGTCCCCCATGTCGAGATCCACCACCTGCAGCGCCAGATCGGTGCCGGGCACCCGCTCCAGCCGATAGCGGGGGGAGAGCTCGGCGAGCTGGGCGTTGGCCTCCAGCAGCAGCCGCTCCAGCGTGAGGCTCTGGGCGAAGGTGCGCAGCTTGGCGCCGCTGGCCGAACCGATGAGATCGGAGAGGCGCTGCCAGTGATCCGCCACCGTCTGCTGGGCGGCCAGTTCCTCCTGCAAGGTGCCCGCCTTGAGGGCCGCCACCTCGGCCTGGGCCAGCGTGCTCTTGCACTGGAACAGCTGCTCGTCGAGGGCGCGGCAGTGCGCCTCCAGCGCCGTCAGCCGGCTGGCTAGCTCCTGTGGCGCCAACGCGGCCAGCTCGGGGTGATGCTCGCGGTAACGATCCCGCTTGCTCTCCTCCAGCGCCAGCGCCCGCTGCCGCTCGGTCAAACGGGTTCGCGCCTCGGCGCGGGCATCCTCCAGCGCCTGCAAGGCGGCGCGGCGCCCCTTGAGCTCATCCGGGCTCATGGCCAGCAGGCGGCGCAGGTCGTATTCGGCGATGCCGAGGCTGCTGGCGTGGGCAGCCCAGCGCCCCAGCACCTCCCGTCGCCGCCGGCTGCTTACCTGTTTCTCCTGCTCCAGATGGCTGAGACGGGTCTTGAGCTCGGTCTGGCGCTCGCGCAGGGTGCGGGCCGCCCCCTGCATCGTCTCCAGCTCGCTGGCCAGCTGCTGCAGCCGCTGCTGCCAGCGGCTCTCGACCAGGGCAATCTCCTCGCCCCCCAGACAGGTGGCACGACTGGTAACCAGCCCCTGCCGTTGCTGTTCATGCTCCTTGTAGTCGCGCTCGAGCTTGTGCAGCAGCTCACGCTGGGTCTGCAAGCGCGCCTCCTGAGCACTCAGGGCCGGGGTGAGGCTGGCAATCTCGCCAGCCAGCTGCTCCCACTCACTCTGGCCGTGCAGCCAGGCCTCGCAGGCCCGCTGCCACTCGCGCCACTGCTGGCTGCCCAGCCACTGACGCCAGGGCTGGCCTCCCATCTGCTCGTCGAGCCGGCTGCCCCCCTGCTCAAGGCGCTGGCGCAGGGTCGTTTCCTGCTCGCCCATCCCCTTCACCTCCCCTTCCAGGGCGATGCGCTGGCGATCGGCCTCCTGCCACTGCTGCTCGAACTGCTGGTGCTGGCTGGCCAGCTGGCTCAGCTGCTGGCGCACGGCCTGCAACTGCTGCTGCCCCTGCTGGGCCTCGCGCAGTTGCTGCTGGCTGCGGGCCAGCCCCTGCTCCAGACTCTGGCCGCGGCCGAGCAGGGTACTCATCAATTCGTTCCACTCGATCGGGCTCTGACGCAGCGGCAACGGATGGCCCAGCAGCTCGGCACCGCCCAGCTGCTGCCAGCGCTGGGTCAGCTGCTCGGCGCGCGTCTCCAGCTCAGGCAGATGTTGCTGACGCACCGCCAGCTGGCGGGCCAGCTCCTGGCGCTCGCTCTCGCACTGAATGTATTGGTGATTGAGCCGATCCCACTCAAGCTCCAGGCTGCGGACGCGCTCCGCCAGCTGGCCGAGAATACCGGCCACCTGCGGCTGGCTCTGGTGATAGGGGTGCTCCTCGGCGCCACACAGCGGGCAAGGTTCACCGTCGCGCAGGATGTGGCGATGCTGCTCGAAACTGGCGATGGCACGGGACTGCTCCAGCGCGTGGCGTGCCTCGTCCCGTTGCAGGGCGAGCCGCTCGCGGGCCGGCGTCAGCTCGTCGCCGAGGATGACCAGCTTGCCGAGCGCCTGCTCCAGCTGGGCGATCTCCTGCTGCAGGCGACCATGCTGCTCACCGTGATTGCGGCTATAGTCCGCCAGCTCCAGCAGCTGACGCAGCTGGCCCAGCTGCTCGGTCTGCCCTTGCCACTGCTCCTGCGCCTTGGCCAGGCGCCCCTCCCACTGCTGCTCCTGCAGCTCGTGCTGTTGCTGCTGCAGCCGCTCCTGCTCGCGCTGCCAGTAGTCGCGCTCCTGCTGCCCCTGCTCCAGCTGGCGCTGCAACAGCCTGAGGGCGCGCAGCTTGTGCTCGCGCAGGGTAAGAAGCTGCTGCAGCCTGTCGGCATCCTCGGCCCAATCCTGCATGGCGGTGAGCAGGGGCTGCCACTGGCGTGCCACCGGCGCCAGCTCCTTGTGATCCTCAAGCCAGGCACCCCACTGCTGGTGCTGGGCCTTGAGCTGCTCCACCTGCTGGCGCTGCTGGCGCCAGCCTTGCTCCAGGGTGAGCTGCACCTCCCGCTCCTGCGCCCCCTCCTGCTGGATCTTCTGCAGTTGCTGCTGCTTTTCCCGAATGCGGGTGTCGAGCTCCTGCGCCCGTTTGAGTTCAGGCTGCAGGGCGCCCCACTCGCGCTCGGCGGCGATCTTCTCCGCCAGCAGCTGCTGTTCGGTGAGGGCGCTCTGCTGGGTCTGCTCCTCCAACTTGCCAAGTTCGGGACCAAGCTCGGCCAGCGCCTTCTCCTGCTGCTGCACCTCCAGGGTGAGGCGGGCCAGCTCGTCGTGATCGGCGCGGGCCACCTGGGCCTGCTCGGCGCGGGCGAACTCCTCCCGCTCGGGGGCGGCCGCACCGTGGGCAGCCTCCGCCGCGGCAAGGGCCGCCTCTCCCTCCTGACAGGCCTGCAACTGGGCGGCGATGCGGGCGTTGAGATCCCGCAAGTCCTGCATCAGCTGCTGTTGCTGCTGCTCGTGCTTGAGGCTGGTGGCGAGGCTGACCTGCTGGCTCACCCACTGCTCGCGGGTCGCCTCGTCCATCAGCGCCACGTCGCCGAGCCTCTGGCTGATGGCGGCAAGCTTCTGCTGCTCCTCCCGCGCCCGCTCATGGGTCTGGACCGAAATGGCGGAGTAAAGCTCGGTGCCGGTCATCCGTTCGAGCAGGGCCGAACGCTCGTCGGCGCTCGACTTGAGGAAGGCGGCAAACTCCCCCTGGGGCAGGATGACGGCGCGGCGAAACTGCTCCCAGGAGAGCCCCACCAGCTCGTCGATGCGATCCTGCAGCTCCCGCTTGCTGCCACTGAATACCTGGCCCGACACCACGTCGGTCAGGCTGCGCTCCTGGGCCTGAAAGCGCCCCTCGGCGCGGTTGCGCGCCCGGCGCACCGCCCAGCGGGCCAGCCAGACCCGGCCATCGCAGCCGCGAAACTGCACCTCGGCAAAACCGCTGGCGTGGCCGCGGCTGAGGATGCCGCGCACATCGTTGGCCTTGAGCTTCTCCTCGTCATCCATGCGACCCACTTCGGCCACGTTCTTGCGATTGGCGATAAAGCGCGGCATCTCGTCGTAGAGCGCCAGACAGATGGCATCGAGCAGGGTGCTCTTGCCTGCGCCGGTATTGCCGGTGATGGCAAACAGGCCGGCTGCCCCCAGAGCGCCACCGGCAAAATCGATGGTGAATTGACCGGTCAGGCTGGCCAGATTCTCCCCTGACAGCGACAAGATTTTCATTGGCTGGACTCCTTCACCTGCTCCAGGATCTCTTCAAACGACGCCACCAGCGCGGCCTCCGGCTCCCCGTCGAACTGACGCTGATAGCAGAGGCGAAACACTTCGGTGGGGGAGAGCTCATCGAGCTGGCGCTGGCCGGCACCGTCCGCCAGCCCCTGGCCCGAGCCCTGATAGCTGGTCGTGATGCGGGCCAGGCGCACCGGCTTGTCGCCGATGGCGGCCAGCACGCGCTCGCGGATGCGGGCCTCGGGTTTGGGCAGCAGCAGCCGCACCTCGAGGAAGGGCTGCGCCTGCTGCGGGCAAGCGGGCAGCGCCAGCGCCTCGATGGCCTGGAGCGCCTCGTCGAGGCCGCTCTGGGGCAGGCGGATCATCTCCACCGCGCGGGGCACCGGGATCCGCTCAAGGCGGGCCAGTTTGCCCCCCTCAAACGTCACCTCCAGCACCTGATGGTTGTAGTTCGCCTCGGCCAGCGAGAGCGGCAGCGGCGAGCCGCTATAGTGCACTCCCTCGGCCGGGCTCTGCGCCAGGTGCAGGTGACCCAGCGCCGTGTAGTCGGCGGCGGCAAACAGCTCGGCAGGCAGGGCATGCTGGTTGCCGCCGAGCACTCGCCGCTCGGAGAGCTCGGAGAGCTGGCCCGCCGCCAGATAGGCGTGGCCCATGGCGATGAGGGCCTGATCCGGATGGCAGCGCGCCCGCCCCTCGCTCAGCACCGCTTCATAGACCTGGCGCACCCCTTCGATGAGTCTGTCCTGCCCCTCGCTGAGCCCTTCCGGGCGCAGATCGCTGCTGCGCAGAAACGGCACGGCGGCGCACCAGGCGGCCACCTCGCCGTTTTTGCCTCGCAGCGGCACCAGCAGGCGCTCAGTCTCGAGGCGCCCCTCGTCGTCCCGGCTGATGCTGCCCACCAGATGCAGGTCGAAGGCGCGCAGCAGCTCGTGGGGAGCATCCAGCTTGGAGGGGGAGTCGTGGTTGCCGCCGATGAGCACCATCTCCAGTGCCGGGAGCTCGGCCCGCAGACGTGCCAGGAAGCGGTAGAGCTGCTGCCAGGCACTGGCGGGAGGGTTGGCGGTGTCGAACAGATCGCCCGCCACCAGCAGGGCGTCGATGTCGCGGCGCTTGATGGTGTCGGCCAGCCAGTCGAGGAAGGCGTCGTGTTCGAAGCGGCGGTCGTGGCCGTGAAGCTGATGACCGAGGTGCCAGTCGGCGGTGTGCAGGATCTTCATGGAAAACGGCTCGATAAGGAGAAGAGAGCGGGGGCGAAGGCGCCCCGGGATGGAGACAAGATGAGGATGGTGCCCCCCGTTTTCAACCGGGGCAGCCCCAGACGTCAGATTCAGACGGCTTGGTAATGCATCTGGTACTGAAGATGGCCGGTGAGGGGATCGGGCACCTCCCCCCCGATTTCAAAGCCGTGGCGGCGGTAGAAACGCACCGCCGGCTCGTTCTCCACGAAGACCCGGGTATGCAGCTCGGCACATCTGGATCTGGCTTCCTGCAACAGGGCGTGCCCCACCCCCCGCCCCTGCCGGTCGGGGCGCACGAAGAGTGCAGCCAGGTAATCATCCACCAGCGCCATGAAGCCGAGCAGGTCCCCTCGCTCCTCGAACACCCAGATGCGGGCGTGATCGAGGTAGCGGGTACGCAGCTCCTCCTGAGCCTGCCACCAGCAGGAGGCATCGACGAAATCGTGGGCCTGCAGGGAGGCCAGGAGCCAGATTTCGACGATCTCTTCCATGTCTTCCGGCCGACTCTGTCTCAACATGGTCGCCTCCTTGTCAGCAATGTGAACACTCGCAGTCTAGGGGAGTTGGGCCCGCGCCCGGGGAATCAAGGTGGGGCCCTGTGAGGTCGATCGCCCTTTATTTAGCGAGAATGATTGGCTGATCACAAAGCGCCTCTCTAGTACAATGCCCGCCGGACAATCTAGAGACCGAGGACGCCATGTGGTTTAAAAACCTGCAGATTTACCGCTTTACCCGCCCCTTCGACCTGACCGTTGAGCAGCTGGAAACCCAGCTGGAAGCCTGCGCCTTCACCCCCTGCGGCAGTCAGGACATCTCCCGGTTCGGGTGGGTCAAGCCCCTTGGCAAATTCGGCTCCACCCTGACCCACGCCGCCTCTGGCCACATCCTGCTGTGCGCTCGCAAGGAAGAGAAGATGCTGCCCGGCACCGTGGTCAAGGAGATGCTGGCGGAGAAGGTAGAGGCCATTGAATTCGAGCAGGGTCGCGCCCTCAAGAAGAAAGAGAAGGAAGCGCTGAAAGAGGAGATCATGCACACCCTGCTGCCCCGCGCCTTCAGCCGCACCAGCCAGACCTTCGCCTGGATAAACCCTGCCGACAACCTGATGGTGGTGGATGCAGGCTCCGCCAAGAAAGCGGACGATCTGCTGGCGCTCCTGCGCAAATCCATCGGCTCCCTGCCGGTAGTGCCGGTGGCCCTCAAGAACCCGCCCGAGATCACCATGACCGAGTGGCTCAACGAGGGCAACCTGCCCGCCGCCTTCACCCTGGAGGATGAAGCCGAGCTGCGCAGCGCCATGGAGCACGGCGGCATCATCCGCTGCAAGCAGCAGGATCTGATGAGCGAGGAGATCAAGAATCACCTAGCCAACGACAAGCTGGTGACCAAGCTGGCCCTCAACTGGGGCGAAACCCTGAGCTTCGTGCTGGGGGACGATCTCTCCATCAAGCGCCTCAAGTTCAGCGAAGAGCTGCGCGAGCAGAACGACGACGTCACCAGTGAAGATCCCGCCGCCCGTCTGGACGCCGACTTCGCCCTGGTCACCGCCGAGCTCTCCCAGTTCATCCCGGCCCTGTTTGCCGCCCTGGGCGGTGAAGAGCAGTCCATCTAAGCAAATTGGCTCAGCCTGATTGCAAAAAACCGCCTTCACGGCGGTTTTTTCATCTCCATCGGCATCGTCGCCATGGGCTGGTCCCCTCCGGGGTAGCGCCGCCGCCCTCCCGCCGCGCAATCCACTAACCCCATTGATTGCGGCAGCATGGCGCACTACCCCGGCAGCATGACACCTCGCTAGAGTGCCCCCTTTTCCTGCAACAGTCGATGAAGTCGCTGCGCCAGGGTGCGGTAACCCTCGGCATTGAAATGCACCGCATCGGACTTCAGGGCCGGGTCTCGCAGCAACTCGCCGATGCTGTCGTTGTCCAGCACCAGCCCGTACTGCTCTGCCAGCTCCTCGTAGAGGGGAGCGCCATCGGCAAACAGGGATTTTCGGGGCACCCCGACAAGCAGGATCTGGGCCCCGCTCCCCTGCACCGCCTCTATCATGGCAGCGAGATTGGCCTTGAGGGCCGCCTCCCCGCTGCCACGCAGGATGTCGTTGCCCCCCTCCAGCAGGATGACCAGAGCGGGTCTGTGCCGGGCCAGCAACCCGGGCAGGCGGGCCCTGCCGGCCTGGCTCAGCTCTCCGGACACCCCGCCATTGACCACGGGATGGCCGCTCAGGTTCGCCAGCACGCTGGGGTAGCTCTGGGACGGGCTCACCCCGCGCCCCTCGGTCAGACTGTCCCCGAACGCGAGCAGGGTCTCCCCCTGGGCCAGCGGTCTGAAGGTCGGCTCCCCGCAGGCCGTCAGCAACAGGCAGAGCAGCCCCGCCATGCAAGGTTTCGCCAGCGTCCCCCGGTGTGTCATGAGCGTCTCCTTGATAGTTTTGTAACCATATGAGTATTAAGACAAACTTTTAATCAAGCTCCAAGTGTGACACATTTCGGCAGGTGAACAAGAAACCGACAAGGAGCCTGTCATGTCCCTCAAACCCCTCGGCCTGCTGGTCGCCCTCGGCCTGCTTGGCGGCTGCGCCTCCCAGGACGGCTTTCACTATGTCCCTCCTCCCCAGACCCTGATCGCCCCGGAGGCGGCCAGCGGCTGGATTGACAAGCCGGGCTGGCAGGGCCGTGACTTCATGGTGGCGGCGGCCAACCCGCTGGCGGTGGATGCGGGCTACCAGCTCATCAAGGCGGGGGGCAGCGCCGTCGATGCTGCCATCGCCGTCCAGCTGGTGCTGACCCTGGTGGAGCCTCAATCCTCGGGCATCGGCGGCGGCTCCCTCATGCTGGTGTGGGACGGCAAGCAGGTGGCGGCGGTGGATGGCCGGGAGACAGCCCCCGCCGCTGCCACCGATCAGCTTTTCATGAAGGAGGGCAAACCCATGGCCTTCTATGAGGGGGTGGTGGGCGGGCGCTCCGTCGGCGCCCCCGGCACGGTACGTGCCCTGGCCCTGGCCCACGAGCGCTATGGCAAGCTGCCCTGGGCCACGCTGTTCGAACCCGCCATCACCCTCGCGGAGCAAGGGTTCGTGATAAGCCCCCGCCTCGCCACCCTGCTGGCAAAAGATCCCTATCTGGCCGGGGATCCGGACGCCCGCGCCTACTTCTATCAGGCGGATGGCACTCCCAAGACGGCAGGTACCCGGCTCACTAACCCGGCCCTGGCCAGGGTGCTGCGTACCCTGGCAAGCGATGGCCCCGATGCCTTCTATCGCGGCCCGCTGGCCGAGGCCATGGTGGCCAAGGTGCACGCCCACCCGACCAACCCCGGGGTGCTGAGCGCCGCCGATCTCTCCAGCTACCGGGCCAAGCTGCGGGACGGGCTCTGCTTTGACTATCGCCAGAGCGAGATCTGCGGCTTCCCGACCCCCTCCTCCGGCACCATCGCCCTCGGCCAGATCTTCGGCATGCTGGAGAGCCGGGACATGGCCGCCCTCAAACCGGTACAGGGGGAGCAGGGTCAACTGGCCGCCTCCAGCGAGGCCATTCACCTCTACAGCGAGGCGGCACGCCTCGCCTTCGCCGATCGCAACCAGTATGTGGCCGACGGCGACGTCGTCAACGTGCCGGTGACAGGCCTGCTGGACAAGGGATATCTGGCGCAGCGGGGGCACCTTATCGGCAACCGCTCCATGGGCGTCGCCCAGCCCGGCAACCCGCCCCGGGCGCTGGCCTGGGGCCGGGACGCCACCCCGGAGCTGCCCTCCACCAGCCACATCTCCATCGTGGACAAGAGCGGCATGGCGGTGGCCATGACCAGCTCCATCGAGGATGGCTTCGGCTCGCGGCTGATGGTCAACGGCTACCTGCTGAACAACCAGCTCACCGACTTCTCCTTCACCTCGGTGGACGCCGCCGGCCTGCCGGTGGCCAATCGGGTGGAGCCCGGCAAGCGCCCCCGCTCCTCCATGTCGCCCCTGCTGGTGTTTGACAAGGCAAGCGGCGAGCTCGAGATGAGCCTGGGCTCCCCGGGAGGCTCGGCCATCATCAACTACGTGGGCAAGGCGCTGCTCGGCACCCAGGATTGGGGGCTCGACCTGCAGCAGGCCATCAACCTGCCCAATTTCGGCAGTCGTAACGGCCCCACCGAGCTGGAGCAGGGGCGCACGCCCGACGCCGTGGTTCAGGGGCTCAAGGCCAGAGGGCACGAGGTCCTGCTTAACGAGCAGACCTCCGGGCTGCAGGGCGTCCAGCGCCATGCCGGCGGCTGGCTGGGGGCCGCAGACCCCAGACGTGAGGGGGTCGCCAGGGGAGAGTGATGCCCCTTCAGCACCCTCGTTCACCATGGAGGAGGCCCGCCTCCTCCATGCCGTGTGCTCATAGGTGTTCTCCCTTGCCTCCCAATATCATCATCGATTGATTATTCCTGCCAATTTTTCTTTAACTGCACATTCTTTTCACCCAATCACAATGCATTAAAGATGCTTTTCATCAAAATCAACGAAAAAACTGGAACAGTGTTGCTCATGGCATATAAATGCATTACTTTTCAATAGAAACGGCATCTGTTGCCCTCAAGATTTCCCCTTGATACGGCCAACTTCTGTCTCTTTCGCCCCCTGCTCATTGACAGCTGCCCTCTTCGCCTTCGGGTGATCTGGTAGCCCCTGACTGCCATTAGCGAGGTGACGACATGGACCACTCACTCCCCCTTATCACCACCCTGGTAGGCGGCCTCGTGCTAGCCTACCTCTTCGGCATGCTGGCAAGCCGCCTGCGCATCTCCCCCATGGTGGGCTACCTCGCGGCCGGCGTGGTATGCGGCCCCTTTACGCCGGGCTATGTCGCCGATCTGCGGCTCGCCCCCGAGCTGGCCGAAATCGGCGTCATCCTGCTGATGTTTGGTGTCGGCCTGCACTTTTCCGTGAAAGACCTGCTGTCGGTGAAACACATCGCCATCCCGGGAGCCATCGTCCAGATAACCCTTGCGACCCTGCTCGGCCTTGGCCTCTCCCAACTGCTCGACTGGACCGTGACCGCCGGCCTGGTGTTTGGCCTGGCCCTCTCCACCGCCAGTACCGTGGTGCTGCTGCGCGCCCTGGAGAGTCGCGGCCAGCTCGACACCAACGAGGGACGCATCGCCATCGGCTGGCTCATCGTGGAGGATCTGGTGATGGTGCTGGCCTTGGTACTGCTCCCCATCCTCGCCAACCTGCAGCAGGGGGGCGAGGCACTGACCCCGGCCCAGGTGATGGCGGATATCGGCCTGACCCTGGCCAAGGTAGCTGCTTTCATCGCCCTGATGGTCATCGGCGGGCGACGCCTCATCCCCTGGCTGCTGGCCCGCACCGCCGCCACCGGCTCCCGCGAGCTGTTCACCCTGGCCGTCCTCTCCTGTTCCCTTGGCATCGCTTTTGGCGCCGTCAAGCTGTTTGGCGTCTCCTTTGCCCTCGGCGCCTTCTTCGCTGGCGTCGTGATGAACAGCTCCCATCTGAGCCACAAGGCGGCCAACGACACCTTGCCCCTGCAGGACGCCTTCGCCGTGCTCTTCTTCGTCTCCGTGGGCATGCTGTTCGACCCCGTCATCCTGCTGCGCGAGCCCCTGGCCGTGCTGGCCACCCTGTTCGTCATCGTGATCGGCAAATCGGTGGCCGCCTTCGCCATCGTGCGACTCTTTGGCCACAGCCAGCGCACGGCGCTGACCATCTCCGCCAGCCTGGCCCAGGTGGGTGAGTTCTCCTTCATCCTGATGGGTCTCGGGGTCATGCTCGAACTGGTCCCCGGGGTCGCCCGGGATCTGGTGCTGGTCGGCGCCTGTTTCTCCATCGTGCTCAATCCGCTGGTCTTCAACCAGGTGGAGCGCTGGCTGAGGCGCCATCCCGAGCCACGCACCGATGAGTCACCTCACCTCTGCCCCTTGCAGGGCCATGTGGTGGTAGTGGGCGCCGACGAGATAGGTCAGCACCTCATCTGGCAGTTGCATGAACAAGGCAGGGAGATGGTGGTGATCGACACCGACGAGCGACTGCTGGCCCCTTGGCGCGCCATGGGGATCACCTGTCTGGCGGGCCATCCCATCCAGCAGGATCTGCTGACGGCGGCGCTGCCCAATGCCAGCTGGCTGCTGATCACCCTGGATGACAGCCTGCTGGCCGGTGAGATAGCCATCAGGGCGCAGGAATACGGCGCCCTGATGCGCATCGCCGCCTGTGCCCACCAGCACGAGGAGGTGCATCATCTGCGCGTGCGCGGCGTGCATCAGGTGGTCAAGAGCGAGGAGGAGGCTGCGCGGCGACTCTGTCACCTCGCCATGGAGATGGCCTGAAGCTCATCGGAAGTCACGAGTCCCGGCGACGGGACCAGACAAGAAGCCCGGGCCTGCTGCCCGGGCTTTTTGCATGACGGGGCGATACGGCCGTCCCCTCACAGCAGATCGTGCTTGTCCAGCAGGCGATAGAGGGTGGCCCGGGAGATATCGAGCGTGCGGGCCACCTCCTCGAGCTGATCGGGGAAGCGGGCCAACGTCCGTTGCAAGGCCTGACGCTCCGCCGCTTCGCGCACCGCCTTGAGCGAGCCGTCGAGCAGCAGGCTGTCCATGTTGGTCAGCTCCATGTCATCGGCTTCGATGAAGGGGCCGCTGCACATGACAGCCGCCCGCTGCACCCGGTTGCGCAGCTCCCTCACATTCCCCGGCCAGCCATAGGACTGCATGGCCTGGCGCGCCTTGCGGGTGAAGCTGAGCACCCGCCCGCCCCGCACTTCCGCCAGAATGTCATCGGCAAGGAGCTGGATGTCTTCCACCCGCTCGCACAAGGCCGGGGTGCGCAGGCGCACCACGTTGAGCCGGTAGTAGAGATCCATGCGAAAGCCGCCGCTGGCCACCGCCTGCTCCACATCGATATTGGTGGCCGCGATGATCCGCACATCCACACGACGCGACAGGTGGCTGCCCACCGCCTCTATGCACTGCTCCTGCAAGAAGCGCAGCAGGGTTGCCTGATCCTCCAGCGGCAACTCCCCTATCTCGTCGAGAAACAGGGTGCCGCCATCGGCGGCCTCTATCTTGCCTATCTTGTGGTGCTGTGCCCCGGTGAAGGCCCCCTTGACGTGGCCGAACAGCTCGGACTGGATGAGCTGATGGGGCATGGCCCCGCAATTGACCGCCACGAAGGGGCTCTCCTCCCCGAACGTGCTGTAGTGCAGCTCCCGGGCCACCAGCTCCTTGCCCGTGCCGCTCGGTCCCGTCACCAGTACGGGCAGGCGGCAATGCTGCAACCGCACGATCTGGTCGCGCAACTGGCGGATGGGGGCGCTCTCCCCCTGGATGAAACGCAGTTGGGGTTGCAGTCGGGGGCGGTGTCGCCGGATGAGGCGCGCCATCCCCAGGGCATGTCCCAGGCTGTGGGAGAGCCTGTCTCTGTCCAGGGGAAAGGTGTGAAAATCATGAAAACAGGCTGCCAGCAAATTGCGAAGGGCTTCGCTGGCGAGACAGTCCCGCTGGATGAGGCCGATCCACAAGGCGCCGGAGTGCTGCGCTATCAGGTTGTAGAGGGCTTCGTGCTGCTGATGCTCGATCACCACCAGCACCAGGGGATAGTCCTTTTCCTGCAGTTTTTTCTCTGCCACCACCAGGGAGCTTGCCTGCTCCACCTGCCACTCGCCTTGTTCCAGCAGGCTTTCCAGTACGGCACATGAATTGATGAGCAACAATGCCGTTTCTGTCATAGGGACAACTCCTTGTTATCACCACTGCACGAGGGAGTCTGACGCTGACGACTTATCCAGATAACTCCCTTTATCATCAAATGGCGCCGTTTAATATGGCCAGACGATGATAACTATAAACCATCCCGCCTTTAGACTGATGGCACCACAATATTGAGACGGCAAAAATATCGGTGAGAAAAAATAAACCCTTTGATAAATAAGCGCTTACTTGGCGACATAATATGTCGCTCTCAACATTGAGACATAAAAACAATCATATCAAATAAAAAACAGTTAAAAATCAAAACCTTGCCAATTGGCATGGTCGTTGCTCTCTCCAATAAGCCCTCCTGGCAGATGGAGACAGAACATGAAGACATATATTGCATTGGCAACATTTCCTTTTCTGGCATTTGCCACCCCCTCATTGGCACAAAACCGGGTCGATCTCGGTGCTCAGGCATTGAGCAATATTCGTGGTTCCATGGGCGTCAATATGGTTGCCGGCAATAACAACCAACAAGGCAATCTTGCCGCCATCGCCATTTCGGGTCCGGCCGTCATTCAATTTGGTCAGCTGAATCAATCCACCACCAATCTGAACGGTAGCCAGAGCGTCGCCATCCTGGGCTCGGCCCTGAGCCAGAACCGGGGACTGGTCGGCATCAATCAGGGGGCGGGTGAGGGCAACCAGCAACTGAACGCCTTCGCCCTGTCCCTCGATGACAGCGGCCTGGGTGTCGTGACCGACATCAATCTCAGCTCCAGCGTCGCGAAGACCCCAGGGGGAAAGCCCCCCGCCAACACCACTACCAGCATCTATCTGGATGACACCGCCCTCACGGGCAGCAAGGGGGTCATTCAGGTGAACCAGGTCACGGGACAGGGAAACCAGTCAGTCAACATGGTTTCCCTGCCCCTGGCTGGCGCAGTAACGGCATCCCCATGATGCCGCAGGGATAGGAAGCCAGGCCCGGGGGTATCAGCCGATGGGCATATCTTCCGCTGAAAGTTCAATGGAGAGACTCATTATGCGTGGACTTATTTATAGCTCATTAGCCGCCGCGGTCATCATGGCCATGTCGGGCACTGCATCCGCCGATTACCGCGGTGACAGAGATGAGACAGGGGCAACCTTGACCAAGAAGGTCAAGGCAGAAGTCGATGTGGAATACGAAGGCAGGGTCAATGTCGGCGGCTACATCAACGTCAACAAACTCGGCATGGCCGTCGTGGACAACCAGCAGTCCAGTTCCATGATAGGCACCGCCAATACAAGAACGGAGAACACGAGCAAGATCGACGGCTCGTTCAAGGGTGCATCCGGTAACATCGGCGCCAACGTCGCAGCCGGTGACTCCAACGTACAGGGCAACAGCGCTTCCCTGGCCGCCTATGACGAGGTCGATGCCGAGTTCATCATGGGTCGTGGTCAACAACAACACGGCGCCCCTGGCGGATCGTCGGATGCCGAGGTCTTCTCCACCCAGAGCGCCAGCAACAACTGGACGACCAATCACGGCCATCAGAACAAGGCCGGTGTGGGCGATGGGGCCTTCAAGGATGCCGCAGGCAACATCGGGGTCAACGTGACCTCGGGCTCGGGTAACGTCCAGGCCAACAACATGGCAGCCTCCGTGTCCACCGGCAACATGGCCGTGGCCACCGTGGCCAACAGCCAGAGCGTCTCCAAGAACATGACCGAAAACCAAAGCCTGAGTGCAACCAAGACGGTTGACAAGGCAGGTGTGTTCCTCGGTCTCAAGGCTTGGGGCGATTACGAGGGGGGCGGTACCGGTCATGATGTCAAGAAAGGACATGGCCACGACAATGACAACGACAGGTACGGCAACAACAACCCGAAAGATGATGGCAAGTTCGAGTTCAAGGAAGAGGGTGACATCAAGCTCAGTGGGTACGCCGTCGGGTATATTCCCGTGGTCAACACCTACACCAGCCGCGAAACCTTCAACCGGGCAACAATCGATGGCGGCGCCTTCAACGGTGCCGTGGGCAACATCGGGGTGAACGTCTCCTCGGGGACCAACAACCTACAAGCGAACAATCTCTCGCTGGCCGCAGGGTTTGCCAAGTAAGTCGATGCGAGGGGGCCCTGTGCCCCCTTTTTCCCTGACACTGGAGGTCTGAATGCGCTGGCTGTTGCTGTTGCTGTGCTGTCCTGCCGTCTGGGCGGGCTCGGTGCCACTGGGGGAGCATCTCCCGGCGCTGGGGGATCTCAACAAACCGGTACAGAGCATTCTGGAGCGTCGGTACGCCAACATCGAGCGCCAACATACGGATTTCAGCTGCGGGGCCGCCGCCGTCGCCACCATCTTGCGCTACGCCTACGGCCATGCAACCAATGAACGCTGGGTCATGGATGGCATGCTTGCCATGGCAGACCCGGAGCAGGTCAAGCATTACGGCTTCTCCATGCTCGACATGAAGCAGTACCTGCAAATGCTCGGCATGCGGGTCAGAGGGTATCGACTGGGCGATGAAAAACTGCGCCAGGTGAGGGTGCCCACCATCGTCCTGCTCAACATTCGCGGCTATCAGCACTTTGCCGTGCTACGGGCCATCGATCGCCATGATCGCGTCTATCTGGCAGACCCGGCCCTCGGCAACCGGGTGATCACGTTCAAGGAGTTCAAGGAGAGCTGGAACGGCATCCTTCTCGCCGTCATCGGCGCGGGCTATCGTCCCGATGCCCCCCTTGCCAACCCCTCTCCCCCGCTCTCTGTCAGAGGCAAGGATGGGCTCTTCGCCCCGGTCAATGAAACATCCCTGCTGGAATTCGGTTTTCAGCACAAAGAGCTAATGTGAGGTCATCATGAATACCCGACCCGCCCTATGCCTCCTCTGCAGCCTGGGTGGCATCGCCTCTCCGCTGCTGGCAGCACCGGACCCGCTGGCCCATCTGTCAGACCACTTTGCGCCCGAACTGGCGGACGGGGAGCTGGCCCACCTGCGAGGCCGCTATGTCAGCAGCCATGGCATCAGCTACTTCGGCATCGAGTTCATCTCGTCACTGACCACGGCCCAGGCCCAGCAGACGGCGGCCATGAACCTGGCGCTGAGCATTGTGCAAAACAAGCCCAAGCTGGATGTGCGCGTCAAGGATGAGGTCAAGCCCGCGGCCACGCCCGCCAAGGAGGCCCAGGTGCAGGGGGCCGGGCTGGTGCAGGTCGTTCAACTGGAGGGGAGTGGCAACAGCTCGGTCAACCAGGCCGGTATTGAACTGACCACCCCGACCATGACGGGACACCTGGTTCAGGCGGGCAGCTACGAGCACCAGGGCGATCTTGGCACCGCCACCTACCGGGTCTCGGGGAATTATGCCGGCTTGCAACTACACTCTTCCGACGGCAGGGTCCTGCTGGAGCAGAGCCTGCGCGGTACCGACTTCAGCCGGGGGCTGCTGCAGTTCAACAAGGTCAGGGGGGACGGTTTGCAGACGCTCAATCAGACCCGCATCTGGTTTTCGCGCTGAGATCAGGTGAGTTCCCGGGGCTGAACTATAAGAAAGGATGATAAACAACAAGGACGTATCCCGATGAAACAGTCTCGCATGCTGTTGATTGCCCTCGCCCCCTTCGCCTGCTGGGGGGCCACGGCCGAAGAGGAGGCCCTGCAACAACAGCTGGATCTCCTGCGCCAGCAACTGATCCAGCAAAATCAGGCCCTTCATCAGCTCCAGGCCCGCCTGGAGGCCGTCAAGGCCGCCGGTGCCACGACGGCAACCGCCGGGGTCGGAGCCGGGGCCGCCGTCGCCTCCACCCAGCAGGACGCCTCACGGCGCACGCCGGAGGTCGGCCGCAGTACCGAAGACCTGATGATCGAACAGCACAACGTGTTCGACCGCGCCCTGACCGTCGATGTGGGCCTCTCCTACCAGCACTACAACCGCAAGGATCTCGCCCTGCGCGGCTTCCTCGCACTGGACGCCATCTTCCTTGGCGAAATCAACCTGGATCGGGTTCGCTCCGATCAGTGGACGGCGGATGTCATCACCCGCTACACCCTCAACGATCGCTGGCAACTGGAGCTGGCCCTCCCCTACATGTTCCGCAACACCAACTACCAGAGCACCGGCAAGGAGAACTCCAGCCGCGACTTCGAGGAGCAGAGCGTCAGCGATGGCGGCCTGGGGGATCTCAGCCTCGCCATCTACTACAGGGTCATGGCAGAGAGCGAGGATTGGCCGGATCTGGTGTGGAACTTCCGGGCCAAGGCGCCGACCGGCAAGGATCCTTACGGCATCGAGATCAACACCTCGGAATCGGGCAACCTGGTGACCCCCAAGGAGCTCGCCACCGGCAACGGGCTCTGGCAGCTCTCTACCGGCTTCTCCCTGGTCAAGACCATGGATCCCGCCATCCTGTTTGCCAGCCTCAACTATGGCCACAGCCTCAAGCAGGACTTTGACGATATCTCCTACCAGCCCGGCAACCAGCCCGGCAGTATCCAGCTGGGGGACTGGTATGAATATGGCCTGGGGGTCGCATTCGCCCTCAACGAACGCTTCAGCCTCTCCTTCAACATCAACCAGCGCGTCACCATGGAGTCCGAGCAGGGGTCCGAAGGCTTTGCCATGGAGAAGGTCACCGGCTCCGATGCCAACGCCGCCAGCTTTGGCATGGGGTCGACCTGGGCCATTACCGACAACCTCTCCATGGCGGTCAACTGGTCTGCCGGGCTCACCACGGACGCACCGGACTACACCATCGGGATCCGCTTCCCCTACCGCTTCTAGCCCCGTCAGGGCCCGGGCAGGTTGACGACAAAAAAACGAGGGAGGCATAACGCCTCCCTCTTCTTGTTGTCGCAGTCGACCTGGCTCGCCCCCTTGAGCTCTACTTGCCGCCGCGCTCATGGGACGATGGCATCGGAGGGCGCCCCGCACCATACCACCCTGGCGGGCCACCGGTGTCATCACACCCCCAGGCGATCGCGCAGGGTGTACCAGGCGGCGCCGGCGGCGGTGAAGGGGATGCGCAGCAGGCGGCCACCCGGGAAGGGGTAGTGCGGCAGTCTGGCGAACGCATCGAAGCGCTCCGCCTGACCGCTCAGCACCTCGGAGAGCAGCTTGCCCGCCAGATGGGTACAGGTGACGCCGTGGCCGCTGTAGCCCTGCATGTAGTAGATGTTGTGACCGATGCGGCCAAACTGCGGCAGCCGCGACAGGGTGAGCAGGAAGTTGCCGGTCCAGGTGTACTCCACCTTGACGTCGGCCAGCTGCGGGAAAGTCTTGAGCATCTTGGGGATGATCAGCCGCTCGATGTCCGCCGGATCCCGCGCCCCGTAGACCACGCCGCCGCCATAGATGAGCCGGTGATCGCCGGAGGTGCGGTAGTAGTCGAGCAGGTAGTTGCAATCCTCCAGGCAGTAGTTTTGCGGCAGCAGTGAGCGGGCCCGCTCCTCCCCCAGCACCTCGGTGGCGATCACCTGGGTGCCGCAGGGCATGCTCTTGCCGGCGAGCTCGGGCACCAGGTTGCCGAGATAGGCGTTGCCGGCCACCACGATAAAGCGTGCCTTCACCGCCCCCTTGGCGGTCTTGACCAACGCCGGCTGACCCGGAGTAATGCTGGTGACGGCGGACTGCTCGAAGATAAGCCCCCCCTGCATGCGGATGGCTTCCGCCTCCCCCAGCGCCAGGTTGAGGGGATGAATATGGCCGCCGCTCTTGTCGAGCAGGGCGCCGACGTAGCGATCGCTCGCGACCACCTCGCGCACCCCGTCGGCATCGAGCAGCTCCAGCTGGTCGTTGCCCCACTTCTCCCAGCGCGCCTTCTGCGCCTTGAGCTCGTGCAGCTGCTTCTCGGTCTCGGCGGCAAAGACCCCGCCCTCCTGCAGATCGCACTGGATGTTGTAGCGCTTGATCCGCTCGCGGATGATCTGGCCCCCCTCAAACAACATGGAGCCGAGCAGCCTGGCCTGATCCGGCGGGCAGTTCGCTTCGATGGTGTCGATGTCGCGGCTGTAGGAGTTGACGATCTGGCCGCCGTTGCGACCGCTGGCGCCAAAGCCGACTCGCGCGGCCTCCAGCACCACCACCTTGTACCCCTTCTCCACCAGATGCAGCGCACTGGAGAGGCCGGTATACCCCGCCCCGATGACGCAGACGTCGCACTCCAGCTGCTCGGTGAGCGTGGGATAGGGCGCGTGTTTGTTGGCACTGGCTGCGTAGTAACTCTTTACATGTTCGGTCATGATCCCTGTTTCCTTACCGGTTCGTTTCCAACACAACGGGTTGTTCACATTAAAAGCTGGCCGGGGTGTGAGCGCTGACGATGCGGCAGACCTGCCCCGAGGGATTGCTGAAACTGTGGGGCTCGCCGGTGTCGATGACATAGCTGTCCCCAGCGCACAGTTCATAGGTCTGGCCGGCCAGGGTCAGCAGCACCGACCCTTCCAGCACGGTGCCCACCTCCTCCCCCTGATGCTTCACCACGCCGCCGGTGTCGGTGCCGGGGGCATAGGTCTCCAGCATGAAGCCGAGCTGGCGCCGATTGTTGCCGTTGTGCACCAGCTTCATGGAGACCCCCTGGCTGCCGAGCTCGATGAGCTGCTCCGCCTTGATCACCACGCTGGGCGTGCTCGCCACCTCCTCTTCGGCGAAGAAGCGCGACAACGGCAGCTCGTAGACGCTCAGCAGCTTTTGCAGGGAGGCCACCGAGGGGCTCACCTTGTTCTGCTCTATCATGCAGATGGCGCCGTGGGTCAGGCCGCTCAGCTCCGCCACCCGGCGCTGGGAGAGCCCGAGCTCCCTGCGGATCCGGGCAAGCCGCTCCCCCATGTTTCTCTCGTGCTCCGCCAGGGGGTTGTCCGTCATGGTCCGCCACCGGACCTCGCCACGGGATTGCTCCATCGCCCATCTCCTTCCATGGTCATTCGAATACCTGGTGCAGCCTGGTCAATATAGTGAGTCAGGCACGTCAGCCCCGTTCACTATCCTGCACAACCCAGGGCGTTCATTATTTTGCACACCCTGCGCGATGAAAACCGCTACAATCGCGCTCACAGCCCCATTTCTAGCATGTGACGCCCAGTTCACTCAAATATATTTAACACTTGAAAAACATTTCGGCTCATTTTATGGTCGTTACGTGCTTATTATTCTATACGGCGGTGCCCACATAAACGCGCCACCCAGACCCACTATCGAGGCCCCTTACATATGTCAGCATCACAACCTGCTCTCTCCCTGATCAAATCCCTGGCCTATGTCGACGGCCGCTGGTGCGAGTCCCTGGGCGGGCGCCGGTTCGAGGTCCTGAACCCGGCCACCGGCCAGGTCATCACCCAGGTGCCCGACATGGACGGGGAGGACACCCGCCTCGCCATCGCGGCGGCCCACGCGGCGCAACCCGCCTGGGCGGCCCTCACCGCCAAGGAGCGCAGCAGCAAACTCTACGCCTGGTTCGAGCGCATCATGGCCAACCAGGAGGAGCTCGCCCGCATCATGACCTGCGAGCAGGGCAAGCCGCTGGCGGAAGCCAAAGGAGAGGTGGCCTACGGCGCCAGCTTCATCCAGTGGTTCGCGGAAGAGGGCAAGCGTGCCTATGGCCGCACCATCCCCGGCTTCTCCGCCGATCGGCGCCTGGCCACCATCAAGCAGCCGGTGGGGGTCGTGGCCGCCATCACCCCCTGGAACTTCCCCATCGCCATGATCACCCGCAAGGCGGGTCCGGCGCTGGCCGCCGGTTGCACCATCGTCATCAAGCCCGCCGCCGAAACGCCCCTCTGCGCCCTGGCGCTGGCGGTACTGGCGGAGCAGGCGGGCATTCCTGCCGGGGTCATCAACATCGTCACCTCCCATCAGGCGAGCGCGGTGGGCAACGAGCTGTGCAGCAACCCCGTGGTGCGCAAGCTCTCCTTCACCGGCTCCACCCGCATCGGCAAACTGCTGATGCGCCAGTGCGCCGACACCATGAAGCGCCTCTCCCTTGAGCTTGGCGGCAACGCCCCCTTCATCGTCTTTGACGACGCCGACCTCGACGCCGCCGTGGCCGGGGCCCTGGCCTCCAAATACCGCAACGCCGGCCAGACCTGCGTCTGCGCCAACCGCATCCTGGTGCAGGCCAGCGTCTATGACGCCTTCGCCGAGAAGCTCGCCGCCGCGGTCAAGGCCTTCAAGGTGGGGGACGGCATGGGCGAGGGCGTCCAGATCGGGCCCCTCATCAACCCGGCCGCCGCCAGCAAGGTGGCCGAGCTGGTGCAGCAATCGGTCGCCGCCGGTGCCCGGGTGCTGGTGGGGGGCGACGCCCACCCCGCCGGTCCCCTCTTCTATCACCCCACCATCCTGACCGGGGTCACCCGGGGCAACCCCATTCTGGACGAGGAGATCTTCGGGCCCGTCGCGCCTCTGGTGCGCTTCGAGACGGAAGCCGAGGCCATTGCGCTTGCCAACGACACCCCCTATGGCCTGGCCGCCTACTTCTATGGCCGCGACATCGCCCGGGTGTGGCGGGTGGCCGAGGGGCTCGAATACGGCATGGTGGGGATCAACGAGGGGATCATCTCCACCGAACTGGCCCCCTTTGGCGGGATCAAGGAGTCGGGGCTGGGCCGGGAAGGGGCGGCCGAAGGGCTGGAGGAGTACCTGGAGACCAAATACCTCTGCTTTGGCGGCATTCGCTGAGGGGAGTGAAGGGGCAATTGCATCGTTAAAACAGATGCGTTATGACGCAGCCCATCGTTTTTACAGATAGAAAGAGGGGGTCGCCGGTCACGACCAAGCGCCTTGTGGGCCCAGAGGGCACACCCGGGGCCCCCTTTTGCGAACAGGCCGCCCTGCCCGAGGGCAGTTGGCGGCACACATATGGCCAGATGGCACAGGAATAGCGGGGCCCATGCCCCTCAGGGAGGAAAGATGAGTCATTCAAGCAACAACCAGCAGTGGCAGGCCCGCCGCGAAGCGGCCGTGGTCCAGGGGGTCGGCACCCTGCTGCCGGTCTTCATCGACCGGGCGCACAACGCCGAGCTGTGGGACGTGGAGGGCAACCGCTACATCGACTTTGCCTCCGGCATCGCCGTGCTCAACACCGGCCACAACCACCCCAAGGTGGTGGCGGCGGTGCGCGAGCAGCTCGAGAAGTTCAGCCACACCTGCTTCCAGGTCACCCCCTACCCCGGCTATATCGAGCTGGCGGAAAAATTGAATGCCCTGGTGCCCGGCCCCACCCCCAAGCGCACCCTCTTCCTCTCCACCGGCGCCGAAGCGGTGGAGAACGCCATCAAGATCGCCCGCGCCCACACCGGTCGCAGCGGCACCATCGCCTTCAAGGGGGGCTTCCACGGCCGCACCATGATGGGCATGGCCCTCACCGGCAAGGTGGTGCCCTACAAGACCGGCTTCGGCCCCTTCCCGGGGGAGGTCTATCACCTCCCCTTCCCCGCCGACTACCTGGGAGTGAGTGAAGACGATGCCCTGGCCGCGCTGGATCTCTGCTTCAGCGCCGACATTGAACCCACCCGGGTGGCCGCCATCATCATCGAGCCGGTGCAGGGGGAAGGGGGCTTCTACCCCGCCTCCGCCAGCTTCATGCAGCGCCTGCGCCAGGTGTGCGACCAGCACGGCATCCTGCTCATCTGCGACGAGATCCAGACCGGTTTCTGTCGCACCGGCAAGACCTTCGCCACCGAATACAGCGGTGTCGAACCCGACATCATGACGCTGGCCAAGAGCCTGGCCGGCGGCTTCCCGCTCTCTGCCGTGGTGGGCAAGAGCGAGGTGATGAACGCCGCCAAGCCCGGTGGCCTGGGGGGCACCTATGCGGGCTCCCCCATCGCCTGCGCCGCCGCCCTGGCGGTGCTGGAGGTGATCGAGGAGGAGCGTCTGAACCAGAAGGCCCTGGCCCAGGGGGAGCAGATCAAGGCACGCCTGCACCAGCTGGCGACACGGTTTGACTGCATCGGCAACATCCGCGGCCCCGGCGCCATGGTGGCCATGGAGCTGGTGAAGGAGGGGGATGCCGAAAGACCGGACTCGGATCTCACCAAGCGGCTGGTGGCCGAGGCGGGCAAGCGGGGGCTGGTGCTGCTGGCCTGCGGCGTGCGTGGCAACGTGATCCGTTTCCTCGCTCCCCTGACCGCCCCGGCGGCCATCGTCGACGAAGGACTCGACCTGCTGGAGCAGGCCCTGTCCGCCTCCCTGGCCTGATCCGGAAGACCGCGTTCGCCCACGTGCAAAAAAATGCGTTTTTGCTCCCTTGATATGCTTGTCAAGGGGGCATCACGAATGCACAATGCGCCGCCGTATTCAAGGACCGTCCGCTCATCGGAGCCCGGTTCTTTTTTTGCGCCAAACAAATCCATAACGAGGCCGGAACAGACCGGAAATGATAACGAGGTGGCACGCCATCTCACGACACCCGCTTCTTAGTGAGGAACTCCATGGGGCATATCATCGCTTTCCTGCCGGCCCGCGCCGGTCTGCGCCATCCGTCCGCATCCCGGACTGGCGCCCCCACCGTGCAGGATGACCTCACCGTCAGCCTGATCCCGTCAGCCTGCCTGCGGGGGATCGCCTGATGCACCCGCACCCCGCCGGTCTGAAAAAAAGCCTGAAACTCTGGCACGTGGTCATCATGGGGCTGGCCTATCTCACCCCCATGGCGGTGTTCGACACCTTCGGCATCGTCACCGAGATCACCGAAGGCCATGTGCCGACCGCCTACCTGCTCGCCCTCATCGGCATGCTGTTCACCGCCATGAGCTACGGCCACCTGGTGCGCAAGTTCCCCTCGGCAGGCTCCGCCTACACCTATGCCCAGAAGGTGTTCCACCCCTATGTGGGCTTCATGGTGGGCTGGGTCTCCCTGCTCGACTACATGTTCATGCCCATGATCAACATGCTGCTGGCCAAGATCTACATGGAGGCCCTCTTCCCCGGCGTGGCCCCCTGGACCTACATCCTGGCCCTGGCCGCCGTCATGACCTTCCTGAACCTGCGGGGTATCAAGCTGGTGGCGAACTTCAACAGCCTGATCGTCATCATGCAGTTCAGCATCATCGCCGTCTTCATCGGCCTCATCGCCTGGGGCGTGAGCCACGGCGAGGGGCTGGGCACGGTGGCGAGCAGCCGCCCCTTCTTCTCCGAGCAGATGCACATCAATCCCCTGCTGACCGGCGCCTCCATCCTCTGCCTGTCGTTCCTCGGGTTTGACGCCATCACCACCCTGTCGGAGGAGACCCCGAACGCGGATCGGGTGATCCCCCGGGCCATCGTGCTCACCGCCCTCATCGGCGGCGTGCTCTTCATCTCCGTCTCCTACTTCCTGCAGCTCTTCTTCCCGGACATCTCCCGCTTCCAGCAGCCGGATGCGGTGCTGCCGGAGATCGCCCTCTATGTGGGCGGCAAGCTGTTCCAGGCGGTGGTGCTGGTCTGCACCACGGTGGCGGTGCTCGCCTCGGGGCTCGCCTCCCACGCCGGGGTGTCGCGCCTGCTCTACGTGATGGGCCGGGATCGCGCCCTGCCGAGCCGCGTCTTCGGCTACATCCACCCCACCTGGCAGACCCCGGCTCTCAACGTGCTGCTGGTGGGCATGCTGGCCCTCTCGGCGGTGGCCTTCGATCTGGAGATGGCGCTGGCGCTCATCAACTTCGGCGCCCTGGTGGCCTTCACCTTCGTCAACCTGGCGGTGATTGCCCACTTCTATCTCAGGCTGGGTCACAACAAGACCCTGAAGGATCACCTGCTGTTCCTCGCCCTGCCTCTGTGCGGCGCCGCCTGCATCGGGGTGCTCTGGCTCAACCTGGAGCCCGCCTCCTTCGAGCTGGGGCTGATCTGGGCCGCCCTCGGCGCCATCTACCTGCTGCTGCGCCTCACCGTGTTCCGGGTCCGCCTCGGCCGCCCCGAGCAGGACGCCTCCTGAGCGAAACCGGCGCCCCCAGGGCGCCGGTTTCACATGGCGGCAAAGCAGGGCGCCAGCTGATGACAAGGTTGTCATCGACTTTCCGGCAGCGGTGGCGAAGTGATCGCTCACCGGGGGAACAAATTCCCCGCTGGCGGCCTTTTTCGCTTGTCTCCTCCCCCCCCTGAGGGCACAATACGGCGCCCCTTGAGAGCCGATGTTTCAACAACATCGGTTCTTTGCTTTTCTGGGGCACACCACCATTCACCAAGAGGCCGGCCATGTGCCGGAATTGATACCCAGATTGCCAAGCAATCTCCTGACGTTGTGAGGAAAAACATGGGGCATTTCACTGCTTTCCTGCCGGTCCCCGCCGGCGTGCGCCACGCATCTGTGCCACAGATGGGCGCCCCCTGTGTCCAGCGACGCGTTCCCGCGTCCCTGATCCCGTCCCATCTCGCCCACGGGGCCTGTGCAGAGGAGAAAGCGTGATGGCCGGTGCCAAGCTGCTCAAGACCCTCACCCTGTTCCAGGTCGTGGTGATGGGTCTGGCTTACCTCACGCCCATGGCGGTATTCGATACCTTCGCCATCGTCGGTGACATCACGGATGGTCGCGTGGCCACCGCCTACCTGCTGGCGCTCGGCGGCATCCTGCTGACCGCGTTCAGCTACGGCCACCTGGTGCGCCGCTTCCCGTCCGCAGGCTCCGCCTACACCTATGCCCAGAAGGTGTTCCACCCCTATGTGGGCTTCATGGTGGGCTGGTCTTCCCTGCTGGACTATATGTTCATGCCGATGATCAACATCCTGCTGGCCAAGATCTACCTGACCGCCATGTTCCCCACCGTGGAGCCCTGGATCTTCATCTTCGGTCTGGTGACCGTGATGACCTTCCTGAACCTGCGCGGCATCAAGCTGGTGGCGAACCTCAACGGCTTCATCGTCTTCATCCAGATCGCCATCATCGTCACCTTCCTCGGCCTCATCGCCTGGGGCCTGAGTCACGGTGAAGGGGCCGGCACCCTGATGAGCAGCCGTCCGTTCCATGTGGAGTCTGCCAGCATGCTGCCGCTGTTCACCGGCGCCACCATCCTCTGCTTCTCGTTCCTGGGCTTCGACGGCCTGAGCTCCCTCTCCGAAGAGACCCCGAATGCCGGCAAGGTGATCCCCCGCGCCATCGTGCTGACGGCCCTCATCGGCGGCATCATCTTCGTCACCGTCTCCTACAGCCTGCAGCTCTTCTTCCCGGATCTGGCCCGCTTCAAGGAGCCGGACGCCGTGCTGCCGGAGATCGCCCTCTACGTGGGTGGCACCCTGTTCCAGAGCGTGGTGCTGGTGTGCACCACCGCGGCCGTGCTCGCCTCCGGCATGGCGGCCCACGCCGGCGTGTCGCGCATCCTCTACGTGATGGGTCGCGATCGCATGATCCCGGAGCGGGTGTTCGGCTATATCCACCCCACCTGGCGCACCCCGGCCATCAACGTGCTGCTGGTGGGGGCCCTGGCCCTCTCCGCGGTCTCCTTCGATCTGGACATGGCCCTGGCCCTGGTGAACTTCGGCGCCCTGGTGGCCTTCACCTTCGTCAACCTCTCGGTGATCGGCCAGTTCTGGGTGCGCGAGAAGCGCAACAAGAGCCTCAAGGAGCACCTGCTGTTCCTGGTGCTGCCGCTGCTGGGGGCCGCCACCATCGGCGCCCTCTGGATCAACCTGGAGCAGAGCTCCCTGGAGCTTGGCCTCATCTGGGCGGGGATCGGGGTCACCTACCTCTTCCTGCGCCTCGCCGTGTTCCGCATCCCCTTCCGTCAGTACGAGGAAGCGGCCGACGGCCAGTAAGCCATCTCGATCGCAAGATGCAAAGAGGGGAGCCCACGGGCTCCCCTCTCTTGTTTGCACGACGCATCGCCTTTTGCCGGGTTTCCCCTCAGTAGGTGCCCGTCTTGCGCAGCACGGCGCGGCCCGCCGCCTTGGCGGGATCGTCCACCACGTTCTCGACTCGCTGCTGGGTGTTCTTCGCCTTGTTGTAGGTCTCGCCCACACCGGCAGCCTCGGCGGCCTTGCGCTTGGCGTAGTCACCGGGATTGTCCACCGCATTCTCGACCCGCTGCTGGGTGTTCTTGGCCTTGTAGTAGGCGTCATCCACGCCGGTGGCCTGGGCCGCCTTGCGCTTGGCATAGCCAGCGGGATCGTTGACCGCGTTGTCCACACGCTGTTTGGCGCTCTGCGCGGAGCAATGGCTGTTGACCCCGGTCGCGCTGTTGACGGCCGAGCCGATCGCCACGTCTTTGGAGCTGCAATCGGAGGGCAGCACGGCGGCATGAGAGGAGAGAGAGGCCATCGCCAGGGGCAGGAGAAGAAGGGACCAATGTTTCATGACAGACTCGCAATTACTGATTAAATGACGAGGCAGTCTACTCCCATTGACTGAGTGGCGGCACAGGATCCACCAGTGGATGGCACCCCGTCCGTCAGTTTCTAACGCATCCCTACATTCGACAGACCAATTCACTTAAAACAACAAAACAATCAGAATCAATCACTACACTCCCATCTGGCCCGCCAATCCCGAGCCCCCTGTCACCAAAGCATCATAAAAGTGTCACTTTGTCATATTTCTGTCATAGAGCACTGCTGTAATGCGCCCGTCCAATTCAACGCAGACGTCCCAAGAGGCACCATGCAAAGCAAACCGTCATCCCCGCAGACCCGCGCTACCGGCCCCCTGTTCAACTGGCTAGCGGTGATCACCTTTGTTTACCTGATCCTGGTCGCCGTCGGGGCCGTCTCACACGGCTTCAAGGGGTTCTCCGGCGGTGCCGAGGGCGCGGCCCAGATCTTCGCCTTCGCCAACAACCCCTTCGTCGCCCTGCTGCTCGGCATCCTGGCCACCGCCCTGGTGCAATCCTCCAGTACCGTCACCTCGGTGATCGTCGGCCTGGTGGCGGGCGGCCTGCCCATGAGCATGGCCATCCCCATGGTGATGGGGGCCAACCTCGGTACCACCATCACCAACACCATCGTCTCCCTCGGCCATATCCGTGACAGGGGCGAGTTTCGCCGCGCCTTCGCCGCCGCCACCGTGCACGACTTCTTCAACCTGCTGGCCGTCTTCATCTTCCTGCCCCTGGAATTGATGTTCGGTCTGCTGCAAAAGAGTGCCGAGTGGCTGTCCGGTCTGCTGCTGGGCTCCGCCGACATGTCCATGAAGGGCATGGACTTCATGAAGCCCATCATCTCCCCCTCCCTGGATCTCATCGACAGCGCCGTCGCCTTCCTGCCGGGCAAGGGCCCCGCCATCGCCACCATTCTCATCGGGATTCTGCTGATCCTCGGCTGCGTCACCGCCCTTGGCAAGGTGCTGCAACGGGTCATGGTGGGCCGTGCCAAGGAGCTGCTGCACAAGGCGCTGGGCCGTGGCCCGCTCACCGGCATCGCCTCCGGCACCCTGGTGACCGTCATGGTACAGTCCTCCTCCACCACCACCAGCCTGATGATCCCGCTGGCGGGAGGCGGCGTGTTCAACACCCGTCAGCTCTACCCCTTCACCCTGGGGGCCAACATCGGCACCACCATCACGGCCCTGCTGGCGGCCACCGCCATCAGCGGCGCCGGCGCACAGCTGGCCTTGACCATCGCCTTCGTGCATGTGCTGTTCAACGTCTTCGCCGTGGCGCTCATCTATGGCGTGCCCTTCCTGCGGGAATTGCCCATCAAGGCCGCCGAAACCCTGGCCCGGGTCGGCAGCGAGAACAAGCTGCTGGCGCTGGGTTACGTGGCCGGGCTCTTCTTCGCCCTGCCTGCCCTGATGATGGTGGCCGTCAAGTAAATCCGAACCGGGGGCATCATGCCCCCGGTGCCTTGCCCGTCCGGTCACATCCTCCGGCATCCCCCCTCGCCCTCCCTCCCCGGCTGGGATAAGATGCCCCCTCACTCGCACTCTGATTTCAAGGAACAGGAAAACCCGATGAAATTCATTCTGATAGCCCTTCTTATCGCCGGCGCCGCCTACTACTTCTACTCCAGCAGCAACAACCGGAAGCTAGCGGAAGAGAACGTGCGCAAGGGGGCCGAGTTCCTCGCCAGCAACCAGGAAAAACCCCTGGTGACCACCACCGCCTCCGGCCTGCAGTACGAAGTGCTGACCCCGGGCACCGGCACCGTTCACCCCACCGCCACCAGCAAGGTGAAGGTGCACTACGAGGGCAAGCTGCTGGACGGCACCGTGTTCGACAGCTCCGTTGCCCGTGGCGAGCCCATCGAATTCGGCCTCAACCAGGTGATCAAGGGGTGGACCGAAGGGGTGCAACTGATGGTGGAAGGGGAGAAGACCCGCTTCTACATCCCCGCCAACCTGGCCTATGGCGACAGAGCCGCCGGCAAGATCCCGCCGGGCTCAGTCCTCATCTTCGACGTGGAGCTGCTGGGCATTCAATAAACCCGCCCGGGGCCCGCGTTGATCTTGGCGGTGGCGCTGCGGGCATCCCGTCAGGGGCCACGTCCGACGGACCCTGATCACAACGCCGGCGCACTGCGCCGGCGTTGTCGTTTCTGCCCCGGTCTCCCTCGCCCTGACGCCAGACTATCAACCAAAAGTGAAGAGTACTTATCCTTAAAGCCTGATTGTTAACCCATCAATAGGAGCAGATAATGACCACATCGTCAGCGGCATGTCGCCCTGGCCTCGGGTTGTCGGTGCGCCGCGCGCATCGGCACAACGCATATGGAGTCTGTCATGTCTATCGCCCCTGTCTGGTTCATCTCCCACGGCGCCCCGGATCTGGTCCTGCGCGATCAGCCCGCGACCCGGTTCCTGAAGCAACTGCGCCTCGAGGGTGCCAGAGGGCTGGTGGTGATCTCGGCCCACTGGTTCAGCCGAAGCGAGCTGCAGATCAACGTCGAACCCAGCCCGGCCCTGATGTACGACTTCTACGGCTTCCCCGAGCCCCTCTACCAGATCCGCTGGCCCGCGACGAGCCCGCAATGGTTGCAGGAAGCGGTGAGCGATCAGCTGCTGCTGGCCGGCCTGCCCGCCACCCCGGTGCGCCGCGAGCTCGATCACGGGGTCTGGTCCCCCCTCTCCCTGATGGATCCGGACAGTGAACTCCCCCTGGTGCAGATCGCCATCCCGGCCAGCTTCACCCCGGCCCAGCTGTGGCAACTGGGGGAGGCATTGCAGGGGCTGCGCGAGCAAGGGATCGGCATCCTCGCCTCCGGCGCCATCACCCACAACCTCCGTGCCCTCGGGCCGGACGGCTCGCCGGTTCCCCAGTGGGCGAGCCAGTTTGCCCGCTGGCTGGAGCAGACCATGGCAGAGGGAGACAGGGGAGCGCTGGAAGATTACCGGGCCCGGGCGCCGGGCGCGGTGGAATCCCATCCCCATGACGATCACCTGCGCCCCCTGTTTGTGGCGCTCGGCGCGGCGGGGGCCGACAGACCCCGAAAGCTGCACGAGAGCTGGGATTACGGCAGCCTCTACATGGGGGCCTACCAGTTCGGTTGAGGGCGGGGCGGCCAGGCCGCCCTGCTTGCCGTGCTGCCGCCGACGCGCGTGGAGAAATAGCGGACTCGTTATA
The DNA here is from genome assembly GCF_040908115.1 of Aeromonas sp. R7-1. Lineage (NCBI taxonomy): Bacteria > Pseudomonadati > Pseudomonadota > Gammaproteobacteria > Aeromonadales > Aeromonadaceae > Aeromonas > Aeromonas sp. R7-1. The sequence goes on along the minus strand of NZ_JBFODD010000037.1, from coordinate 31,494 downwards.
GCCATTTTCCGGTAGAATGGCCGCCATTGGATGAGGCTTGGCAGGGATGGCTGTCGCGTCGGGTGGCTAGATGAACCTATATCGAACACTGATCCTGCTCTGTCTGCTCTGCCTTCAACCTGTGCAGGCCCTGACCCTGCACAGCCGCTACGATCCCGCCCCGCTGCCTCCCCGCTGGTCGGAGGCGGAGCTCGGATGGCTGCGCCAGCAGTCCCAACTGCGGGTCGGCATCCTGCAAGAGGACTACCGCCCCTTCACCATGATCGCTCGCCAGCGCGTCGAGGGGCTCAGTGCCGACTACATCGACCTGCTGGCCCGGATGCTGGACAAACCCGTTGCCCTGAGCGCCTTCCCCGACAAGGCGCACCTGCTCCTGGCCCTGGCACGGGGGGAGATACACCTCGCCAGCCTCGGCAATCTCACCCTGGCGGACAGTGACACCCGGGCGATCCGTCTGAGCAACCCCTATTTCAGCAGCCCCCTCGTCTTCTCCGTGCCCAGACGTTATCGGGGGGCACTGCTCACACCGGGACAGCGGGTGGCCGCCGTCCGGGATCAGATAGACAGGGCGCGCTTTGGCCGCTACTACCCCACTCTCACCCTGGTGACCTATCCCTCCAACATGGAGGCGTTCGATGCGGTCTTCTTCGGCCGCGACGACATCCTGCTGGGGGATGCCCACGCCACCCACTACCTCAACAGCGAGCGCTTCGACAACCTTCGCCAGCGGGGCGAGGCCCCTCCCGATCTGGCGCCTGCCGAGTTCCGCTTTGCCGTCCCGGCCACCGAGCCCGCCCTGCTCAGCCTGGTCAACCGGGGGCTGGCGGCCATCGACGACCGGGCGCGCAACACCCTCTTCACCCAGTGGAACGGGCCCATCCGCGACATGAACGAGCGAAGCGCCGATCTCTATGATGCCGCCGAGCGGGCCTGGATGCGGCAAGCGCCCCCCATCAGGGTGTGGCTGATGGACAACCTCTACCCCTATGGCGCCCTGGATCATGACGGCCAGCTAGTCGGCATGACGGTGGACATGCTGGACAAGATCCGCACACGCACCGGCCTCACCTTCGAGTTCGTGCGGGCAGATTCCGAGGGTCAGCTGGCAAAAGCCATGCAGTCAGGCGCCATCGACCTCATCGGCGCCATCTCCCAGCAGGTGGCCGGACACTACGGGCTGCACACCTCGGTGCCCTACGCCACCGACAACATCTATGTGATCCTCACCCGCCAGGAGGAACAAGGGATCGACACCATCCGGCGTCTGGCGGGCAAGACGGTGGCGATGACGCACCATGTGCCCCTCGCACAGAGACTGGAGGGCAGCCGCATCACCGAGGTGGAGAGTGCCGCAGAAGCGATGGAGGTGCTCGCCCAGGGACGGGTGGATGCCGCCATCGTGCCCCTCTATTTTGCCCGCCATGCGCTGGACAATGATCCCCAGAGCCCCCTGCGCATCGCCGGCCCCGCCGATGACGAGCCGATCCGGATGGGGTTTGCCAGCCTGCCCGGACAGGGGATGCTGATGGGGATCCTCGACAAGACCATCCTCGCCATCCCCCCCAACGAGCTCGCCATGATGAGTTACGAGTGGCGCAACCGCAAACTGCCGGTGCCCGGCTTCATGGATCGCCACGCCCACATCGTCTACCTGGTGTTCGTGGGGCTCCTCACCCTGGCGCTGGTGCTGCTCTATCGCAACCGCATGTTCAAGCGGATGGCCAGCGCCGAGCAGGCTTCCCGCCAGCAACTGGAGGCCCATGTCAGGTTCATCCGGGCACTGGGGGAGAGCCTGCCCCACCCCATCGTCGTGCGGGACAAGAGCGGCAAGGTGCTGCTGTGCAACAGCAAATACCTGACCCAGCTCGGCGCCGAGCCAAAGGCCATCCTGGGTCAGCCCTTCGCCCAGGGGCTGTCAGGGGTGCTCGATGCAGGCAGCATCGCCGTGCTGGAGCAGGACTTTGCCAGGGTATTGCAGGAGGGGCAGCCCATCTTTGCGGATCGCCTCTTCCATCACAGGGGCACCCAGAGCGACATCTATCACTGGATGGTGCCCTATTTCGACGGGGAGGGGGCCATCAGCGGGGTGATCGACGGCTGGATAGACATCACGGACCGCAAGCGGCTGGAAGAGGCGCTGCGCGAGGCCAAACAGCAGGCCGACAGCGCCAGCCGCGCCAAGAGCGACTTCCTCGCCACCATGAGCCACGAGATCCGCACCCCCATGAACGCCATCCTTGGCATGCTGGAGCTGGCCACCGAGGATCCCGCTCTCAGCCGTCACAGCGGCGAGCTGCTGCGCATCGCCGCCGACTCCGCCAACGGCCTGCTGGATCTGCTGGGGGACAGCCTGGATATCGCCTCCATAGAAGCGGGCCAGATGACCCTGACGCCCACCCCCTGCGATCTCGCGCCCCTGCTCTCGTCCGTCACCCGGGTCTTTGCGGGCATGGCCGAGCAGAAGGGGCTGACCTATGAGGTCAGGCTGCCTGACACCCCCATGCCAAGGGTGCTGATCGATCCCCTTCGCCTGCGCCAGATCCTCTTCAATCTCATCGGCAACGCCATCAAGTTCACCGAGCAGGGCCGGGTCGCCATCACTGCCACCCTGACCGGGGGCGAGCAGCCTCCTGTGCTGCACCTCACCATCACCGACACCGGAGCCGGCATTCCCGCGGACAAGCTGCCCCGGCTCTTCACCCCCTTCTATCGCGCCCACGGCCAGGGCCAGTTCCCCGGCAGCGGGCTGGGCCTCAATATCGCCCGCATCCTGTGCCAGATGATGGGGGGGGAGATAGCCGTTCACAGCCAGGTCGGCGAAGGTACCCGCCTCGAGATAAGGCTGCCCCTCACGCTCGCCCAGCAACCCCCCGCCCCGATCACGGCAATGCCGACGCCCCAGCCCCACCAGGCTCAACCCCTCCCCCATCGGCTGCATATCCTGGTGGTCGATGACAATCACGCCAACCAGATCCTGCTGCGCCAGCAGCTCAAGCATCTGGGACACGACGTCAGTGTACGCAGCAATGGCCTGGAGGCCCTGCGCGCCCTCGCCAGCCACCCCTTCGATCTGGTCATCACCGACTGCCAGATGCCGGTGATGGACGGCTTCGAGCTGACCCGCAGCCTGCGAGCCCTTGGCCATGGCCTGCCCGTCTGGGGCTTCACCGCCCATGCCCAGCCTCGCGAGCGGGAGCTTTGCCTCGCCGCCGGCATGAACGACTGCCTGTTCAAGCCCATCGGCCTCGCCCGTCTGCGCGCGGCGCTGGCCACCCTGGGGCCAGCGCCCTGAGTACCGCCAGCCCTTCCTCCCGTCATGTCGCACGGGCGCGGCTGAGAGTGCGACTGAGAGTGCGTCGGCGTTTGCGGCATAAAGGGTCGCCCACCGGGACAAGAGACAACGTGGACCAGCCATGAATACAAGGCCGGTGGCGGTTCGAGCCCCATAAAAAAACCGACACCAGGGTGTCGGTTTTTTTATATCGGGAGGTGCGCCCTGCCTGTCACGCCAGTCTGGCGCCGGATGAAGCGGACGTCACGGGGAGGATCAGTAGAAGATCCGCTCCCCTCGCTCGCTCATCTTGAGCCAGACCGGCTTGGTGCTGGTCTTGCTCCAGATCCGGTGCAGGTAGCTGTAGAAACGGGCGCGATCCCGGCGAAACAGCATCACCGGGAAGGCGAGCAACCCCGCCATCAGGACGAAGATGCGGCGAAGGATTATCTGAGTCAGGGAGAAGGGATGAAACATGATGTAACGCCTCACTGGTAAGACCACTGAACAAAGATTACGCCAATCATTGTAGGATTACTACACCGACAGCGCCATTTTTTGATAAAAAATGGGGCTAAAAGCCTAAAAATGAAACCGGGTTACATTCTTTAACTAAAAAACAACAAAGGTGGCAAAACGCGGCCCCTGTTCCAGAGTTAACGAGGACTGGACCAGAACGGGGGAACACAGGATGAAACTTGCAGATGCGGCGCTGCTGGGGGCATTGGGCGTGCTCGCCTGGAGCCAGTGGCAGGAGTGGCGGCTCAATCGTGACGATGCCATCGACATCCCGTATCACGGGGTCCCCACCGCCAGCCTGTGGCAATGCGGTTTGCTGATAAAGGAGATGGCCGCGCTGGCAGAACAGGAGGGCGAAGAGAGGTCCGGATCCAGGGGCGAGGCATTGGCCGAGATGGATCAGCATCTGCACAAGACGTGGCAACGGGAGGGTTGTTCACGGCTGACTGACATGCAATGAAGCATCATCCTGGGCCGCCATGGCGGATGGACAACGTCAGGGATATGGAAAACAGGGAGAATATGGAGGCACGTTCCGGAGTCGAACCGGACTAAACGGATTTGCAATCCGCTGCATAACCGCTTTGCTAACGCGCCATGCTGACAAGGCATTGCCTTGAGAGTGATGTCCATGGTTGGTGCCATGGAGTATTGGAGCGGGAAACGAGACTCGAACTCGCGACCCCGACCTTGGCAAGGTCGTGCTCTACCAACTGAGCTATTCCCGCATGACTGCTTGCGTGCCAGTTGCCTGACAACGAGGCGCATTATACGTACCCCGAGCCCGGGCACAACCCTTTTTTCTCACTTTGAGCCCTTTCCCGTGCTGTTTGCTCACCCTTTAGACGCCTTGGTCGAAAATCCCCCCGCTCCCTGTGACCCGACGAGCGAATTTAAGATAAAGCCATTGAAATAGTTAGCCTTTAGTCAGAAACTCATCGCGCTTAGTAACTGGATTCTCAATTGAAAATCATGCGATGAAATGGAACTTCAGGCCTCGGGGGCTCAGACCGCAGCTGATGCTGGCTTTTTTCATGTTGGGCCTGGTGCCCTTCCTGGTCGTCACCCTGTTTTTCCTCTATAGCCACGGCAAGGATCTCACCACCCAGACCTCCAACCATCTGGTCTCGGTGCGCAACATCAAGAAAAACCAGCTGCAAGACTACTTCGGCAACCTCAAGGAGCAGATCATCAACTTCTCCCAGCAGGACTTTGCCGGCAACAGTATCGGTCGCTTCTACGGTTTCACCGGCGCCTTCGAGAAGCTCGGCACCACGCCGCAGGAGGCCCGTGCCCGCGCCCAGGCCCGCTATGTGCCGGGCTCCTGGGACAAGCTGCAACAGCCGGACAGTCAGGTGGAGATAGAGCCCTCCATCAGCGCCCTCATCCTGGCGGACGAGATGTATGGCCGCGTCCACCAGCGCTTCCATCGCGGCTACGCCGACATGGTGCGCAAATCCAACTACAGCGACATCTTCCTGGTCGACCTCAACGGTGACGTGGTCTACTCGGTCACCAAGCAGGCCAACTTCGCCACCAACCTGCTCTCGGGCCCCTACCAGTCCAGCGGTCTTGGCAACACCTTCGCCAAGATCAAGCGCCGCCTCGATGGCGGCCAGAAGCCCCAGCAGATCTTCGAATTCACCGATTTTGGCCGCAACGAGCTGACCGGTCAGGTGGTCGCCTACCTCGCCGCCCCCGTGATGCAGTACGACTATGTGCGCGGCGTGGTCATCTTCGAGCTGCTGCCGGACAAGCTCAACCAGATCATGGCGGAGCGGGAGGGGCTCGGCGCAACCGGCGAGACCATTCTCATCGGCCCGGACAAGCGGATGCGCGCCAACGCCTGGCTCGCCCCCGAATTCAGCGTGGAGAACAGCTTCAGCCCCGACTTCCGACCGCTGCAGACCCCCCTCATCATCAAGGCCCTCTCCGGGGAGCAGGGGGTCGGCCCCTTCCTCTCCTACCACGATGACGAGGTGCTGGCCGCCTATACCCAGGTGAAGGTGTTCGATACCGAGTGGGCCTTCATCGCCGAGATCTCCACCAGCGAGGCCTATGCCCCCATCCGCCAGCTCGAGACGCTGGTGATCCTGCTGGGGGCAGGCTCACTGCTGCTGCTGATCCTCTTCTCCCGCTGGCTCTCCCACTCCATCACGGCGCCCCTGCGATCCCTCACCGCCGCCGCCGAACAGGTGGCGGACGGCGCTCTGGATCACCCCATCACCATCCCCCGCACCGACGACGACATCGACCGGCTGGCCCAGGCGTTTCGCCACATGCAGCGCTCGGTGAAAGACAAGATCGAGCTCATCGAACGCCAGACCCAGGAGCTGCAACAGCAGGTCAAGCTGACCCACAAGCAGAACCTCAGCCTGCAACAGGCGGACAAGCTCAAAGACGAGCTCCTGGCCAACACCTCCCACGAGCTGCGCACCCCCATCCACGGCATCAAGGGGATGGCCGAGTCCATGCTCGCCAGCCAGCAGGACCTGACCGAAGGGCAGCAGAAACAGCTCGGTCTCATCATCAAGAGCGCCGACGGTCTGGCGCGCCTCGTGGACGACTTGCTCGACTACCACCAGATGCGCTACGGCCAGCTGGAGATCCACCCCCAGCCGGTCTCCTCCAAGGGGGTCATCCGGCTGGTGCTGGATCTCTGTCAGCACCTCGTGCAGGCCAAGCCCCTCACCCTGGTGGACAAGAGCCCCGCCGAGCTGCCCCCTGTGCTGGCGGACGAGCAGCGCCTCGAGCAGGTGCTCTACAACCTGGTGGGCAACGCCATCAAGTACACCCCCCAGGGCAAGGTGGTGCTGAGCGCCCTGGTGGAGGGCAACTTTCTGCGCATCAAGGTGACCGACACCGGCATCGGCATCGCCAGGGAGCATCTGGAGCACATCTTCGAGCCCCTGGTGCAGATGAGCCCGGAAGTGAGCAAGCAGGGAGCGGGCCTCGGTCTCTCCATCACCCGCCAGCTGGTGCACCTGATGGGGGGGGAGCTGTTCGTGGAGAGCGAGCCGAGCGTCGGCTCCACCTTCGCCTTCACCCTGCCGCTGGCCAGCGGCAAGGCGGGCAGTCTGACCCTCGACAGCCGCCAGATAGAGCACCAGCTGGTGCGCCAGCAGCCCGTCATCCTGCCGGACTGGGAGAGCGAGGATCTGCCGCCCCCGCCGCAAGATGCCCCCGTCATCCTGGTGGTGGATGACGAGCCCATCAATTTGCACATACTGCGCCACCTGCTGCAGCCCTGCGGTTATCGCATCCTGCCCAGCAGCGACGGCCACGACGCCCTGACCAAGCTGGCTCAGGAGCCGGTGGATCTCATCCTGCTTGACGTGATGATGCCCACCCTCTCGGGCTTCGACGTCTGCCGCCGTCTGCGCCAGCAGCACCCCAAGGAGAAGCTGCCGGTGCTGCTGCTCACCGCCCTCAACCAGCCCAAGGAGATTGAAGAGGGTTTCAACGCCGGGGCCAACGACTATCTGGTGAAACCCTTCTGCAAGGAGGAGCTGTTCGCCCGGGTGAGGGCCCTGCTGGAGGCCAGCGCCGGGCGCGCCTCCCTGGTGGAGAACCGCCTGCTCAAACAGGAGATAGAGCACCGTCTGCTGCTCCAGGAGCAACTGCACCAGGATCAGGAGCGGCTCCTCGCCCTGCTTGGCGAGGGGGCCGACCCCATGGTCTTCCTCGATGAGCAAGGAGGGGTGCTGTTTGCCTCCCGGGCCCTGGCGCGCCTGCTGGGTCAGGAGCCGGAAGCCATGGAGGGGCAGATGCTGGACGAGTGGCTGGCCGCCCCGCTGGCAAGCCAGTGGCCCGACATGACCGCGCAGCCGGAGCGGGAGCTGGACTTCCTGGTGGCGGGCCAGCGAGACACCCTCAACGCCCGCGCCCTGCCCATCAACCTGGGGGGGCAGCACGCCTATGCGCTGACCCTTGGCACAGAACCGCGCCAGGACGACAATCGCATGGCTGCACTGGAGAACGCCCTCAAGAGCCTCTCTCGCCAGGCCATCATCGAGGATGGCCAGTTGCTGGGGGAACTGAGCCGGCTGGGCGGGGAGTTCCGCTCGCTGGCGGACGATCTCATTCGCCAGCAGGATGACGAACCTCTGCGCCGCGCCCTGGTGGACACCATGCGTCTCACCCTGGAGACCTGGCAGCAGAGCACCGGCAAGGGCAAGATAGTGCTGGCGGAGAAGAGCAAGCTGTGGCGTGTCTACATGGACCGCTCCAGTCCCCAGACCCGCACCCTCGACAAGTACTTGAACCTCGACACCCTGCCCAAGGCACCGCGCTGGAAGACGGTGGTGGCCAGCGCCGAGTACGTGCTCAAGCACTGCGCCCTGAACGAGGTGCAGCACCAGAGTCTGCACCAGAGCACCCAGCGCCTTCGCCAGCTCGCCAGCCGCAAGGCATGAGTCTCCAACCCGCAGCCACGTTGCTCTGATGATGGCTGCGGGATAGAAAACCAAGCACCAATGGCCAGCTCTGGACACATCGACTCGCAGGCTTTCTGCACCTCTCAGGGGGATCGCGATGGCTGAGCTCGCGGGGGCGGCCAGATGACCCTGCAGGTGCGGGCCCATTCCCCATCACCATGTTGGTGATGACCCCGGGAGACCTGTCTGGGCCGGCAAGTGGCTAATCAGGTGAATAGACATTCGAGAGAATGGGGTGAGGCTTCGCGACCCCGTGACCACAGGCCCCAAATCGGAAAAGACATTGGGAGATGGCTGAGCCGGGGGATGGACAGAGATGAGATAGAAATGACAAACCCGCGACGGACGCGGGCTTGAGGGGAATAAATGGCGGAGAGACAGGGATTCGAACCCTGGGTGGCATTGCTGCCACAATTGATTTCGAGTCAATCCCGTTCGGCCACTCCGGCATCTCTCCACGGGCACTCATATTGACCCAACCCTAGCCGGGAAATCAATGTAAATCTCGTTGCAGATCAGACGACTGGCGATAAAACCGCCATCCGGCGATCCCGCCCCTCCCAACGCCAGTGACTTTCACCCGGCAGCGCCTCCCCACTCACGGCCTCCACTTTGTGCCCGGTTCCGGGCGGGTGAATATGGCGAGCCTGATGGGCCAGGGACACCCTGTGACGCGCTCGCCACCGCCCTCCCGGCAGTCATGGTGCCGGACTGGTAATCCCCGCGGGATTCGTTGACAATCTCTGCTCATTTTTTGGAAGGGAACCCGTCCCTCGCCCCAGCCGATAGGAACAACCATGCTCAACACTCGTATCGTCTCACTGCTGCTGGCCGCCGCCAGCCTCTGGGCCGCACCTGTCTGGTCCAACACCTATCCCCTGCCGCCAGAGGACAGCCGTCTCATCGGCGCCCTGGAAGATTACATCGTACAGCCTGGCGATCATCTGGAACTGGTCGGCAAGCATACCCGGACAGGCTTTCTGGCACTGCTCGAAGCCAATCCCGGCGTAGACCCCTATCTGCCCACCCCGGGCACCCGGCTCACTCTGCCGACCCAGATGCTGCTGCCCGACGTGCCGCGAGAAGGCATCGTCATCAACCTGCCTGAACTTCGCCTCTACTACTTCCCCAAGGGCAAGCAGGAGGTGATGGTGCTGCCCATCGGGATCGGTGACATCGGCCGCGAGACGCCGGAGATGACCACCACCGTCATCGCGAAAAATCCCAACCCGACCTGGGTGCCCGGCCCCATGGTCCGCAAGTCCTGGCTGGAGCAGAAGGGGATCGATCTGCCCGCCGTGGTCCCCCCCGGCCCCGACAACCCCCTCGGCAAGTTCGCCATGCGTCTTGGCTATGGCAACAAGGACTACCTCATCCACGGCACCAACAAGGATTTCGGGGTCGGTCTGCGAGTCAGCGCGGGTTGTATCCGGCTGCGCCCGGATGACATCGAAACCCTGTTTGGTCTTGTTCCCGTCGGCACCCCGGTCCGAGTCATCAACCAGCCGGTCAAGATGGCGGTGGAACCCGACGGCCGTCGCTGGCTGGAGGTACACTCCCCCCTCTCCCGCACCGAAGCGGAGATGGCACAGGGGGCGCCGCTGGTGCTCTCCCCCGAGGCCGAGCAGTTCATCGCCGCACCCGACATCGACAGTGCCCGGGTGACCGCCCTGCTCGAGCGCAAGAGCGGGCTGCCCAAACCCGTGAGCGGCTGAAGGCCTGACCACCATGAACAGAATCAGTCATGTGGTTTGCCTGTTGCTTCTGCTGCCTGGCTCCGCGGCGATGGCGGACATCCTCTGGATGCACAACGGCGATCGAGTGAGCGGGACCATAGAGGAGATCACGGACGAGCAGATCCGCATCAAGCCCGCCTACAGTCAGGCCATGACGGTCCCGCGCCACGCCATCAAACGATGGCGTCTTGACAAGCAGGAGAAACCCAAGCCGCTCACCAAGACGGGGATCCCCCTGCTGGACTCTCCTGACGAGGCCAATGCCTGGCTGCTGACAGGGAACGGGGATCTCAACATCAAGCTCAAGGAGAACACCAAGAAGACCAACAACGTCAATCTCAAGGTCTCCACCGAGTTTGCCAATCTGGACTGGCGTTACAGCCTGGATGGCGAGTACATCTACGAAACGGCGAACAACATCACCGACAGCCACGAATACAAGCTCAAACCCAAGCTCGACTTCTTCTTCGACGATCACTGGTTCCTGCGCTCTTCCGTCGACATCGATTACAACATGATCGATGCCGGTTATCTGGAGATTGACTATGCTTCCGGCCCCGGCTACCGCTTCTGGAATGACAGGCAACGCCGGCTGGAGCTCATTACCCAGCTCGGTCTGGAACGGGCCTATTTCAGGCCGGAGGTGTGGAGCAATTCCGACCTGTTTGACGACAGGATCATCAATTACCCCTTCGTCAGCCTGGGTTGGGACTACCGGCAGCCCTTTGCACTCTGGGAAGAGAAGTTCGAGCTGTTTGGCAAGGGCAGTTATGAAAAATTCGTCGATCAACCCTCCCCCTACCTGACCAGAAAACAGTCCGTCAGCGGCAGCCTGGGCCTCAGGTACTATTTCAACGATCACCTGCGCCTCTCCTGGTCAAGCGAACTGGATTGGGACGATGCCTGGCTCGACTACCACGGTCTGCAAAGGGATGTGAGCGAGAAAGAGTGGCGTCACCTCATCACCCTGGGAGCGAGTTTCTGACCCGCCAGAAACGGCACAGGCCCACCGAAGTGGGCCTGTGTTCATGGACGCAAGACGAGCGCGTCAGAAATAGATCCGGGTGACCGACTCGATGACGCAGCCGGGGCGACGGATCCCCTCGATCTCTATCTTGATCTCCTTGAGGAGCTCGATGCCTCCCTTGATGGGCGTGACACGCGACAGCTTGGTACGTGCACGGATGTTGCTGTCCACCTTGATAGGGTAAGGGAAGCGGACCTGTTCCAGGCCGAAATTCACCACCATGCGGGCGGTCGGGAACTCCGGCGTGCTCTCATCCACCGAACCGGTCAACTGGGGCAGCAGGGCCAGAGTCAGGAAGCCGTGGGCAATGGTGGTCTTGAAGGGAGACTCGGCTGCCGCACGCTCGGGATCGGTGTGGATCCACTGATGATCGCCGGTCACGGTCGCGAACTGGTTGATCAACGCCTGGGTGACCTGCAACCACTCACCCACATGGGTCTCTTCACCGATGCGGGTCTGCAACTCGGCATAGAGTGCCGCCGCTTCGCCTTCGAGCTCCACCACGGGATCCTGCGCCAGGGCAGGCTGGCCATTCGCGACCTGGGTAACTCTGGCAGCCTCTTGCTGGCGGGCATCCTGGGACTCCCCCTGCAGATCCAGCACTCTTCCCAGCAAGGGGTGAAGGTGTGCCTTTTGCTGAAACTCACGCCAGTAGTCGCGGATCGCCGGAGAGAGCCAATCCTTGAGCTCAAAGGGGTGTTGCGCCAGAATTTCGCGCTTGTGCTTCAGAAAATCGACAACTTTCATTTACCGATCCCTATTCGATTCAAAGCCTGTAAAGAGGTCTAACCAGTCCTATTTTATGAAAGTTTCATCAGCAAGTACAAAAAAATCTCGGCGTACACCTGTACCAGGCGCGAAAGTGGTCACTAACATGCGAGCAAACACGGGCAGGAAAACGATTGAATGGAAGGCTGCAAACGAATCAACATCTGATCCGAAAAAGAGACGGGGCCCGTGTCGCCACTGAGCCCCGTCCTCGATCATCTCCCCTGGGCGGTCCACCAGCTCTTGCGCTGCCCATCGTCCAGGAAACTCCAGGCGAGGATCCGGCTCACCTTGTTGCCTTGCGCCATGTCGAGCACGCGAACCTCCCGCGCCCCCACCCGAGCCAGCGCCTTTCGTGCGGCAGGCAGATTTTCCTTTTTCGACACCAGCGAGCTGAACCAGAGGCATTGGCTGGCAAACTCCTTGCTCTGCTCTATCATGGCCGCCAGAAACGCCGCCTCGCCCCCCTCGCACCAGAGCTCGGCCTTCTGACCGCCGAAATTGAGCACGGGCGCCCCGGCCACTGCCTGGCCCTTGCCCAGGTTGCGCAGCTTGCGTTCCGTCCCCTTGCTCGCTTCCGCTAGAGAAGCATGAAACGGCGGGTTGCACAGAGTCAGGGCAAAGTGCTCCTTCGGCCCCAGGATCCCGCGAAAGACATGCTTGGGGTTACCCTGATGACGGCATGTGATCTGGTTGCCCAATCCATTGCTGGTGGCTAGCAGGGTTGCCGCCTTCACCGACACAGGATCGATGTCTGAGCCCACGAAGCGCCAGCCATACTCCCGGGCGCCCAGCAAGGGATAGATGCAGTTGGCCCCGACACCGACATCCAGCACTCGAACCTGCTTGCCCGTCGGTACGCATCCCGCGCTCTCGGCCAGCAGATCCGCGGCTCGATGCAGGTAGTCTACCCGGCCCGGAATGGGCGGGCAGAGATAGCCGGGGGGCAGATCCCAATGCGCAATGCCATAGTGCAGTGCCAGCAATGCCCGGTTGAGCGTCTTGACGGCGGCCGGATCGGCAAAGTCCAGGGTTCGGGTGCCGTGCTCGTTGGTGAACACGAAAGGCGTCAACGCCGGGGTACGCTGGCAGAGCGCGTCGAAGTCGTAGGGTGCCTGATGGCGATTGCGCGGGTGCAATCCGGTTTTCTGCTGGGGTGTCATGCTGGACCTGCCGAGGATCAAGGGGGCCACACTATAGAGAGTCGACCAGGGAAAGTCTAAACGAGGGTCATAAAAAAACCGGGCCCTGAGGGCCCGGTTCAAGTGAGGTTGGAAAAACAGTCCGTACTGCGAGCCGTTTGTCCAGCCTGACTCAGATGTCTATCCGGCGTGCCTGCCAGAATTTGCTGCGCCAGTAACTGCTGTCGAGCTTGGAGCGTGTCACCCCGGCGCGGGTGGAGGCATGGATGAATTCGCCATTGCCGACATAGATGCCCACGTGATTGAGGCGGCGGTTGATCTTGAAGAAGACCAGGTCTCCTTCGACCAGATCCTGTTTGGAAACCCGGGTGCCTTCATGGACCTGGGAGCGGGTATCGCGGGGTAATTCGATGCCGACGGCATTGCGGAACACTTCACGGGCGAAGGCGGAGCAATCGATACCTCGCTGGCTGCTGCCTCCCATCCGGTAAGGAACGCCGCGCCACTCTTTGTATACGGTCAGGATTTCGTTGACGTCAGGGGTTGGTGAAACTTCGGGTTCAATCACGGGTTCCATCATGGAAACCTCGATCTTGCTCGCGACCTCGGGTTGGGGTGCCGATGCACAACCCACCATTCCGAGCGCGACCAGCAGTAGCATCAGGTGGCGCAATCCTTTATCCCCGCAAAAAGAGTGAAACTTGTTAAAATGCAGCCCGAAAGGGCAATTTATAAGGCAACAGCACCCGACTATATCCAAGAATTCTATCGAGGCAAGCGAAAATCCCAATCGACCTCACATTTTTGCAAGGAAATGCTCTGTTTAGCGCAATTTATGTGATCATGCCCAAACAATATACAATCTTGAATGCATCGGTTTTGAGCCCATCAAACGGACTGTTATCGCTATTTCACCCCCATTTTTAAGTGAAATATTATGCTATCTGCGGATCTCTATTTGTTAAATACGGCAAGCGTTGATGCAGACCTGGTGATCAGGCTGGCATCCGAACTCGCCCCGGATGAACGCCGTCACTGGCACGAGATCCACCAGGCGGGTCGCCAGCATGAGTACCTGCTCGGCCGGGTGCTGCTGCGCCGCCTGCTGGCCGAGCGACTCCATTGCCGGGCCGATGCCCTGACTTTTGGTATCGGTGCGCATGGCAAACCGACACTGCTCAGTCATCGCTGGCAGTTCAACCTCAGCCACAGCGGAGAGTGGCTGGTGATCGCCCTCTGTGAGGAGGGTCCCCTTGGGGTGGACATCGAGATGGGATTGCGTCACCGTCCCATACTGCCGCTGGCCAAACGCTTCTATGCGCCAAGCGAATACCAATGGTTGAACGCCCTGCCCCGAGAGGAGCAACATTCGGCCTTCTATCGGCTATGGTCTCGCAAGGAAGCTGTGCTCAAGGCGCATGGCGATGGTATTTCCGCCGGACTCGACAAAATCTGCTTCCTTCCGGAGCAGGCATGGCAGCTCAAAAATCATCTCGACAATCGCCACTATGAAATCCGCGACTGGCCCGCGGGCAGCGGATGGCTCAGCCTGGCTGCCCCGACCCGCCGGGTCGATGCCCATCTGCTGGATGCGCGCTTGAATTCCATCCCGCTGGACCCCATGTTGATCCACACCATTTTTCGAGAGTCAGCCTCATGATCGTCGACATCACTCCCCAGAACTTCCACGCAGAATTGCTCGATGCGTCCATGAAAAAGCCGGTCGTCATCTATTTCCACGCCCCCCAGATGCCGGAGTGCCAGGCCATGACCCCGCAAGTGGAAGCGCTGGTCGGCCCGGCCAATGCGGCGGTGACCCTGGCCAAAGTCGACATGAACGACCCCCAGTTGCAGCCTCTGGCCAGCCAGCTTGCCTTGCGCGCACTGCCCGCGCTGGTGCTGTTCCATCAGGGGCGCCCGGATGAACAGGCCATTCTGGAAGGGCCGCAGGATGAAGCCACATTGCGCCAGTATTTCGCCGCCTTTGCCCCCAAAGAGGAGGAGTTGCTGCTCGATCAGGCAAAGCAGGCGCTGGAGAACGGGCAAGCCGATGTGGCGCACACCCATCTTGGCCAGGCCCATCGCCTCGCCCCCGAGCGTCACGACATCACGCTCTGGCTGATACAGGCCGCGCTGGATCTCAATCTCCTTGACGAGGCGCAGAGCCTGCTCTCGACCATCCCCATGGTGGCACAGGATGATCATTACCAGACCCTGAGCTCCCGCCTCTCGCTGGCGCTGCAGGCCAGCGACAGTCCTGAGCTGCGCGCCCTGGAGCTGCGCCACGCTGAACAGCCTGATGACCATGCCCTCGCCCAGGAGCTGGCGGTGCTCTACAGCCAGGTTGGTAGACAAGAGGAGGCATTGGCCCTGTTGTTCACCATCCTCAAACGTGATCTCGCCTTTGGCGATGCCAAGAAGATCTATCTCGATGTGCTGGCAACCATGGGTGCGCACCCTGCAGCGCAGAGTTATCGTCGCAAGCTCTACAGCCTGCTCTATTGAGCGACAGGAAAATCAGAAGAGGGGATGCCGATTCGTCGGCATTGCCTTGTCAGGCGCGTATTAGCGGGAAAAACGCGGGTATTTGACGAATTTCAGGCAAAAAAAATGGCGCATTGAAATGCGCCATTTTTTCGCATGGATTACTTCTTGTAGGAAGTAGCCATGTTGTCGATGCGCTGGTTAGCACGCATAGCTTCTTGCTTGGCTTCTGCAACATCAGCAGCGATCTTGGACTGATCAGCACGAACAGCGCTAACATCTTGAGCCAGTTGGTCAACTTTGTTAGACAGATTCTGAACGGAAGTTTCCAGTTCGCTGGTGTTTGCACAACCGCCCAGCAGAGCGGACAGACCAACAACACCTACCAACAACATTTTTTTCATTTTTAAAAGCTCCCTTTAACTCGCCAGACGTTTAGCAAGCGGCGTGATTATGGCACAAAAAAATCATAGTTTGGATAGGCCTCATCACAGATAAATGCGTTAAAACCCTCATTTTTTTTTAGTTGCACACTTTCCGTACAAACTTTAAGCAAAAATGAGTGTCCCTGGATGAGGTTCGCACAAAGCGTAACCAAAATTTGGGCTTATTACAATTTCGTATGAGGCTCAGGCTGAACGTTCTGACAGCAATTGACGATATTGCACCAGATCTTCGATGGTCAGGACCGGCATCCGGTGCTGGCGACCGAAGGCCACCAGGTCCGGCAACCTGGCCATGGAGCCATCTTCCTTGGTCAACTCGCACAATACTCCGTAAGGTTTGAGCCCGGCGAGCTGCATCAGGTCGACGGTCGCTTCCGTGTGACCACGGCGGGTCAGCACCCCACCCGTGCGGGCGCGCAGCGGGAAGACATGGCCGGGTCGATGCAGATCGGAGGGCCGGGCACCGTCGGCGATGGCCGCGCGGATGGTGGTGATGCGATCGGCGGCGGACACCCCGGTAGTCACCCCCTGCGCCGCTTCGATGGTCACGGTGAAGGCAGTCTGATAGTGGCTGGAGTTGGCCTCCACCATCATCGGCAGCTCGAGCTGGCGAACCCGCTCGTCGGTCAGACAGAGGCAGACGATGCCGGAGCACTCGCGGATCATCATGGCCATCTGCTCGTTGGTCATGGTTTCTGCGGCAAAGATGAGATCGCCTTCGTTCTCGCGATCTTCATCATCGGCCACCAGCACACCCTGACCGGCACGCAGGGCGGCCAGCGCGGCTTCGACGCGAGCAATGGGATCACCGAATTCACTGAGTAGAGACTGATTCATGGTAAGACTCCTAAAAAAGACAAGGACCAGAATCAGGGCATGGAAAGGCAGACAGAAGTAGCCATGCGGCGGCCAACCCGGCAGGGTCTGGCCAGCAATATCTGTCTTATCCTCTTTCATCCGGACTATGACCGTCGGCTCCGGCATCTCACCGGATCTGCTGACCCCGTCCCGGATGAATGCCGGGTCGGGCGCTCGCGGGCTCCCCGAGTCACATCGGGATACCGCCGGTGGGGAATTTCGCCCCGCCCTGAGAATAAGCGCAGACAGCCTAAAGAAAAAAGACGCAGGATGCCAGCCAAAAACCCATCAAAGACAAACCGGGAGCTGGCTGCACTGCAATTTTCGCGCGAGCACCACCCGATACACGGCGCGCTGTCCTTTCTGATTTCGTTTGTGGCATAGTGCCAGCAAAAACGCGCGCGCCCGCGCAGACCGGGTGCCAACATCACAAACGGAATCATGACAGAGATGGAAAAGAAAATACTGCTGACCGATTGCCCCGACGCCAAGGGTCTCATCGCCAAGATCACCAACATCTGCTACAAGCACCAGCTCAACATCAACAAGAACGACGAGTTCGTGGATCACGAAAACGGCCGCTTCTTCATGCGCACCGAGCTGGAAGGGCGCTTCAACGACGAGACCCTGCTGGCCGACCTCGACGATGCCCTGCCTGCCGGCGCCCAGCGTCGTCTCGTCAAGGCGGGCAAGAAGCGCATCGTCATCCTGGTGACCAAGGAGACCCACTGCCTCGGCGACATCCTGATGAAGAACTATGCCGGCGCCCTGGACATGGACATCGTCGCGGTCATCGGCAACTACGACACCCTCGCCGAGCTGACCGGCAAGTTCGACATCCCCTTCCACTGCGTGAGCCACGAGGATCTGAGCCGCACCGAGCATGAGGAGCAAGTGCGCACGCTCATCGATGGCTACCAGCCGGATTACGTCATCCTGGCCAAATACATGCGTGTGCTGACCCCAAGCTTCGTGGAAGCCTATCCGCGCAAGATCATCAATATCCACCACTCCTTCCTGCCTGCCTTCATCGGCGCCCGCCCCTATCGTCAGGCCTTCGACCGCGGGGTCAAGCTGATTGGTGCCACCGCCCACTTCGTCACCGACGATCTGGATGAAGGCCCCATCGTCGAGCAGGACGTGATCCACGTCGATCACACCTTCAGTGCCGACGACATGGCCAAGGCCGGACGCGACGTGGAAAAATCCGTGCTGAGCCGGGCGCTGGAACTGGTGCTGAACGAGCGGGTTTTCGTCTACGGCAACAAGACCGTCGTGTTCAAATAAGCGGCTGCGCGCCCCCAGAAAAAAGGCTCCCGAGGGAGCCTTTTTCATTGCGCGGAACTCACGGGTGCAGCGGCAGACCATTGACGGTCACGGCCCCTTTGTCGAGCTTGAGCTCGGCCTGAAGCTGTGACTCCTGAGCCTTCAGATATCCCATGGCAGTGAATTGCTCCAGCATGGGGGCCAACTGGGGAACGGCCTGGCCCAGCTTCTCCCCAAGGTGGGCATGAAGCAGCCCGGAGAGTGCCTGCATCCCCTCCTCGCTGCCCATCAACTGTGCCAGGGTGGTGGACGCCAGCTTGGCCTCCCCTTGCAGGCTGACAGGTTCACCGTTCAATCGCGCACTCAGATCCGCCAGTTCCAGCGTGGCCCCTCTCTGGAGCATCTTGTCCAGCGCTTCCTGGATGGCCGCTTCGTCCACCCGTTTGCTGCTGGCCTCTTGCAGCGTCTGATACCCCTCGAGATCCAGCCCCTTGAGGGAGAGATCCAGATTTCCCTGGGTCAGCGCGAGCCGGTCTTCCTCGCTCTCCATGTTGAGGGTCGCCACCTTCATCTGATAGCGAGTGGAGAGCGTCTGAAGATCGTCCCCCGCCAGCTCGGTGGCCGTGGTCAGCCCCTCCAGCGTGATCTTGACGTTCCCCGGCTGGGTCAGGGAGAAGGCCGTGAGGGTCGCATCGCTGCGGGGAGAGAGCCAGAGGCCGCTGATCTCGGCCATGTCGGCACTGCCCTTGAGATCCGCCAAGGCCAGATCTGTCTTGCTCTGGGCATCGTGGACCGTCATCCCCAGCCAGTGGGCGGTGAGATGGCCATTGCCGTCGAGATCCCCACGATAGTCGCCGTTCAGGGGCAGGAAGGTGAATTCGTTGAGCCCCTCCTTGACCTTGAAGTCGCTCACCCAGAAGCGGGAGCTGTTGCTCATGGTCCAGAGGCTGCTCGCCGATTCTGCCCCCAATTGCCACTGCTGCATCCCCAGGGAGGTCAGGATGGGCGCCAGCGTGCCCTGTGCGGTATCAAGCTGGAGGTGGCTCTTGATATAGAGCGGCAACAGGCGGCTGTTGAACGCGAACTGCATCTCGATGGGCTCGCTTCCCGCCAGCTGGGGATCAAAACTCGCCAGCGTCTGGGGCGGCACCACCACCTTGAGCACGCCGTCGCGGGTAAACAGATTCTCCGTCTCTGGGCTCCAGGTGACTTCGATTCCGCTCTCCTGCTGCGCCCTGGCGATCTGCTCGGCCAGGATCCGGTCGAACGTATTGCCCGTGTACCAGCAGGCGCCAAGCCCTCCCACCACCAACACGGCTCCGACGGCCAAGGCCACTTTTTTCTTCATCAGTTCTGTTTCTCCACAATGGTTCAATGGCGGGTGCATGGGCGCACTCTACGGGGAGGATGGGCATCAACACAAGCCAGACAACGGCTTGGGGTCCACGCTCTGGCTGTCACAGCAGGGGGCTGAACAGGTAGAAGATGTTCTCAAGCAATTTTTTGTACCAGGGGCGGGCACGCCACCTGGTCAGTGACATGGGGGTCGCCTCCAGCATGTAGCCCTGCACCAGCTGGTTCATCTCGGCGACAAACACCGGGTTGTCGATGAGCAGGGTGATCTCGAAATTGAGCCAGAGACTGCGCCGGTCGAGGTTGACCGTGCCCACCAGAGCGAAATCATCGTCCACCAGCACGCTCTTGGTGTGCAGCAGCCCGGCATCATAGCGATATATCTCCACTCCTGCCGCCAGCAGATCCTCCATGAAGGAGTTGCTGGCGTGGTTCGCCATCAGGGAGTCGTTGCGCGCAGGCAGCACCAGTTGCACCAGCACGCCGCGGGCCGCCGCCGAAGAGAGGGCCGCAGCCAGCGGATCGTCCGGCACGAAATAGGGGGTGGTCAGCACCAGATGGTGACGAGCCTGGTAGATGGCGAGCAGCAGGCTCTGCTGGATACAGTCACCACCGACGAAGGGGCCGGAGGGAATGAGCTGGGCCCGATAGTTGGTCTGTGGCCAGGCTTCCGGCTCATGTTGCAGACTGTCGAGCAGCCGCTCGCCGGTCTCCATCTCCCAGTCCCAGACGAAGGTGGACCACATCAACGGCACCACGGGGCCCTGCACCCGGATCATGATGTCGACCCACTGGCCGACCCCGGCATCCTGCTTGAAGAAACGGGGATCCACCATGTTCATGGAGCCGGTATAACCAACCTTGTCATCGATCACCACCAGCTTGCGGTGCATGCGCAAGTCCTGGCGCTGGAAGGGGATTCGCCAGGCGCCGACCGGCAACACTTCCACGACTTTAACGCCGGCAGCGCGCAAGGTTTTGGGCCAGGAGGAGCGGAAGAAGGTCTTGCTGCCGATGGAGTCGAGCAAGACACGACAATCCACGCCGCGTGCCGCCACCTCCATCAACGCCTCGCACACCTCGTCCACATCCCCGCCGGGGTGCCAGATGTAGAACTCCAGATAACAGGATTGGGAGGAGCCCCGGATGTCGCGCACTATCTCCTCTACGATGCTCTTCGGCTTGTGCAGCAGGGTCATCCGGTTGCCCGAGAGCATGGGCATGGCCAAGCGTCCCTGGATAAGATCGTGGAGCGGGCGTGCCTTGCTGCCCACCTCGCAGCAGTGCTGGGGGAAGAGGCGCGCGAGCTGGCGGATCCAGATGGCGTAAGGACGGTACATGGCCTGGGCCCGCTCCGCCCGCTTGCGACCGAGGCGAATCTCGCCAAACAGCACGTAGAAACCGACCCCGGCGAAGGGGATGGCATAGATGAGGGCCAACCAGGCGAGGGATACCCCGATGGGACGTCGCTTCATCACCACCCGCAGGGAGATCCCAGCCACGATCACGGTGTGAAACAACAGCAACAACCAGCCGAGAAAGCGGGAAAACAGCAACTGAATGTCGTATTCCAGACCGTCGAGCAAGGCGACTCCTTGGTGTATTGGACAGATGGCACGGGCAGACCCCACAGGGTCGGGATGGTATGCTATGGGGCACACCCATTCTATCAGGTCGTTAGCATGATCCTGCAATCTATGCTGCTGAGTCTGGCCATGCTAGGTCAAGGCTCATATGACATCAATGAGCAGCAGATAAATCAGTACCTGCAGTCCCAGGTGCAAGTGGACAAACAGCTGGAATTGCCCGGCATCATCAAGGCCCATGTGCAACTCGAGCAGAGCGATGTGCAGATTGGTCGCCAGAGCCCGGATACCGCCAGGGTGTTTGGCAAAGGCAAGTTGAAAATCGCGCTCCCGGATCAGACCGAGTACGACGCGCGCCTCAACATGACCTATGAGGCGAGGCCCCGCTACGACAAGGCCAGGAGTGCGCTCTTCCTCGACAACATGAAGCTCATCGATTACAAGCTGGAGCCTGCAGCGGCGGAACAGAAGTTTGGTTTCATGCTGAGGATGCTGCTGCAGAGCATGGAGAAACGGCTGGAGACCCAGCCTGTCTACAAGCTGGATGACAAGGATCCCAATCAGGCCTGGCTCAAGGAAAATCTGCTGGGGCTGGAGCTGTCACCAGGCAAGATCCACCTGCTGACCAAACCCCAATAAGACGTCAGTTGAAAACAGGCGCCTTCGCCTGACGCACCAGCAGCTCGATCTGGTAACCCTGTTCGTGCTGCTGGTGATAGAGAGAGTGGAGGGGCCCGTCGAGTTCATGCAGGGGAAGGTGGTCAAATCCCGCCTTGAGGTAGAAGGGTTTCTCGAACGGCAGGGCGTGACAGATCACGGGCTTGTCGGAAAGATCGCGGCAGGCATGCTGCAACAAGCGGGACCCCAGCCCCAGGGACTGGTAGTGAGGGAGCAGACGAAAGCCGCACAAGTGGTAATAATCCTGTTCATCGCGCAGGCGCACCGCCCCCACCAGCCAGTGCGCGTCACGGACCACAAAAATCCGTTCTGCCAAATCCGGCACATAGTGGGAAAACGTCGTCTCGTAATAGTCTCTGATGAGGGAAAGATCCGCATCACAGTACTCTTCGAATCTGAGCTCCATCGCTCGCCTGCTTGTCATGCCCATTTCGCTCTGGCCATACCGGCCCTCTCCTGCTCGCTCGCTGGCTCCACGAAGAGATCAGACCAGAGTGGAGCAACAGCAAGATAACACGCCTTTAACTTACAAAAAAGCCAATAACTCGATGGAAAAGACGAGGTTGCGATCATCCGCCCCTTGACGCCATGAGCCGCGCCCCTTGTCCTGAGTGAGCACTCAGGTGGGACGTCCCTCTGCCATCACATTTCCAGCCTCCCCTGTTCACGGGCACTTGTTCTGCGCCATCCCGAATGCTTTACTCAACGTGGCTAACGAGGCTTAAGGAGCAAGCCGTTGAAAGCATGGATGTTGCTGGGCATGATGCCGCTGTTTTCCCACGCAGCCCCGGCTCAGATACCGCCGCCGGCCGAGGTGGTGATCCTGACCCCGGAGACGGCAGTCTCCTCCCCGGTTCCCACGCCGCGTACCGTGGCGCTCACCACGGCGCCGCTCCCCTCCCCTGAACCCGCTAAGCCTGCAAGCCGTCAGATCCAGGTCTACAAATCGGTACAAAAGAACGGGGTCATACGCTATTCCGACATGATGCCGGAGCAGGGTCACTACGAACTGCTGCTGTTCAACGACTGCTATGCCTGCGATCCGGCGTCCAAGGTCAACTGGCACACGACAGGCCTCTTCCTCTATGACTACGCCAGCACCATACAGGCGGCAGCCAAGGCTTATCAGGTCGAGCCTGCCCTCATCCGGGCACTTATCCATGCCGAGTCCGCTTTCAATCCTCTGGCCGTCTCCCGCAAGGGCGCCATGGGACTGACCCAGCTGATGCCCTCCACGGCGCGCGAGCTCGGGGTCGGCAACGCCCTGCTGGCGGAGCAGAACATCTTTGGCGGTGTGAAATACCTGGCGGGTCTGCTCAAGCAGTATGACGGCAATGTGGCCCTAGCCACCGCCGCCTACAATGCAGGCGCCGGTGCGGTGCAAAAACACGGCGGCATACCGCCCTATGCCGAAACCCGGGCCTATGTGGAACGAGTCAAGCTGCTGCATCAGCGCTACAAAGAGATGCTGAGCGCCAAGGGGTTGTAGGACCGGTACGGTACAAGCACGGCGGCATCCCTCATTGGCCGAAACCCGGGCCTATGTGGAACGGGTCAAGCTGCTGCATCAGCGCTACAAAGAGATGCTGAGCGCCAAGGGACTGTGATCATGCCGTACCCTATCGTTGGCATGGCGCCCTGCCCGGTATTCCTTCAGGCATAAAAAAACACGCCCGGGGGCGTGTCGATACCACACGTTAACTAGCAACACATCACTCTTTCGTGGCGATCACACGATAGGCCAATGCACCCAGAATGGCACCGACAATGGGGGCAACCCAGAACAGCCAGAGCTGGCCCACGGCCCAGTCACCGACAAAAAGCGCCACGCCAGTGCTGCGCGCCGGGTTGACCGAGGTGTTGGTCACCGGGATGCTGATGAGGTGGATGAGGGTCAGGCACAGACCGATGGCGATGGGAGCAAACCCGGCCGGTGCACGGCTGTCGGTGGCGCCCATGATGACGAACAGGAAGAAACCGGTCATCACCACTTCACACACCAGTGCGGCCAGCAGGCTGTAACCGCCGGGGGAATGCTCGCCATAGCCGTTGGAAGCAAAGCCGGCGCTCACATCAAAACCCGCCTGTCCGCTGGCAATGACATAGAGCACGCCACCAGCCACGATCCCGCCAAGCACCTGGGCCACGATGTAGGGCAGCACGTTGGAGGCCGGGAAGCGACCACCAGCCCAGAGCCCGACTGTCACGGCCGGGTTCAGGTGGCAACCCGAGATATGACCGATGGCATAGGCCATGGTCAGCACAGTCAGGCCGAACGCCAGGGCGACGCCCAGCAGGCCGATCCCCACATTGGGGAAGGCGGCAGCCAGCACGGCGCTCCCGCAGCCCCCCAGCACCAGCCAGAAGGTTCCCATAAATTCAGCAGCAAAAGGTTTCACTCTTGTCTCTCCCATGATGACTAACACGCGAACCTGAAAGGCTCATACGGACACTGTTATTGAACAGGCGCCATATTATGGGAGTGTGGCGGAGCAAGACGAAACCGACCCGATTCATCGCGGATATGTGATGAATGCCACAAGTTATTGATAAAGTAGAAAGATATTCACCCGCTCGGTGCGCTTCTCCATGGGAGTCCCATCGAGGGACGCGACAGATTGTGACCCGACCAGCGATTTTGCCAGCAGCTCCCCGCGCTCCCCTGCCAACACCAGAAGCCCTCCCCCGGGGATCAGCGATAACGGCCGCGCACCGATCCGCTGGCCCGCCCGGCCATGCGAATGAGGCTCTGACGGGTGTGGAAGTGGCAGAGCGCCACCCCGAGGGCATCCGCCGCATCCGCCTGCGGGGTGGCAGAGAGCTTGAGCAGGTGAGTCACCATGTGCTGCACCTGCTCCTTGGCGGCGCCACCGGTGCCCACCACCGCCTGCTTGATCTGGGTGGCCGAGTACTCGCTCACCGGCAGCAGGGCGTTGACCGCCGCGACGATGGCGCTGCCACGGGCCTGGCCGAGCTTCAGGGCCGAGTCCGCGTTGCGCGCCATAAAGACCCGCTCGATAGCGAACTCGTCCGGCTTGAACTGGGTAATGATCTCGCTCACCCCGTCATAGACCTGCTTCAGGCGAGACGGCAGCTCCCCCAGATCGGTGCGGATGCAGCCCGATCCCAGATATTCCGCCTTGCCCGCCACGATGCGAATGACCCCGTAGCCGGTGATGCGCGAACCGGGATCGATCCCCAGAATGATGCTCATGAACGGAATACCCCGCCCACTGCGGTCAGCCATCTCATCTTCGACACCTTCTTCATTGCGATCTCTTGCCCTGCTGCTCTTGATGGCCGCCAAGATAACAAACCCGCCTTCGCTTGGCTCGCTCGCTGGCACCTTTCCCGGCTGACTGCGCAAGGAGCCACCATCTCATACAGTGCTCTGCCGCTTCTCTGGCCAGTGATGCCTGCCGGTGTCACCAGCCCCTTGCCTCCGGGTCATCCCTTTGCCAGGGCGACGAGGCGCTCCGCCAGTCGATGGCTTTTCAGGTAGCTCTCGACCAGCGCCCCGTCTGCCCGCCCGACGTCAATCAGCCCATACCAGTGCTCGAGCATGGCGACAAAGCCTCGGCTCGCCAGCACGGGCTGCCAGTCGCCCGGTGCCAGGGTCTGCACTGTGTTGTCTCGCGCAAGCAGGCCACGGGTGCAATTCTCGATATGCAATGAGAAGTTGTCGCCATAGGCATCGATGCGCTCCTCGGTCATGCCGGCGCTGCGATTCATGCTGCCGCTCACCGCCATCTGCCCACTCTGCCAGGCGACGCTCACCCCGGCCAGCAGCTCGGGCTGCTCACTGCTGCGTCGCAGCACCGCATGCAGCTCCCCGTCCGGCTCGCCGCCATAACAGCAGAGACTGTCGAGCACATGGATACAGTCGTCGAACAGAAACTGGCGAGGCACCCCTGGCAGGGCGTGCCTGTGCTTTTGCCAATGGAGCTCGGTCAGCGGCTGGCCGCGTGCGGCGGCCATGGCGGGCAGATAGCGACGGTTGAAGCCGACAAACAGCGGGCAGTCCCTGGCGATGGCGAGATTGGCGAGCGCCTCCACCTCTCCTGCGTTGTCACACAGCGGCTTGTCCACAAAGGTGGGAATGCCGGCACGCAGGCACAGCTCCGCCAGTTTGCCGTGCACGGCGGTGGCAGCGTGGATCATCACCGCATCAGGTCGGCTCGCCAGCAGCGCATCGACCTCGGTAAAACACTCGCCAATCCGGTACTGGCGCGCCAGTTTGCCGAGCACCGAGGGACTCCGGGTACAGAGCAGCGGGGTGACTCGCTCGTCGTTTGCCAGCAGCGGCAGATAGGCCTTCCGGGCGATATCGCCAAGACCAATCAGGGCAATGCGCATGGGCACTCCTCTCAAGGGGATAACCAGATAACTGCCTGCACGATCTCAGGATTTCCCTCGCAGATCCAGCCTTGGCGCCATCTCGCTCCAGGTGCCTTCTGATGCAATGCGGCATCGCCCCGCGACACCCTGGCCACCTTCCTCCATCGAAGCGCCCCCCGGCGGCGCGGCGCTTGAGCGGCAAACCGCGATAGCAAAACAGGCAGGGCGACAACTGTCGCCCTGCCTGTTACACCCGCACACACCGCCGCACTCGGGCGATTGGCGCTCTTCTCACGTCGAGTTACTCTGCCGATCCGGCCTGCTCTTTGGCATCCCGCCACTTGCCAATCCTGGCGCCCAGCTCGGCGCAAAGCATGGCGCTGACCATGGCACCTATCATCCGGGTCATATCCGACATCTCTGTTGCAACCGGAAGCAGGGGCACAATCAGGTTAAAGGCGATGAGCCCCATCACCAGCCCGAGTCCGCTGCCTACCTTCTCTCTTCGGGATCGCGTTGTTATCGCCATCTGATTGCTCCTGACCAAACCCTTTCGACAATATTATCAAACAATGCGTTCAACAATGCTCTTGCAATGCTTCGCACTGCCTGTGCCCCAGTCTATAAACTGTTGTCAGACATATTTATCGACAATTAATCCATTATATAAACGGGATGCCAGACGTTATTCTGCCCATGAACATTATTTCGCCAGCACTGTCAGTGGGGGCAACCACATACTTCCCCCAACAGCCCTCATCCTCAATAGCGATAATCGGCCTGCGCCTTTCACAAATCACAAGAGCGTCACAATAACCCTCTTTGTGTTCAGCGTCGGTGAGATGGGCAAAGATATTGGAAAGTTGATGTTTTTCCTATGGTTGCATCACTTTTCCACTCGCATGATCAGGCTCGTTTGGCTTATCATAGCCACTCGATACCTATTGAACCGCATAGATAATTGCCTCTTCTGACACTCAGGACATATCAGACACAGCCGCTTGCGAGAATGATCACGCCTGGCGCCGATATTAAACATCAGCCCGCGTTAATATCTTTAATGTCAGCAAGTGTCGATATTTCACTCCACCCGAAGACGCTTTTCTCTGGCCTCACTGGCATGTCTGAATCTCGCTATTAAATATAAATGGCAAGGAATCGCTATGGATAAATCGTTTCGTCTTGCACCTCTCAGCTGTGTCTTGATTGCCGCCGTGGGTTGCAGCTCTCAGCAGATGCAGAATTTCAAATCCACGGTCAATGATATCGGCAAGGATTACGGCATGCCGGTGCTTTGTGGGGCTGGCATGATTGCAGGAGGGGCTGCGGGCTACGCCATCAACGGGAAAAAAGGGGCTGTCGCGGGGGTTGCCCTCGGTGGGGCGCTGGGCTGCGCGGCAGGCTATATGTGGCAGTCCAGGCTACAAGAGCTTGACCGGATAGCAAAGGAAGAGAATCTCAACATCGCTACCGAGAAGCTGACCGTTGCCGAGCCAGCCGCAGTGACCGGTGTCCCTCAGGACGCCGGCCTTGTGGCCCAGATCCCCGATTCCGGCATGTTCTCGAGTGGTTCTGCCCAGCTCACAGAAAGCGGCCTGCGCGTGGTCACGAAACTGGCCCAGCTCTATGCCAAACCCGCAGCCACAGACGCCTCGGATCAGCGCCGTATCCTCCTCGTCGGCCACAGTGACGCCACCGGCCCTGCAGAACTCAACCTGCGACTCTCCGAGCAACGTGCGCGAGCCGTCGGCAAGGTCCTGGTCGCATCGGGGATCCCGGCCTCTTCCATTTACTATCAAGGTGCAGGTTCGTCGCGTCCCATCGCAGACAACAGCGACCCCTTGCTTCGCGGTCAGAATCGCCGGGTCGAAATTGTAGAACTGGCGAACGAGCAGGCTCTGGTCATGCGGGCCCAATCCGAAGAGAACAACACCCGCTATCTGCGTTACGGGGCTTCCGACACCGCCAAACCGCGTGTGGCGGCGACCAAACCGGCGACTCAGTCCGCAAGCGGTTCAAGCAAGGTGGCGGCCACGTCGCAAACCGCCCCTCGCCAACCCGCCGCCAAGCAGAGCGCCTCAAACACCAGCACGACCAAGGCCCTGCCCAATGCCAAGGCCGCAGTGGACTTCGGCGGCAAGCCTGCCGGCACCTATCAGTGGAACATGGCCCAGAACATCAAACCCAAGGCGAGTGGTTTTGCACTGATCAGCAGCGCATACGCAAGCGACATGCCGATGTCGAGCTGTGAGGCAGATAAGCCACGCAGTGCAGGCCAGGTACTGAGCATGGCAGACGACCAGCCTCTCCCGCGCCATGCCACCAAGGAGTACATGCCCGGCTATAACAATCGCGTCTGGGCCAATACCGTCAACGGCCACCTGGTGACTGTCTCTCCGGTTTCCATCTTGCGTGACAACGCCCAGGTCGATCGTCAACCGATCCTGCAAGTCGTTCAGGGTTACAAATCCTCGAATCAGAAGAAGCCCCAGACCCTCAAGGCGGTGGCCAACACCTATGAGGGCGAGAGTGAGGTGCTGTACCGCGTCTTCACCAGCGATCCCAAGGCGTCGGTGTCCTGCATGGACCTCGTGTTCAGCAAAGGCAACGCCAAGGTAAGCCAGGGAGCCCTGTTCTACCCGGCAGGTTCCGAGGCTTATGTGGCTTCGTACCTGCCCATTCCCGCCACCCATTCCAAATAAGAAAACGGAGAAACTTAGTGGAAGACTTTTCTTTGGCAGCGCTCAAGACGCTGATCCTCGCCAACCAGATGCTGACCGTTGGCATTGTTTCATTCCTCGTCAGCGCCGTGGTGGTGTGGCGGCATTGGGAGCATGTTTCCTACTTCCTGATCCGGGTATGGCACAGCCTGCCGCTGATCGGCACAGTGGCCCGTCTCGCCCGCAAGCCGGCCTCGGTCGATGGCGATGGCTGGATCAACCATGAAGTGACCCTGTCAAATGTGTACTACCGCGAATACAAGAAACATTTAAAGGGGACAGATGCCTACAACGCCTCCCTCGACTACCTTGCCAAGGCAGGAGAGGCCGGCCGCTCCCCACGCCCGGCGTGGGTGCTTGCTCTGGTGCTGGTGCTGGTGCTGGTCGAGGCAATGGGCTTTGCCTACGTGCTGGCAGGCTGGATGAACATGGATGCCTCCACCAATGACCGTCACCTGCTGGCAGCCGCGACGGCTCTGCTGCTCGCCGTTGCATCCGCATTCCTGGCTGAAGTGGCCGGACACTCCCTGCATCACAACAGCCTGATCGCCCGGGCGCGTCACTGGTGGCAAGGGGAAGAGCCCTCAAAACGCTCCCGTACCCTCAAGGCAAACAAGGCCATCAATCTGGAAGACTCCTTCTCGGACTCTGACAAACCTGACTACGAGCAGCTGCTGGCCCGCCTGAAAGACGTGAATTCAGGTGTCAGCCGCAAGTTTGTCTGGCTGATTGTCTGTGCTTCGTTTGTTGCCTGCATGGCAGTGGGCGCCTTCGTGGTGCGTTCAGCCACCCTCGACAGCATCGAAACCGAGATGGTCAACAACATGCGCGCCGAAACAACGGCACAGAGTGACAGCAGCATGGGGTCGCCGTTTGATCTGCCGGAAGAGTCTCAAGCCATCAACAACGAGGCGGAAGAGGCCACCATCGAAGACAAGATGCAGGCCATCCGTGAGGCCAGCCTGACCACCTACGTCATGCTGTCGCTCATCTACATCGCCATCCAGGGGATCAGCATCTGGCTTGCCAGCAAATACCACTTTGCAGGCACCCATTCCAAAACAGCCTGGCGTCTGACACACGAATACGCGACCGCCGAAGAGATGCTGGACGCGATGGACCAGCAACGCACCGCCATTGCCAGCCATGCCGATGACAAGCTCCGCCGCTTGCAGACCCTGTTGTCGAGCCGTGACCATACCAACTCGGGTGTGCTGGGGGCGCTGGAAGGGGAGAAATCCGCCCATCGCAATTTCCTGGCCTTTATCGAGTACAAGGCAGGCACCGTGCCGCCCAAGCCGGCCCCCCAGGTCGCACCGGCAGTGCAAGCCGAGCCGGCACCCGCCGTACAACCGGCTGTTGCGCAGGCAGAGGCGGCTCTCCCACCCACCACTGACGCCCCCGGCCAGACCGGCGCTGCCGTCAAGGCCGCCGATTTCCATGATGTCACTGGCCTGCCCGAAGAGAGTCTGGCAGCAGCCAGCCGCGCACTGGGGGTGGACGAAGCGCAGTTGCGTGATATCCGTGAGCAGCAGATGGCCCTCAAGACCCTGGGCCTCTTTCCCACCAAGCAGAGTGCCTAATCGTGAAGATCACCCAGGTATTGCTACTGGCGTTGACGCTGCCTTGTGCAGCGTTGGCGGCCGAGCGTAACGACATACAGAGCTGCTATGAGCGCAATGGCCTGACCGACATCAAGCCTGCGGGCACCGGCCGCGAACTGGTGGTCATCATCGACCAGACCATTCCGATGCCTGACGATCTGCAACGCAGCAGTTGGGGGCAGATCGAGCGGTTCGTGCAGGCTGGTGATCGCGTCAAGCTCTATACCTTCTCCGCCTTCTTGCCTGGCGAATACCTTCGCCTGGCCTACGCGGGGCAACTGGATATGCCGCTGGAAGGGGAGATCCGGGACGATGTCAGCATGCGCAAATTGCGCGGCCTGGACACCTGCCTGACGACGCAGACCAAGGTCTTTCGTAACGGCTTTGGCAAACAGTTCGTGAAAGCACTTCGTGATGCCCACCAGGACATCCCCAAGAGCGAGATCATGAACTCGCTGCGCAAGGTGGGTGACGATATGAAGGCCGAGCAAGGCGTCAATGACCGCGTCGTGTTCCTCATTTCGGACATGCTGGAGCACTCCGATTACACCAGCTTCTATGCCACCAACAAGATCAAGCAGCTCAATGTCGGTGACGAGCTCAAGCAGGCCAAGAGCAAGGGGCTGTTTGCCGATCTGCAAGGCGCTCGCGTCTACGTCACGGGCGCCGGGCTGGTAACCGACGCGGTGAAACACGCCTATCGTTCCGGCAAGACCATGGATGCACTCGGTGACTTCTGGTCACAGTACTTCGAGCACTCCCATGCCACCCTGGTGAACTTCGGTGCCCCCAGCCTGAGCACGGATTTGCAATAACCGTCACCTTCACAGGCAGAGCCCGCGCTTCTGCCCATCACACAAGGGCGACCAACTGGTCGCCTTTGTTATTTAATGCCAACACTGCCCCCCTTCGAGATATCGGCCAACCCGCCCCTTGGCATCAGGTTTGCTCAGGCAAGCAAGAGGTGGGTCCCCATATTTGCCGACTCTCGTAAAAGATCCCCAAGGGACGTCGTCATCTCCCCCCTTTTCCATGGCTATGTCCCAATTACGTGTTGCATCGGGTGCCCTAGCGCCTCATGCAAACACATCTTGGTATTTACCTCCCTGCCGTAACGTTCCAGCATCCTGCGCCAGCCCAGATAATTCCTCAGGTAGTGGGTTGCGACTCCATGGAATCGTTCCATCCACTCCTTCAACCGCCGGTGATATCCGTTCACATGCTGGATGTGGTATGCCCCAATGACTCGCTCACCTCGACGG